>CAYMGG010000151.1:0-13736 GCA_964389915.1 uncultured Planctomycetaceae bacterium
CCCGTTCGTGGAAATGCCCGTCCCAACCGCAGGAGAGGTCGTACTGACTGAGGACGACCGCCTCGCGGCAGCCGATGGTCACCCCCTCCAGCACGGGCGGCGCCTCGAATGCCTTGTGCTCTTCGTCCCAATAGCCCAGCTTGGCGATGGCGTGAAAGGCGGTATAGAGCGGATGGTCCCCGGCGAGGATCTTGAGCTTCCGATCAGGAAAAATCAGGTTGATCTCGCGCAGGAAGGCTTCGCGATAGGCTGGCATGCCGCAACAGGCGTCGCCGAAGAGAAAACCGCCGTCGTGCAGGTAGGCCGAGGTCATCTTGCGCTGCTGTTCGGTGAATTCGAACCCCTCGTGCCCGGTCAGATACAATAGGGGCAGTTCCTGCGGCTTGAAGGAGAATTTGCCGAACGAGGTGTCTTCGGCGCGATAATTCACGCCCAGTTGCCGGTTGGCCAATTGCATCAGGTTCTTGGCGTCGGCCGGATCGGTGGTCCAGTCGCTGTAGGTGTAGCGCCGGCCGTTGGCGTCGGTGGCGGTCACGGTCTGGCCGTACTGAAGCTTGCCCATCAGAGCCGGCGGCGAGGGCGGGCGCTTCTTCTCACTGCGCCTAAGCGGCGTGGCGGGCAGCGGCAGAGGCGGAAAGCTTTCGGCCGCCTTCCAGTGTTGCTGCTTGGCCGGAGGCGGCGCGCCGCAACTACCGGCCAAGGCCGAACCGGCCACCAGGTTCACCCCCAACCCGCCCAGCAGTTCTAAAAGTTCGCGTCGGGATAAACCAGGCATGGGGCGTCTCCTGAGCTTAAAGCCATTATTTCAGCACCGTGTTTTATTATATTACACAAAAGAGTGATTGTCTAATCATGGCTGCAAAAATTGCCGCGTTTTCGGGGGGGAACTTTGTGAAAAAAAGCTCCCCCCCACCCCTTCAAAAAACTTTATCCCAGCTGCGCCGTTTCGAGCGCTCCGAGGGATATCATCAACGTCATGCGCCCGTGCTCTGCACCTGCCCGGGAAACATCATGGGATGATTGAAAACCGTGAATTCATCCATCTGAACGCTGGCGCAGGCTAAGCCGGGTGAGAATTTTTTGCGGGGTCCGGGGAACCTTCTTTGCAAAAAAAAGTCCCCCGGAATAAGTATCCACTGAAGTGGTAATTCATTCCTGAGCGAGCAGGTTTTCGCGCAGTTTTTCCAGCGCTCGTTGCAGGCGCTTGTCGGCCGCTTCGACGGTAATGCCCAAAAGTCCCGCGGCTTCGCGCCGACCGGCTCCGCCCAGATAGCGCAGGGTCACGATCTCGCGTTCGGCTTCGGGCAGTTCGGCGATGGCGGAACGCAATTTCCGCCTCCGTTCATCCTCGGCCAAAACCTCGCCCGCCGTCGGGGCGGGCTCCCGCTCGGCCAACCAGCGCGCGCTGGCGGTCTGGTCGCGCGTCCGCCGCCGGGTGTCGCCCCGCAGCCGCAGGGCGCACTGGTTGACCAGTATTCCCTTGAGCCATGGGCCGAACGCGGCCGGATCAGCCAGTTCGTCGAGCTGCTCGTAGGCGGCCAGGAGCGCGTCCTGCGCGGCGTCGCGCGCGGCCTCGACCTCGCCCAGCCGGGTATAGGCCAGGCCGGCCAGCAGCCCCGCGTACCGCCCGGTCAAAACGTCGAAAGCCGTGCGATCCCCGGCCACAGCCCGGATCACGGCCTCCCGATCGCTGAGTTCCATTTCTTCGCCCGTCAGAACGGCCGGAGGGACGGGACCGGCCGTTTATTTGATCTTGAGATTGTTGGCCAACGTCTTGGCCATGCCGTTATTGGGGTTCTTCTCCAGCGCCATGTCGGCGTAGGCCTTGGCGCTGGACTTGTCGCCGGTGCGGAAATAGCAGTACGCGGCCTTGGTGTGCGTCTCGCCGTTGTTGGCCAGATTGGAGCTGTAGTCGATGGCCTTCAGATAGTATTTGAGCGCTTCGGCCGGCTGATTATCTTTTTCAAATTCATCGCCGCGCCGCAAATAGGCCATGCCCAGGTTGTTGGAGATCTCCTTGCCCAGCTCGCCACGCCGGTCCACCGCCGCCAGCGCTTCTTCGAGCATGCCGATGGCCTTCTCGGTTTCCTTGTTGCCCAGCAGTTTCATGGCGCTGTTGGATTTGCCGATGGCCATGCGCACCTTGGCCTGACCGTAGAGAAAATAAACGGCCGCCAAGATGATGACGACATAGACGACCTGCTTGATCAGCTCCCGGCGTTCCCATTTGGCCTGCTCGGGGATGACCGGTGCCGAGGGACGAATGGTCTTGGATTTGCGGGTTGCGCCGGATTTCCGGCGTGCAGGCCCGGGTTTGCCGGTTGGCCCCCGGCGGGGTGCTGGTCGCTTTTCCGGCATGATACCCCTCTTCTTCTCGGAACCACCATCGAATCATAAATCATCAATCATAATTCAAAAATCATAATTCAAAAATCATAATTCAAAAATCATAAATCGCACCGGCAGGATAGGCCGAATCTATGATTTATGATTGTTGATATGTGAATTATGATTTAGCCGCATTCCCGCTCCGGAACACTACCCGGCCGCTGACCACCGTGGCCACGGCCAGACCTTTGAGCGTCCGGCCCTGGAAGGGGCAGTTGCGCGACTTGGAGCGGAACTTGGCCGCGTCCACCCGCCATTCGCGCGCCGGATCGAGCAGGGTCACGTCGCCCGGCGCGCCGACCTTGAGCGCTCCCTGCTCCAACCCCAGGATTCGGGCCGGCGCGCTGGTGAGCGCGGGCAGAAGCTGCGCCAGCGTCGCCCGCCCCGTGTGGACCAGTTCGGTAAGCAGCACGCCGACCGTGGTCTCCAGGCCGATCACGCCGCAGGGGGCGTAGATGAACTCCAGTTCCTTCTCCTCGGCCAGGTGCGGGGCGTGGTCCGAGGCGATCACGTCGATCGTGCCGTCCAGCAGGCCGGCGATGCAGGCTTCGACGTCCTCCCGCGCCCGCAGGGGCGGGTTGACCTTGTAGACCGGGTCGTACTCGCGCACCACCTCTTCGGTCAAGGCCAGATGGTGCGGGGCGACTTCGGCCGTGACCTTGAGGCCTTCGGCCTTGGCCCGGCGGATGAGATCCACGCTGCCGCGGGTGGAGACGTGTTGGATGTGCAGCCGGCCGCCGGTCAGGCGCGCCAGGGCCACGTCGCGGGCGACCACGATCTCCTCGGCCTCGGCGGGAATGCCGGGCAGGCCCAGGGCCGTGGCCATATAGCCGCGGTTCATCGCCCCCTCGCCGGCCAGCGACCGGTCCTCGCAGTGCTCCAGGATCGGCTTGTCGAACATCTTGGCGTAGGAGAGGGCCCGGGCCAGCAGGCCGGCGGTGGGCACGGCCGCGCCGTCGTCGCTGAAGGCCACCGCCCCGCCCCGCGCCATCTGCCCCAGTTCGGCCAGCTCCTCGCCCTTGCGCCCGGCGGTGATGGCCCCCACGGGATAGACGTTGGCCAGGCCGGTGCGGGCGGCCTCCTGGTAGACGTAGTTCATGTCGGCTTCGGTGTCGAGGGCCGGCTCGGTGTTGGGCATGCAGGCCACGGAGGTGAAGCCGCCGGCCACGGCCGCGGCCGCGCCCGAGGAGATGGTCTCCTCCTCTTCCATGCCCGGCTCGCGGAAATGGACGTGCATGTCGATCAGGCCCGGGGTGACGATCAACCCGGCGGCGTCGAGCCGCACGGCCTCGGGCGCGGCCGGCACCGTCCCGGCCGGGCCGACAAAGGCCACTCGCCCGCCGAGAATGAGCACATCGGCCGGCCCATTGAGATTCTGCCCCGGATCGAGCACCGTGCCGCCGGAAATGAGGAGATTAGACATTTGGCCTGGTACCTTTTTTTTGGGCTGTCCTAGCTTTCGGTCGATTCCAATTGGCGGACGTCGGCCAAATCCACCGGCCGCCCGGCCGCCTTCTTGGCCGCGATCAAATCCTGCCGGCAGACCAGCGACAGAACCTGCCCGCGATACGTACGGTCCTCTCTTCTGGCCCAGGCTCCGGCAAAATCGAGCCCCGGAGTCCAGATCTGCACGTCAATCCGGATCAGGTCGTTGAAAATCGTGATCTCGTTGGCCAACACCTCCGCCGGACTGATCAACGCCGCGGTGTCCAATCCGGCCTCGGCCAACGCCGCCAGCAGGCGTGCGGAATTATCCTCCGTCGCGTCGATCAAGATATCCAAATCGAACGTCGCGTGCGGCACGCCGTGGATACTGGCGGCGATCCCCCCGATCACCACGTACCTAACTTGATGGGAGGCTAATGACGCGAGCACGCTTTCCAGCCGGTTGAGCACGTTTGATTTCCAGCAGCCGGGGGTTCAGTTCCAAGGCCAGATCCGTGAATTCGCACAATCTTTCCATGCGTTCTTCGACGGACAAAGATTGAAACCAGCGCGCCTTGGCCAATTCCGACTCTTCGGCGCGATCATGGGAGATTTTCGCCCCCGGCATCGCCCCCTCCTCATTCCACCCCGGCCACCAGAAAGAGCGCGGCCATGCGCACGGCCAGGCCGTTGGCCACCTGGCGCAGGATCACGCTCTGCGGGCCGTCGGCGACCTCGGGCGAGATCTCGATCCCGCGGTTGACCGGCCCCGGGTGCATGACCGTCAGGTCCGGCCGGCCCTTGGCCAGCCGCTCGGCCGTTAGGCCGAAGAGGCGGATATATTCCCGCACGCTGGGGAAGGGATTCTGCCCGCCCTGGCGCTCGAACTGGATGCGCAGCATGTTGAGCACGTCGCATTCGCGGATCGCCCGGTCCATGTCGTGGCAGACCTCCACCCCCATCCGCTCGATGGCCGGCGGAATCAGGGTCGGCGGCCCCACCACGATCACCTTGGCCCCCAGCTTGGTCAGGCCCCAGATGTTGCTGCGGGCCACCCGGCTGTGGGCGATGTCGCCGACGATGGCCACCTTCAGCCCTTCGATCCGGCCCTTGACCTCGCGGATGGTGTACAGATCCAGCAGGGCCTGGGTCGGATGCTCGTGCTGCCCGTCGCCGGCATTGACCACCCGGCAGGCGACACTGCGGGCCAAAAGGTCGGCCGAGCCGGCGGCCGAGTGGCGCAGGATCATGATGTCCACGCCCATGGCCTCGATGTTGCGGGCCGTGTCGACCAGGGTCTCGCCCTTGGAGACGGACGTCCCGCTCTTGGAGAAGGCCAGGACGTCGGCCGAGAGGCGGCGGGCGGCAAGCTGGAAGGAAAGATTGGTGCGGGTGGACGGCTCGTAGAACATGTTGACCACCGTCCGCCCTTGAAGGGCGGGCAGTTTCTTGATCGAACGGGTCGAGACCTCCTTAAAACGGTCGGCGGTGTCGAGGATGAAGCCGATCTCCTCGGCCGACAGTTCCTCCAGACCCAAAAGATGCTTGCGCGTCCAGTTCATTCCGGCTCCTCGTCACCCGGTCCCACCACATAGACCGCGTCGCGTTTGTCCGATTCCGTCAGCCGCAGCCGCACGAATCCGCCCTTGGGCACGTCCACCCGCGCCCCGGTGAAGTCGGGCTGGATCGGCAGTTCCCGCCCGCCCCGGTCGAGCATGGCGCAGAGGCGCACGCAGGCCGGCCGGCCGAAGCTGAAGAGGGCGTCGATGGCCGCGCGCACGGTGCGGCCGGTGGCCAGCACGTCGTCGACCAGGATGACCGCCTTGCCGTTCAGGTCGAAGGCGATCTCGGTGGCCTTGACCGCCTTCAGTCCCGCCCCGGTATGGAGGTCGTCGCGGAAGAAGGTCGCGTCCAGAAAGCCCAGGAGCGGCAGCTGCCCGAGTTCGCCCAGCCGCCGGGCCAGGCGCTCGGCGATCACCGCCCCGCGGGTGCGCACGCCGATGACCGCCCGCGGCGCGCCGGGCATGCGGTTGGCCAGAATCTCGTCGGCCAGCCGGTCGATCGTCTCGGCAACCCAGGAGGCATCGTAAAGCTTGGTGGCCATCAAGGTCTCTTTTCTTGCGAAAGCCCGTCCGCCGGGATCAGTGCCAGGCCGGCGTATTGCCCTCGTCGCGCACCTCGCCGACGCGGGCGACCAGTTTGGGGTCCAGGAGAACGCGCTTCAGTTTAAGCCGGCGGCGCAATTCCGTCACGTCGATTTTGGCGAAAGCCTTCCGCCGGGGCGCGGCCAGGGCCGCGGCTACGCCCGCCGCCTCGCCCGTGACCGCGCAGGCCGGGATCACCCGGGTCATGTCCCAGGCGTCCCGCGCCGCCGACATGCACCGGCCGGCGGTTATCAGATTCTCGGTCTTGGCCGCATACAACGACCGGTAAGGGATGCAGTAGATCGGACCGCGCAACCGCCAGTGGCCGATCATCCCCACCGTGTCCGGGAAGTAGACGCGGTCGTCCTGCTCCCGCAGTTCGTAGGGGCCGACCAGCCGCCGGGTGGTACGGAAGGACGGGATCGACGGCGGGCGCAGCATGTAGAGTTGGGGATTTTTTCGCTCTTTGCGCAACTGCTCCAGACGTTTCATCATCAGCCGATTGCTGGCCAGATGCATGGCCGTAACCTCGTCGCCGTCGTCGCCGCGATAACCGCGTTTCACGCCTTTGAGCAGCTTTTCGTAGCGCACGTCGAAGGGTTCGGTCAGCGGGGCCAGCTCGACCTTGCGGTTCTCGTCCAGATAATAGAACCAGCCGCAGGCCACGTTGAGGGGGCAGGAATCGAGCGTTTCGTCCGCGGCGGCGCAGACGTCGGCGTCGCCCGAGGCGTCGATCACGGTCCGCGCGCCGAGGGCCGAACGCCCGCCCTTGTTCTCGACAATGACCGCTTCGATCCGCCTGCCTTTTTTGGCCACCGCGCAGAAGCGCGTATCGTACAGCAGCTTGACTCCGGCCTTGAGTAACGCCTGCTCCATGGCCAGAGCGTATTCGGCCGGGTTGAAGGCGACCTGGTAGCGCTCGGTAGCCCGTTTCTTTTTATCACCGCCCGGCTGCCAACAGGCGGGGAAAGGCCGGGCTCCAGGGGCCACGGCGGCCGAACCGCCCTGCCAGGAGAGTTTGAGCAACTCTTCGGCCAAACCTTTGCTGACCTGCGTGCCCCGGCCGTCGCAGAGGGGCAGGTAAATGACCACATTGCCGAGCGTCGCCAGCCCGCCCAGGCCGAATTCCTTCTCCAGCAGCGCAGTGGACGCGCCCGCCCGGGCGGCGGCCAAAGCGGCGGCCACGCCGGCAATCCCGCCGCCGACCACGACGACATCGAATTCACCCTTGACCGGCAATTGCCGCGCCGGCTCGGCGATCGTTTTTCTGGACACTCGGGGTCTCCTCGCCACGAAGGTTTGGGGCTATTCGCCGAGCAATTCGGCGAACACCGCCGCCGTTTCCGCCCCGGCCGGCGGAATTTCGGCCAAGCGCTCCAGCCCCGCCCGCTGCGGCGCGCTAAACGGCGCGGCTCGGCCGTCCCAAGTCAGGCCGAAAAATTCGCCCAGCAGACGGCGGGCCTGTTCGCTGCGGCCGGTCAGGCAGGAAAAACTCCGGCAGGGCCAATCCGGCCAAACCGCCTGCACTTCCGTAACGGTCATCGCCGCCGGTTTATCCGCCTGGTTGAGAATGACTACGACCGAGCAGTGTAAACTCGATTCATTTTTTGTCAACCTTTCTCGGACAGCCACCCCGACTTCCGCCTCGATCCGGCTCCAAGCCCGCGAGCCGTCCAGCAGGATGACAATCAGTTCCGCCCGGCCCAACGCAACGCGCGCCAGATCCTGCGCCGCGCCCTCGACGGCTTCGGCCGGCGGCCGCCAGCCGGCCGTGTCGTGCAGTCGGACCGGCCGGCCGCCCAAGTCGAGCCACTCCACCACTGGATCGCGGGTATAGCCTGCCAGCGGCGAGGCTTGGGCCCGCTCGTCGTCAAGCAGCAGGTTGAAAAACGTGCTCTTGCCCGCATTGACCGGCCCGACAATCACCAGATCGGCTGCGGTCAGCAGCCGGGCTGCGATTATCCCGCGCGCTTGCAACTCGCCCAGCCGCTCCCGAAAGCGGCTCTCCGCCGCCCCGGCAAAACCCGCCCGCGCCAGTTCGCGCAATTCACGCAATTCGCCAGGCAATTCGGCCCGCGAGGTCAGAAGCAGCGCGGCCTGCGTTTCGGTACGGCAATCCGGCATCAACAAGTCGGCCGCGAGTTCGATCGGACCAGCCCCAGGCGCATAGGGCAGCCCGCCCTGCTCTGCGGCGTATTCGCTCACGCTCACCTCGACCGCGCCATAGCCGGCCAGGCATTGACTGATCGCCTCCAGCGAGACCGCCCCCCCGTGCGCGGTGATGACCCGCGTTCCCGGCCGCGGGGCCAGCAACACGACCTCGTCGACCACTTCCCCCCCCGCCCCTCGTAACTGCCCGAATCTGGCCCGCGGAAATTCTGCGTCCGGCTTGGCCGGCAAACCGGCTGCGGTTTCGAAGCCGGCCAAATCCGCCTCAGTCCCCCCCAGCCAGAGGCAACTGAGCGCACTGGGCAGGGGCGCGGTGGCCGAGGTAAAAATTATTCGCGGCATTAGTCTGCTGCCTAATAGCTTGTGTCGGCGCAAGTTAGGTGAAGTTGAAAAAACGCGGCCCCGGTCCGGCTTTCGATCTTCCCCGCGGCCAATTTCTATGATATATATAACCTGTTGCCATACAAGTCTATATTCGCTTTTTGACCGCGTCCGATTTTTCTAATTTTTTGCTTGGCCGCGGCGAGTGAAAAAGTTTTCGGCATATCCTAGCTCAGCTTCTGCCTTTGATGAACTTTCTGGCCGCCAAGCACTTGAGGCAATGGAAAATTATGGCAACGGAGAAGGTTGAGCCGGAAAGGCTTTTTGCCTTGACCCTCCCATATCTAGCGCATATAAAAGCCTAACACGCTAGCAATAGTGGTCCGCGTCGCGCTAGACGCGGATTTTTATTCGAAACAGGTTGGGCCCCAATGCGTTGTCCGTATTGTAAAAAGGACCAAGACCGAGTCGTCGACACTCGGGGCGGGGATGATGGCAATGTAATCCGGCGCCGGCGCGAATGCCTCGAATGCGGTCGCCGGTTCACCACCCATGAGCGGCTGGAAGATCTGCCCTTGCGGGTGGTAAAGAAAAACGGAGTCAGGGTTTCCTTCGATCGCAACAAGCTCCTTGCCGGCGTGCTCAAAGCGCTGGAGAAACGCCCCGTGAGCCGCGAACGGGCCGAAGAGTTGGTTGACGCGATCGAAAGCGAGGCCCTGGAGCGGTTCGAGCGGGAAATTCCCACCCGCGAAGTCGGCGAGATCGTCATGCGCCGCCTGCGCGATGTGGACGAGGTCGCTTACGTCCGCTTCGCCTCCGTATATCGCGAATTTAAAGCTGTAGACGAATTTTTGGCGGAAATCAAAAACATCTCCGGACAAGGGGGGAGAGATGGGCAAAGTCAAGCAGGCGCGTAAACGGGACGGGCGGGTCGTCGATTTCGATCGCGAGAAGATCGCCGAGGCCATTTTCGCCGCGGCCCGGGCCGTGGGGGGTGAGGACCGGCGGTTGTCCGGCGAACTGGCCGGAGTGGTGGAGATGTTCCTGGAGCGCAACTGCGCCGAGGGCGAGATTCCGGGCATCGAAGAGATCCAGGACATGGTCGAAAAGGTCCTGATCGAGACGGGCCACGCCCGCACGGTCAAGGCCTTCATCCTCTACCGCCAGAAGCGCGGCGAACAGCGCGAGCAGATGCGCGTGCGCAAGGACTCCAGCGGCGAGTCGGACTCCACCGACATCCACCTGCTGGTCGATCCGGGCAGCCAGGCGGAGTATTTCGCCTGGGACCGCGGTCGCATCGCCGAAGCCCTGACCCGCGAAGCGGGCCTGGCCGACGAAGAGGCCATCAGCGTGGCCAAGGCCGTCGAGAAGCGCGTGCTCAACTCGGGGCTTACCCGCATCTCCTCGGCCCTGATCCGGGAGCTGGTCGACAACGAGCTCTTCGAGCGCGGCCACCAGACCACCCTGGCCCGCCAGGCGGTCATCGGTCTGCCCAAGTACGACATCGAGCGCCTGATTCTCTCCAAGAGCAAGGAAAACTCCAACATCGCCGCCAACAATCCGGAGGCGATCAACCTGGCCATCGCCGAGACCGTACTCAAGCAGTACGCCTTGCAGGAGGTCTTCACCGAAGAGGTCGCCGACGCCCACCGCAACGGCATGGTCCACCTGCACGACCTGGGCTATCCGACCCGCGTCTACTGCTCCTCGCACTCGCTCGAGTACCTCAAGAAGTACGGCCTGCAACTGGAGAACCTGGACACCAGTTCCGCCCCGGCCAAGCACGCCCGCACCCTGACTGGCCACCTGAACACCTTCCTGGCCAGCATGCAGGCCTATTACGCCGGCGCCCTGGGCGTGGCCTATATCAACATCATGTACGCCCCCTACGTCGAAGGCATGTCCGACGCGGAAATGAAGCAGGAGGCCCAGCACCTCATCTTCTCCTCCAGCCAGAACGCCTTCTCGCGCGGCGGGCAGACGCTCTTCCTCGACTTCAACATCCACACCGGCATCCCCGGTTACCTGAAGGACATCCCGGCCATCGGCCCCAGCGGCAAATACCTGGACCGGACCTACGGCTCGTTCAGCGACGCGGCCACCCGCTTCACCAAGGCCATGCTCGACGTCTGGGCCGCCGGCGACCAGTACGGCCACATCTTCGCCTTCCCCAAGTGCGACTTCCACATCAACCACGAGACCTTCGCCGATCCCAAGCAGTACGAGATCTACAACTACGCCTGCGAGATCGCGGCCAAGAACGGCACCCCCTACTTCATCTTCGACCGCGACGAGGTCACCCTCTCGGCCTGCTGCCGTCTGCGCACCACCATCGACGACACCTACATGATCCGCCACCCGGAGAGCATGCGTTTCTGCGGCTTCCAGAACGTCACCATCAATCTGCCGCAGTGCGCCTACCGCGCCGGCCGGGGCAACTTTGAAAAGTTCTGCCTGGAACTGGAGCGTTCGCTGGACATCTGCGTCAAGGCCCACCTGCAAAAGAAGCTCTTCGCCAAAACCCTGATGAGCGGGCCGAGCATGCCGCTCTGGCAGGTCGGCAAGATCGCCGCCGACGGCCGGCCCTACATCGACCTGGACGCCAGCACCTACATCGTAGGCGTGATCGGCCTGAACGAAGCGCTCCAGTTCCTGTTCGGCAAGGAACTGCACGAGGACGACGACGCCCTGCGCCTGGGCCTGAAGGTCATCAGCCACCTCTATTTTGCGGTCAAGGAGATGGGGCGCAAGCACGGACTCAAGTTCACGATCGAAGAGAGCCCGGCCGAAAGCGCCGCCCGCCGGCTGGCCAAGATCGACCTCAAGCGCTATTCCGAGGCCGCCGACTTCACCCGCGGCGACCACAGCCTGGACGAGATTTACTACACCAATTCCATCCACCTGCGGCCGGACGCGGACGTCGACCTGCTGACCCGCATCCAGCGGCAGGCCAAGTTCCACAGCCTGATCGAGTCGGGCGCGATCATCCACGCCTTCGTGGGCGAGAGCCGCCCCTCGGCCGGAGCCATCGCCAGCCTGGTGCGCAAGACCTTCGAAAAGACCCGCGCCGCCCAGCTGACCATCTCGCCGGAGTTCACCATCTGCAAGGTCTGCCACAAGGTCAGTTCCGGCCTGAACAGCGGCTGCAACCACTGCGGCTCGGCCAACCTGAACGCCATCACCCGCGAAGATCCGGCCGGTCAGCAGCTCATGGCCTGGGGCGACGCGGCCCTGGTCGAGTTGGAGCGCCTGCGGCGCGGCGGAATCACGGTCTGATGCCGGCGGCCGAGACCGACCGGGCCACGGTGGACATCCGGGGCTTTCTGCCCAACAGCCTCTCGGAATGGGAGGGACGGGTTTCGGCGGTCATCTTCACGGCCGGCTGCAATTGGCGTTGCGCCTATTGCCACGGCTGGCGTTTCGTGCAGAACCCGGATCAGTTGCCGTCGATCCCGGAGGAAGAAGTTTTCGCCGGGCTCAAGCGCCAGGCAGATTGGCTCGACGGAGTGACGATCACGGGCGGCGAGCCGACCTTGCAACCGAGCTTGCCCGACCTGTTGCGCCGGCTGAAAGAAATGGAACTGCCGGTCAAGCTCGAAACCAACGGCACCCGGCCGGAAGTGCTCGAAAAGCTGCTGGCCGAAGAGTTGATCGAGTGCCTGTGCCTGGATTACAAAGCCCCATTGGACGAGCGACTGGTCCGGCTGGTGGCGGTTGACATCCCCCAGGCGCGGGTGAAGGCGGTACGCCAGAGTTTCGCCTTAGCCACCGCTAGCGGTCTGGAACGCGAGTACCACACCACGCTTTGCCCGGCCTTCATCGACGCGCCGACCCTGGGCGAGATGGCCGAGGCACTGGAGCCGGGCGGGCTGTGGATTCTGCAACAATATGAAATCGAGGAGGTCTTGGACGCCGCGGCGGCCGGCCGGCAACGGTTTACGGTTGACGAGTTGGAGGAACTGCGCCGGATCGCGGCCGAAAAGCACGAACGGGTGCTGCTCAAGCCGGGCAAGGGTGGGTGATGCAGGCCGAATGGGGAGAGGCCCAAGCCGACGGAGCGGTCGTCTGCCGCCTCTGTCCGCACGGTTGCCGGATCGCCGCCGGCCAGCGCGGCCGGTGCGGCGCGCGCGAAAACCGGGGCGGTCAGTTGCGCGCCCTGACCTACGGCCAGATCACCTCGGCCGCGCTCGATCCGATTGAAAAGAAGCCGCTCTACCATTTCATGCCCGGCGGCCGGATATTTTCGATCGGTTCGTGGGGCTGCAATTTCCGTTGCCGTTTCTGCCAGAACTGGCAGATCTCGCAGCAGGAGGTTCCGGCCCAGAACCTGACGCCGGTCGAGGTGGCCCGCCGGGCCGGTGCGGACGGTTCGGTCGGCGTGGCCTATACCTATAATGAGCCGCTGATCGGCTGGGAGTTCGTGCGCGACTGCTGCCGCGAGGTGAAGCGCGCCGGCCTGAAAAACGTGCTCGTGACCAACGGGTTCATCAATCCCGAGCCCCTGGCCGAATTGCTGCCCTTGGTCGACGCGCTCAATATCGACCTGAAGGCTTTCAACGAGGACTTTTATCAAAGACTTTGCGGCGGCAGTTTAGCGCCGGTCCTGGCCGCGATCAAACTGGCGGCGAGTCAGAGTTTGGTGGAAGTGACCACGCTCCTGATTCCGGGGGAGAACGACGACCCGCAGGAGCTAAACGCCCTGGCCCAATGGGTGGCCGAAAACTGCGGAGCCGAGATCCCCGCGCATCTTTCGGCCTATACGCCGCGCTATCAGCACCAGACGCGGCCGACCACGGCCGACGAACTGCTGCAAGCGCGCGAGATTTTCGGCCGACACCTGCGCCACGTTTATGTCGGCAATGTGCTGACCGCCGACGGCTCGGACACCCGTTGCGTCGGCTGCGGCCAGCCGCTGGTCAAGCGCCAGGGCTATCGGATCGACGCCCGCGGCCTGGGCGCGGACGGCAGCTGCCGGGCCTGCGGCGTAAAGTCCGGCATCGTGACGGGCTGAGCATGCTGCGCGAATGGAAGAATGTCGAAAAGGACGGAGCATTCATCCGTCGCTGGTTTGCCGACGAGTTTTTCGACCTGATCGTCTGGCTGGATGCGGATGAGCAGCTTTCCGGCTTCCAGCTGTGTTACGACAAGCTGCACGCCGAACACGCGCTGACCTGGCTCAAGGGACGAGGTTTTGTTCACGACCAGGTGGACGACGGGGAGCGGGGAACCTGGAATTATGCGCCGGTCCTGATTCCGGACGGCGCGGTTCCCTGGGAACGCCTGAGAGCC
>CAYMGG010000152.1:0-13729 GCA_964389915.1 uncultured Planctomycetaceae bacterium
TCTTTTGAAGGATTTAGCGTTTTAGCCTTCTGAAGCGCCTGGCGCGCCTGGGCCAGATACTCTTCGACCTTGGCCATTTGGCTGTCCCAGGCCGCCGGATCGTATTCGGCCAGGCCGGCGACGTACCGGCTGGGCTTGAGCGGCATCCATTTGCGGACCACGTTGGCGTGCCAGGATTTCAGCACGGCGAAGCCCTTTTCGTCTCCGCCGGGGAAGGTGCAGCCGCGGACGATGGCCGGGCTGGGACGTTGGGCCTCAAGCTCGGCCACTGCCGGAGCGTCCGCCGCGACCGGTGCGGCGACCGGCTCGATTCGGATCTCCTTGAGCCGGGCCGCGGTCTGGCCGGGAGCTTCCAGGTGCACGATCAGATAGATTTTTTTCTTTTGCGCGACGGTAAATTCCCGGCGGTTGGTGCGCCACTCCCCGCCGCAGAGATTCAGGACGCAAAAGGGCGGAGGGCCGGTCAGGCTGTCGGCCAGTTTGACATACAGGCCGTGCGTCTCGCCGGCGATGGGCGTGTCCATTTTGCCCGTGGCGCTCGCCTGGTAGCGCCCGGGTTCCAGCGTGAGCGTCAGAAACATGCGCGAATCCCAACCCTGGCCCTGAAGCTGCAAGCCGTCTTCCCCCGGGACGGTCGTCAAGACCTTGGTCTTGCCCCAACCTGCCGGGGCCACGGAATGCGTGAAGTCAACGACGACCGCGTTTCCGGTTTCGTTTGGCGCTTCGCCGGCGGCGCCAATCGCCAGCCACCCGGCCAAACTTACGGCCAGCGCCGTCCAGGAGAACATTTTCGGCTTCATGGGGAGTCCTTTCTTTTGGCTATTGAGCGATATCCCAGTCGGTATTCGGGTAGGTCCAATCGAATTGCGGCAACGTTTTGCGCCCTTGATGCGAGTCGCAATAGAGCAGGTTGGTGAAACCGCCTCGGCCGTGCCCGAAGGGATTTTCCATCAACCAATGCTTGGTGGGGCCGTTTCGCGATAGATTGTAGTCGTATTTGTAAAAGCTGCTCACATAGGGATGGCAGAACTGCAGAACTTTGGTGGACGGGGCGGCGATCGCGGCCGTGGCCTTGCCCAGCGGGCTGGCCGCGTCCGGGGTATTGCTGGTGAACGGTCCGTTGCACCAATAGCTGCGGGCCGGGCTGTAGGTGCGCGGGTATTTGTCCGTCGGACAGCGCAAGGTCTGCGTGGTAAGGGCAGCGCTGTCGACCAACAGTTTATCCCAGCTCTTCCCGCTCATGGTATTGGCCCGGGGGGCGAAACTGGCCCAATAGAACCGGCCGAAATCGGATTCGTACTGCGCCGAGCCCAATCCGATCTGGCGCAGGTTCGAAGCGCAGGCCGCGCTCCGCCCGGAATCCAGCGCCAGCTCCAGCGTCGGCAGAAGCAATGACGCCAACAGGCCGATGATTGCGACCACTACCAGCAGTTCGACCAGCGTGAATCCCGCCTGTGCCCGGCGCCCGGCCGGCCCCCCTTCATGCGTCTGTTGGAAGATCATCCGATACACCTTTTCTCGCATCAGCCCCGAAAGTTGGCGCTCGCCTTGGGAATCGTCGTTATCCACCTCAGCCCCGGCCAGCCAGGTTTCGGCCTGGGTCGAGACCGGAGAAATTGCCCCGTTCGCCGTATCTACCGGGGCGGCCGTCGCCTCCGGTTCGACCGGTGCGGGTTGGGGGATTTGCTTTGATTCATGGCCCAACGCCAGGGCTTCTTCGCCGGATAGCATGCCCGCCGTCAGGGCCTTCTCCAGCGTCAGTCTCCAGGTTCCCGTTTCTTCCAAGACGGGCCGCAGATCCGCCAAGGTTCTGGGCAGGCGCGTAACTAAATAACCGGTTCGGGATTCGATCGCGGACAGAGTCAAGGACGCCTTGTGCACCACGACGCCCGGCTGAAATTTTTTGGCAAAAGTCGCCGGCACGGTCAGATGGACGTTGCCGGGATCGTGATCGCCCAATCCCCGGAGCATTAGGGCGCTCTGGTGACTGACCACCCCCTGAGGTTGGCCGTTTTGATTCCGACTCCAGAGATACCAACGGGCAAAATCCGACTCAAGGGAATCGACATAGCCGGGCAGACGGAACAGACCGTTTTCGATTCTAATCCAGTTTCGGCGTTTGATGTGATAGGAATGATGCGCCGCTGAATAGCCGTTTTTGGTCGCCTGATTGGCAGTGAAATAGCCGTACTGATCGGCAGCTATTTTTTTTAGCTGGTCTCGTTTTGAATTGATTGGTCCGGAGGTTGACATGCCAGATCGCCTAAATCAGGAGCCAACGTTATAATCCGAAACGGCACCTGTAATCTATTACTTCAGACCCTTGCCGCAATCCGCTTCTTCCTAAATCCGCTCTGAAAAACTAACCAACTTTATACAACAGTAATTGTATAAATACGTTGCGATGATGAGAGTGTAAGACAAACGTATTTCGGGGTGACGGGCCTATTTTTCGGTCGAATTGGGCCCGGAATTTATAAAGGTTACCCAACCTCATGAAAAGAGAATCATGGCACTGAGGTGTGATCAGGTGGTTTTGGGTGAGATGGCTGCCAAAAGCTGCGGGGGATACAAACGGCTTGGTTATGGCTGGAGTTCGTATTCGCCTACGCTCAATTCAAGCCTGAGTCGGCTGGGGGAGGGGGGCTAAATGGGGGCAGCTGATGGGTCACTCGCATTTCGGGCTCGTTAGGGTAGGTGGGGGGCATGTGCACTGATTGGCGGAATTCCAACGGCAAACTTTTTGTCTTGGTTCTGCATGGGATGGAAGCTGACGGTTTGCCGATTGATAAATACATTGAGGATAGGTAGATGGCGGCTGGCAGTTCGAGTCTTTAGCGAGAAAGCAAGCCGGTTATTTAGAGCAGCCTGCATAGCGATTCATGTAGGAAATATGCCGGTAGATAATTTAAGATCTGCTGGTTGAGGAGGAAATATGGAGTATAAATCCCACATGAAGGGGATTTCATGGGCGCGCTTGAGCTAAAAAATCTGGCTGAAACCCAACAAGGCTATTTCACTGCCAAACAAGCCATTGCGGCCGGCATCCCCGATGCACATCACAATAGCTATTATGTCAAACGCGGGCAATGGGTTAAGATTGATCGTGGCCTGTACCGACTGCCTGGGTACACAGATGGCCTGGCGGCCGATTTCACGCGCTGGGCGCTTTGGAGTCGCAATCAACAAAATCAGCCGCAGGCTGTAATCAGCCATAATTCGGCCCTGGCGGCCCACGGTCTGGCCGAGTACAATTCAGGGCAAATCCAGCTCACCGTGCCCCCCAGCTTCCGCAAACGTCCGCCAGCTGGCATCAGACTCTTCAAGCGCTCACTCAGCCTTTCCGTCATCGAGAGCCACGACACTTATCTGGTCACAACTCTGGCGCAGACCCGGCAGGATTTGTCCCAGGCTGCGACCGAAGTTCAGCCTGCCGAGGATTTGGTTGCGCCGGAAAGCGTGACGAACGAAAAGAGCGATTTGCCGCCGGCCGAATCGGCGATCGGGCTTGCGGGAGAAACGGGCGTGCAGGCCGCGCCCTTGGCCTTGCTGTCAGAAGCGCCGGCGGCGGACATTTATGATCGAGAGGGTGGTTATCCGCTCCTGTTGCGAGAGAGGGTGTTTACGATGATTTACGAACGAAGCCGCTTTCTGCGCCAGACCCGGGAGTCCGAAACGCGGCGCCGGGCTCAGGCCGGGTTTACCCTGGTGGAACTGCTGGTCGTCACCGCCATCATCAGCGTTCTGGCCGGCATGCTGCTGCCGGCGTTGGACAAGGCCCGCGACGCGGCGCAGCAGATGTACTGCCTCAATCTGCTCAAGCAGTTCGGCCTGGCCAACGAAACCTATAGCGCCGGCTCCGAAGGCTGGTGCGTGCCGTGCTTTCTAGGGCCGGCCGACGCCACCCGCGTGACCTGGCCGAAAAACCCCGACTGGCGCAACCTACTTAATGTGACGAGCTCCGCCAGCAGCGATTACCTGTGGCGCGCCAGTTTCGCCTGCCCCAAGGCCACCTTGGCCAAGAAGAACACCGTCGGGGGGTTCACCAACATCGGCTATTCCTACGGCATGAACGTGACTACTTCGCAATCCTGGGACTCCTCCTTCCGCAGTTTCAATCAGCGCCAGATCAAAGCGCCCAGTCGGAGCTTGATGTTCGCCGACGCCACCGACTGGATGATCGACATCTACGGTTCTGACACGGCCGCGTATTACTATCAGCGGGGTGAATATTACAGCAATCCCGACTACCTCCATGTGACCGGCTACCGCCACAACGACGGGGCGGATCTGGTTTATTTCGACGGTCACGCCGCCAATCAGAGGGCCGCCGAAATCTCCCTAAAGGCGGAGGTGTGGAACGTGATTCAATGAAGCGGGTAACTAATAATTAGCAGATTCCGGCGCGTCGCCGGCGGAGAATGGCCCGAGGAGATGATCATGAACCAGACGCAAAAGAAAAATCACAAGCCCGGTTGGCGATTGGCCGGGGCGGGACTGCTTTTGGCGCTGGCCAACAGTCTGGCGGCGGGGGAGACGGCCGTCCCCGGCGCCGATCCTGACGCCGAGGCCAAGCTGGCCAAGCTGTCCGGAACCAACGCGTTGCCGGACGGAGGGCAGCTGTCGGTTTTCACTCTGCGCGGCGACCAGAAAGGGGGCGGCCAGTTAAGTAAAGTTGAGGTGACCGGGATGCCCTTCACCGAAGCCCTGCGCATCAAGACCTTGCGGAAGCCGGAGAAGATCTGGGATTTGCAGCTGTCGGCCCAGACCGCCGATCCGTTCGTCCGCAACGACGTCGGCATGGTTTCCTTTTTCGCCCGGGCCGTGGAGCCGGCCGCCGAACAGGAAACGGTCGAAGGCGAAGTGCTGTTCGAGCGTTCATCTGAACCTTGGTCGAAGTCGCTGCACGAACATTTTTCGGTCGGCCGGGAGTGGAAGAAGTTCTATTGCCCGTTCGAGATCATGGCCGAGTGGGGGCCGGCAGCCAAAAACAAGTACGCGCCCGGCGAATTGCATGTGGGCATCAACCTGGGGGTGGCCCCGCAAGTCATCGAATTGGCGGAGCTGAAGCTGCAAAAATTCAGCGCCGGCGTTTCGCTCTATGATCTGCCCTACAACAAGGTGACCTACGCGGGGCGCGAGCCCGACGCGGCCTGGCGCCAGGCCGCGGCCGAGCGCATCGAGCGCATCCGTAAGGCCGACCTAGCGCTGCGGGTGGTCGACGCCGCCGGCCGGCCCGTGCCCGGCGCGAAGCTGTCGGTGGTCCAGACCAAGCAGGATTTCTATCGCGGCACCTGCGTCAACGGTGGCCTTTTTCAACGCTCCGCCGGCACGCCCGAGGGCGAGCGCTACCGCGCCGAAATCAAGCGCCTCTTCAACCTGGCCGTGTTCGAAGGCATGATGAAATGGCCGTCGTGGGATAAGGCCAAGGGCAAGGCCCTCGAAATCACCGCCTGGCTGGCGGCCAACGGGCTGGCGGTACGCAGCCACTGCCTGGTCTGGCCGTCGTGGAAATACACTCCCGCGGACCTGAAGGAGCACCAGCAGGACGCCGAATATCTGCGCCGCCGCTGCCTGGAGCACATCCAGGACGAATGCTCCGCCCTGCGCGGCAAGGTGATCCAGTACGACGTGATGAACGAGCCCTATTCGAATCACGACCTGATGGACGTCCTGGGCCAGAGCGTGATGGTCGACTGGTGGAAGGCGGCCAAGTCGGCCGACCCCGAGGCGAAGTTGTTCATCAACGATTACGGCATTCTGACCGACGATCGGGAGCATCAGGACCATTACGCCAAGACGATCAAGTACCTGCTCGACAACGGCGCGCCGCTGGAGGGCATCGGCCTGCAAAGCCACTTCCACAGTCAGTGCGTGCCGCCGACCCGCCTGCTGGAGATCCTCGACCGTTTCGGTCAGTTCAATCTGCCGATCATGATTACCGAGTACGATCAGCGCCTTTTCGACGAGGACTGCCAGGGCGACTATATGCGTGATTTCCTGACCGTGATCTTCAGCCATCCGGCCGTGCAGGGATTCCTGATGTGGGGCTTCTGGGACGGCAGCCACTGGCTGAACAATGCGCCGATCTTCAAGCGCGACTGGACGCTAAAAAAGAGCGGGCAGGCCTACATCGACCTCTTCCTCAATCAATGGCTGACCAAGGCCGAGGGCGCCGCCGATGCCCAGGGCGAGTACCGGTTGCGGGGCTTTTTGGGCGAATACGAAGTGGTCGCCAGCCAGGCCGGGCGGGAGGTCCGCCAGACGGTTCGCTTGGGGCAGGGCGGCCAGACGGCCACGCTCAAGTTCGAGTAGTTGCCGTTCAAACGGATTTGCGCCGAAGCTGCTGCGGTTCGAGTTCCTAGCGTCGGGGATTCCACCGGCTAAGTACAGCTACTTACGCGAAGGGGAGAGCTTGAGGTATAAAAAGCTCTCCCCTTTTTTTATCGGCCGGGGCCGTATCCGCGGTTGTTCGGCGGGCAGCCTTTTTCCGCTTTTCGCCAGACGGATTTTGGCCTGCCGCGCGGCCGAAGCTGTATGGCTGAGTGTAGTGGCTGCACGTAGCGGCCTACGGCGCATTACCCATTCCTCCGGGAATTTTACCTTCAATTTTGGCGTTCTTGCCGCGCGGGACGGGTTGATTCGCGCGTGACGAATACGGGTTTGAGCAGGATTTTTTCGCCCGAACCGGCCCCACTATTCAGCCGGGAGGTCAGCAGGGAGACGATCGTCTCGGTGAAGGCTTCGTAGGGGAAGACCAGCGAACTCAAGGCGGGGATAAAAAAATCCAGGTCTTCGACGAACCCGCCGCCGGCAACGGAAAGCCGGTCCGGGATCGGCAGGCCGCGCTCATGAGCCCCCCGGACCAACCCGATCGCGATCAGATCGTCGAAAGTAGCCAGGGCGGAGATTCCCTTTTCTGTCAACCAGGCGAATTTTTCATACATCAGCCGGCGGCCCTGCTCGATTAGTGCCCCGTCCGCCGGCAAAGGCACCAGCAGTTCATCGGAATAGGGCAGGCCGGCGCTCTCAAGGGCTGAGCGGAATCCCGTAATCCGGCGGTGCATTTCAAAAGCCGCGACCGGTTGGGCGTGAACGGTGTAGGCCACCCGTTGGTGCCCATGCTCCAGCAGCGCCAGGGTGGGGGCGCGGCCACATTCGAAGCGGTCCAGGGCGACCTGATCGATTTCGATATTCTCGATCTCTTCGGAACCGATCACCACCACGCCGCGTTTTTTCAAGCCTTCGATCAAGGGCACGACTTCCGGTTTGATGCGGGAAATGACCAGGGCTTCCGGGTTGAGCGCCACCACTTGACGAACCAGTTCGGCGTCGTTGTTTCCGCCCCAGTAGAAGTCGAAGATCATGGCCTGCAAACCAAGCTCGCGCAGCCGCCGGGCGATCAAAAATTGCAGGTGTTCGCGCCAAGGGATCCGGTGGGTGCGGCCGATGATGGCCACAATGCCGCTGCGCCCGGTTTTCAAAGCTTTGGCGAAGATATTGCCCAGGTAGCCGAGCTGCTCGGCTTTGCGCTTGATTATCTCCTGGGCTTGGGGGCTGATGTGCCGAGTGTCCCCTTTTCCCCGTAGCACATAACCGACGGTGGAGGCACTGTAGCCGGTCGCGTCGGCAATGCTTTGCAGTTTGACAGCCGCTTTCGAGTTCTGGCCCAAGCTGGGTGCCTCCTGGTCGGGGTTGCATTTTGTCGGCTCTTTCTAGCGAACCGACGAACTACCATAATCCATCGATGGATAAAATTCAAGAAATAGAGTCAGATTTATTATAATTCGCTATTAGGCAATCTGTTAAATCGACAAAACAAATAAGCCTCTGGGGATTGACAGGCTCAGGGATATGAAGTATGCTAGATCCAACGATGGATTAAGGCAAGAAGCTGGATTATGCGGCCTGCTCTTGGACGCTCCGCTTAACGAATTTGGCCGGTCTAGCATGTGGCGGAAGGCCGGGGCGATCGGCCGCTGTGAATGGCAGGGCAACAGGCAGATTTGCGCTTTGTCACTTAATAGAAGGAAAACAACCGATGGCGTTGAGAGAAGCGAATCCAAAGGTGCTGGTTATTTTGACAGTCCTGGCCGGCTGGTGGGGAAGATCGGTACCCGCCACTAGCGGCGAATCGACACGGATCGAAACCGATAAGATGCGTCTGGAGTTTGCAGACGGTTGGCTGCTGACTTGGGAAAACCTTGAAACTGCTGAAAAGGTGGAATTCGGCCTGCCGCAGCTGGGAACCGGAAAGGAAGACGCCCCATATCGTCCCGGCCTGTGGTGGGTGGACTGGAAACAGCCGGTTGATACCGGCAGCGCTCGCGTGGAGACAAAAATCATTCAGGTGGATGCAACCGCCGTCAGTCTTCAGCAATCCGGCAGTCTGCCCGGCGGCGAAATTCATGCCGTGCAATGGGGGATACAGATACCCTACGCTCAGATTCAAGCCGTGCATTGGCCGCGCGGCTTGGCGCCGGCCAGGCTTTCCGGACAAGGTTATCCGGAAGGCATGGTGCAAAAGGATTACCATTTTGCCGGGCGCTTGGCCATGTTGGCCGGAGCCAATCAGATTCGGCACCAATATTATGTCGTCCAGGGGAGAACCGGAGGGTTGCTGATTTATCTGGATAATCCGGACCTGGCCCATCACATGGCGCTGGAATTCAAACGCCCGGACGAGAAGACGCTGATCATATCCAACCGCAGCATTTTACCCCCGCCGTGGAAGGCGGCATATACTGGCGGTCGGTGGGTGATTCGGCAATATACCGGCCAAATCTATCAGGCGGCGCAGTTGTATCAGGACTATTTGGCCAAGACTTACGACCTGGTTCCCCTCGAGCAGCGCCCGACTCGCTGGGCGCGCGATGTGGCCTTGGTTCAAGTGAATGATTTTCTCCGGGGACCGTTGCCGGCGCCAGGATTCCGTCAGCCCAATCAGAACTATCTGTCGGGGGAGGCCTGGCGTGCGAGCTTGGAGTTTCATACCCAGTGGTTGGAGAACCTGGCCAGAGTAATCGATCCGACCAAGGTCATGTTCTATATCACCGACTGGCGCCAGGATGGCATGGATATCATGTTTCCGAATACCGATATCGATCCATATTATTCGTTCGCCATCGCCCGGGCCCGCAAAATGGGTTTTCATGTCATGATTCACTGCCATAATCACCTCATTCACGGGCAGACGACATTTTGGAAGCGTTATCTGGCGCATCCGGCTAAGCTCAAAGGGCAGGATCTGAATAAGGATTGGGTCGAAGGCGTGGGGATTGACGCCGTCCGCAACGAGCCCCTAGTCCAAAAAAACAAAGAATCCGGATCCACTTGGGATTCGCGCAAGGGACTTGAACGGATGATGGATTGGTACATCATGAATCCGGCCCACGAAGGTTTTCGCTATTTGATGGTTGGCAATCTGCTCAGCGCCTTGCGGGCCAGTGGGGCCGATGCCGTTCACCTGGACGTTCCGAATATCTGGGTTGATTTGCGCGGGGAAATGTACGGACTAAACCAGATGCAGGGGCAGCGCGAGTTTTACAAGCTGTTGCGGAGAACGCTGGACGAAAATGGCTTTGATTATGTGGCGATTGCCACGGAATTGACGCCGTTTGAAGGGTTCATGAAATATGTGGACTTTTCCCAGAACAGCCGCGACAGTTCGGCCCGGAAACGGGCGGAGGACCTTGCCAAGGGGGCTGATCTTTCCGGCGAAGAATTGCTGGCGCTGCAAAGTGGCAAGGCCTGGGAGGACTTAATCAAGGCACATCAGGCTGCGGCCGAACCCGTCAATAAAAATACCCAAAACATCAATCCCGAGGTGGTCAAGGCGGTCTTGCATCAAGCCAATGACCTGAGCGAGCCGGCCTTGGACAACCTGGTCATCGCGCCCTTTATCCAGAGCTATCCTCATTTGGGGGCCTATCCTGGGTCACTGCCGCTAGCCCAGCACTTGGCCCAGTGGTATTCGCTGACCCACGATGTGATGCCTCATGTCAGCGGATCATACGATTTTACCACCGAGCTTTCGCCCTTCGAGGCCGGCAAGCTGGCCCTGGCTCGCTTTTGGGCACAGGAGAATCCGCGCCTGTCAAGGCCGGAAGAGTGGCAAACGGGCGACATCGCGCGCTACCGCCTGCGTGACGGCCGGATCTTGCGCGTAACCCGCTCGGACGAGACAACCCTGCGCTTGGCCTTTGCGGAAGGAGCGGTATTGGCGGAATTGGATTTGCTGCTGGGTTGGAAAAATGCCCAGGCATTGCTGGAAAAATATGGCGCGCCCAAATTTTCACAGGCGAGTGGGAAATGAGGCGGCTTGGGCATGGGCCCGGGAGCGGACAATTGCCGGATTTGGATCGATTGCCCCAACCCCGATCCGATACTGGCGTCGGCGAATGGTTGCCGGCATAACTGGACGTTGAAAGGGCCGGCTTGAGGTGTCGCAAGGAGCGGCGCGCCAGGTTGCGTCAGGCAAGGCTTCTTGCGCGTTCGCGCGGCCGTGGGGCCAACGCCGGCCGCGGCGCGGAGCAAGCGCGAGGTGGTGTTTTTCAACCGTCCCCATGAGGGGCGAAACCGCCGATGGCGGGGGATAACGACTGCGGGAGACGTGCATGAAACCTATCGGTCAAGGGCAAGCGGGTTGGACGACGACGGAACGGCGGAGGTTTACCCTGGTCGAACTGCTGGTCGTGGTGACCATCATCTCGGTGCTGGCGGCATTGTTGCTGCCGGCGCTGCAAAATGCTTTTGAAAGTGCGCGCGGCGCTCAGTGCCTGGCCAATGAGAAGCAGATGGGAATGGCCTTCTTCCTCTATGCCGACGAGAACCAGGACTACCTGCCCCCGGTTTATCCCTATATTCCGGCCGGCGAATGGTACGGCAATTACTGGGTCGTGGAGCAATTGGGCGTGGCGATGGGGCTGGCGCCGGAAATCAAGTCCGTTTTCGACAATGTGTTCAACCTGCCGGCCAAGTTCCGGGCCTCGGTGTTTTGCTGCCCCTCCTGGCGTGTCGTGCCGGGGCAGAGCTATCATCGTCCTTACATCCATTACGCCATGCGGCAGTCGCTCAATGAAGGCAGCGAAGCGGCGCAGACCTCCCCTTATCCCGTCTCCTCCTTCAAGACGCCCTCGCAGACCATGAACCTGCTCGAAACCCGCGGGGTCGGCAAGGTCGTCTATTCCGGCGGCAACGACGACGGCAGCAAGTGCGGTTTGGCCTATGTGACCGATTGGCACAAGGGGACCAACTGCCTTTTCGTGGATGGGCACACGCGGGCCTTTACGACCGATTCGCCGCTCGCCACTTTCGACCGGGCCGTGATCGGCAATCCGTTTTGGACCCGCAGATAGGGGAGGGGCATGAGCTCCGATCTCCCGGAAGCCTCGCCTGAGAGGGTTGAACGCTGGCGCAATTGCCCGGTTCGGCCGGTGGCGGCGCCCGCTGAGGCCCACAGTCTGCATAGTTATTTCAATGTCTCGCCGGAGTGCCCGGCCGGCCGGCGGGTGGTGTATTTTGTTTCGTCCCGACCGGATGCGCAGGTCGGCAGCCTCTGGGTGCAGGAGCGGGAAACCGGCGAGGCCCGGGTTTTGGCCGAGGAGCTCGAGGTCGAGGACGCTCATCGGCAGGCCAATCAGCAATGGGTTGCCGGCGGGGATTACGTGGTTTGCATGGATTACCGCGGCGGGGAGTGGCGGGTGCTGCGGCTCGACCCCGCAACGCTGGCTCAGACCGTGCTGTGCCTCGGCCGCCAGGTCTTTTGGGGCGCGGCCCGGCGCGACGAGGTGCCGCTGTACGGGCCATATTGGAATCCGGGCCCTCACCGCGATCTGGAATTGCTGGACGTGCGGCGTGGAACGGTGCGCACGGTCCTGACTCTGGACCAGGTGCTGGCCGACCATGGGCGCGCGGGTCTGGAGCTGTTCGGAGGCGAGCGGCCGGACTCCATCGCGTTTCCCGTGGTCAGCCCCGACGGGAAACGGGTTTTTTTCAAGCTTTCCAAAATTCGCTCGGGCGTTTTCCGCTCCCCCGCCGGCAGCGACCGGGAAGGTTTATTCGTTTATGAGCTGGCCACGGCCAAACCGCTGGGACTGTATCGGTCCTGGGGGCATCCGGCCTGGATGCCCGATTCGCGGCACATTCTGCGCAAAAGCCGACTGATCGATACCGATACCATGCAAACGCGGAATTTACCTTGGTACCCGGAAGCGCCCAATTCGCACGCCGCCCCCTCTCCCGAGGGCACATTGCTGGCCATCGATATTGCCCAGGAAGGTTTTTCGGCTTGCGCTAACCACTGGGCCATCGTGGTCGGCGATTACCAGGCGAATTGGCGGTGCTTGCACACTGCTCCGACGCCGCGGGACGGCACGGCCAGTTGGCGGCCGGCTCATCCGCATCCTGTGTTTAGCCCGGACGGCCGCCGGATCTATTTCAATGTGCCGCAGGGGCGATGGACCAGATTATGCGTGGCTGAATGTCGGTAGCAATCTCGCCTGCGGGCCGGCTGGCCGGCCCAAAATCCAATGGAAAAGGCAGGAGCGGTGTTTTACATCACTCAAGCTAAGCGTGACTGATTTTGGGGAACCTTTTTTGCACTAAAGGTTCCCCAAACCCCGCCAAAGAAATCTCACCCGGCCCACCTGGCCCCGAACGTCAGTCGGTCCTCAATAACTTGAGTTGATATCCGCCAGGCGGCCGCGTTCATTCGGGCCGCCGGCTCAGATGGCGAGCCGGTCTTTTACAATGGTTGCTAACCGCCAATTCGGCAAAAGCTTGGCCTGACTTATAGGTTTTTTAGACGGCGAATTACGTATTGCAGTATTGCTCGGCTGGGCGTGTAGAATATCTTATATGAAAGGGCGGCGAGAGTATTCAGGGCGAGAACTGATGAACTGTGACGGCGTTATAAATTCCCATAAAAAGGCGTTAAGCGAACTGGCCGAACGGCAGCACGGATATTTTACCGCCAGCCAAGCGATCCAACTTGGCTACCAGGATAGCAATCATCGTTACCATGTAGAGAAAGGCAATTGGCGCAAAATCTCCGCCGGCCTTTTTCGTTTGCCCGACTATCCGGACTCAATGGAGTCGGATTTTGCCAGGTGGAGCTGGTGGAGCCGCAACCAGCAGGATCAACCCCAGGGAATCATCAGTCATGCCAGCGCGTTGGCGCTTCATGGACTGCGCGAATACCGGGCGGGGGAGGTGCACCTGACCGTGCCGCCCCGGTTTCAGAAAAGCGTTCCGGCCGGGGTGGTGATTCATAAGGCCTCCCTGAACCTTTCGGCCATTGAGTGCCGCAACGGTTTCATGGTCACCCGGCTGGGCCAGACCCTGGCCGATCTGCGCCCGGAATTCGAGGCCCGGGGCGAATGGTCGGCCCTGCTGTCGAGGGCGCTGGCCCAGGGGGGGCTGGCCGGCGAGGAATTGGCCGGGTTTGGATTGAGGCTCCAGGAATCGCCGGGCGCCGAGGCCCGCCAACCGCTCCCGGCCGGTCCTAATTTGGGCGTTCTGCCTCGGCCGGAGACGCTCGCGCCGGCTCCGGACAAGCTTCATGATACCTTGACGGAAGGGGTGTGGGAATTGATCTGCAAGCGAACCGAAATCGGACGCCGCCGGGCGCAGGCGGGCTTTACGCTGGTGGAGCTGCTGGTGGTCATGACCATCATTTCGGTCCTCGCCGCGCTGCTGTTGCCCAGCCTCACTTCGGCGCGGGATCTGG
>CAYMGG010000153.1:0-13314 GCA_964389915.1 uncultured Planctomycetaceae bacterium
GGAGGGAGGTTGCCCGCCGATTTCGCCTGGGGGTGCGGCACCAGCCCCACCCAGGTCGAGGGCGAGACGGTCAACGAGTGGGCCGACTTCGTGGCCGCCGACGGCGCCCGCCCCGACGACGGGCCCAACCACTGGCGGCGCTACCGCTACGACTTCTCTTGCCTCACCCGCATGAACCTCAATTCCTATCGCCTGGGCTTCGACTGGGGCCGGTTGCAGGCCGAACCGGCCGGCCCCCTCAACCGCGACGTCTGCCTGCGCTACCTGGAGATGCTGGCCGAGTTGCGCAGCCGGGGCATCGAGCCGTACCTGACCGTCTTCCACTTCGCCTGCCCGCGCTGGCTGGCCGAGATGGGGGGCTGGACCCATCCGGATTCGCCCCGCCTCTTCGCCGATTTCGTCCGCCGCCTGGTGGAGGCCACCGACGGCGAGGTGCGCAACTGGTTCACCGTCAACGAGCCGGCCGTCTACGCCCTGATGGGCTATCTCCTGGGGCGGTTTCCGCCCTGTTTGCGCTGGCGGCCGGGACTGTACCTGCGGGTGCTGGACAATCTGGCCAAAGGGCACGCCCTGGCGTATGAGCTTATCAAGTCCCGGCTGCCCGAGGCGCGGGTGGGGATCGCCAAACATTTCAAGCGCATCCTGCCCTGCCGCCCCTGGCAGCCGGTGGACCAACTCTCGGCCTGGCTGGCTCGGCGCTTCTTCGACCGGCGGGGGCTAGAGCCTTTCCTCCATCATCAAGGCCGGCGGGTTTCCGATTTCGTGGGCGTGAACTACTACGGCTGCATCCGCCTGCGCGGTCTGGGGGGCGTGGCCCCGATCACCGGCCATTCGGCCGAGCACATCTCGAAACATTATGGCGGCTGCTGCGATGACATGTGGGAGCAGGACGCGCCCTACTTCGCCGAGTGCCTCCAGGCGGTCCACCGCCAGACCGATCTGCCGCTGATCGTCTCCGAGTGCGGGGCGGCCACCACCGACGAAGAGCTGCGGGTGCGGCTGCTGCGCGAACACCTGGTCGAATTGGGGCGGGCGGTGAAGGGCGGGTGCGATGTGCGCGGCTTCTTCTACTGGTCGCTGATGGACAATTACGAGTGGAGCGAGGGCTTGACCAAGCGCTTCGGACTGCTGGCGGTGGATTTCGCCGATCCGGAGCGCCGCCGCAACTGGCGGCGGGCCGCGCGCTTGCTGGGCCAGGCGGCGGCGGCCAATTCCGTGGATTTTTTCGCGACGAGAAGGAGTGGGCCATGCGCGGAGTGAGTTTGGCGGCGGTGTTGCTGGTGGTGAGCGCCGGGGTCCGGGCCCAGGAGGCGGCGCCGGCCGCGTCCGCCGGACGCACGCAGGTTCGCCTGCTGACCGTGGGCAACAGCTTCGCCGACAACGCCGCGCGCTACCTCGGACAGATTGCTGAAGCCGCCGGCTGCAAGCTGATTTTGAGCAAGGCCAACATCGGCGGCTGTCCGCTCAACAAGCACTGGCAGCTGGTCGAGAAACACGAGGCCGATCCGGCTTCGGTCGAAGGCAAGCCTTACGGCAAGAAGGGCGAAGGCCAGTCGTTGCAGGAGCTGCTGCAGAGCCAGTCCTGGGATTTCGTCACCATCCAGCAGTTCAGCTACATCAGTCACGACGTCAAGACCTATCAGCCCTACGCCACCCAGCTGCGGGATTACATCAAAAAATACGCGCCCCAGGCCGAGGTGCTGCTGCACGAGACCTGGGCTTATCGCGCCGACGACCCGCGTTTCTCGGGCCAGGCCAAGAACGAGCCGCGCAGCCAGGACGAGATGTACCAGCAGTTGCGCGCGGCTTACGAAGCCACGGCCGGCGAGTTGGGCGTGCGGCTGATCCCCTGCGGCGACGCCTTCCAGCTGGCCGACACCGACGCGCAGTGGGGCTATCGGGCCGATATGCGCTTCGATTTCAAAAAGGCCGAATATCCGAATCTGCCCGAGCAGAAGAATTCGCTGCATGTCGGCTGGCGCTGGAAAAAAGATAAAGACGGCTCGCAGAAACTGGGCATGGACGGCCATCACGCCGGCGTGGCCGGCGAGTACCTGGGCGGGTGCGTGTTTTTCGAGGTTCTGTTCGGGCGTAGCGTATTGGAGAACAGCTTCACTCCGCCCGGGCTGAGCCCTGAGTATGCCACATTTTTGCGGCAGATTGCGCATCAGGCGGTCGCCCAGCGGGCAACTGCGGCCAAGCCGTGAAATTTAGTTGTTATCATTTGGTGAATAATTCCGGGCCGACAATTTCTCTGTTTGTTGCCGGGATTTTCTTGCTTATCAACTGTTGTCCAACATAATGGGTGGTGATAGTCCTACGGAAACGATATAGTTAACTATAGGTTCTGATAGCGGTGAGTCGGGCAGGGTAGATGGTTCGAGTAGTTCGAGAAAGAATGCACATCGAATAATTACGGTGTATTTCGTGGGTTCTCGGGTCAACCCTCCGGGCATTTAGTGTTTGGGTAGGGCCAAGTCGAAATTAGAATAAAAATCAAATAAATCGAATCGAATTCGATTGACATCAACAGGGACAAGGCTATAATTAATACAAAGGTTGAGGTCGTGAAAAACGTGCAGAAGTGTGACGGCGAAGATGCGGTTCTGGGCGATAAAGAAATTTTTTCGACCGGTGAATTGGCCGCTCTCTGCCACCTGACCAAACATACGATAATTTCGGCCATTGAGAAAGGCGAGTTGATCGCCAGCCGGACTCCAGGGGGGCATAACCGCATTCGTCGGGCCGAAGCCCTGGATTTCATGCGGCGATACAATATTCTGCCGGGCGTGGCGCGAAAGAAAATCCTGGTTGTGGATGACGAACCGTTCATCCGCGACGTGATAGAGGGGTTTTTCCTCGGGCAGAGCGGCAAGTATCACGTGCTCATGGCCGCCACCGGATACGAAGCGGGCAAACTGGCCGAGCGGGAAAAGCCCGACCTGATCCTGTTGGACATCAAGCTTCCGGATATTGACGGGCGTGAGGTTTGCTCGCATATCCGTGAAGAGGAGTACGGCAAAAGCTGTCGGATTTTGGCCGTGACAGCCATGCAAAATCAGGACGAATTGGCTGAGTTGGCGCAGGTGGGCATCGACGACTACATCACCAAGCCGTTCAGCCTGGAGTTGCTCAAGGAGAAAGTTGAAGCGCTGCTTTCGCGGCGCGGAAAAATTTAGCGGTCACGCAGACGCAGCCGGACCTACGGGGGGAGCGCATCCTTCCCAACTGCCCGACACCGCGTTCCTCTCCCGGTTGCTGGAGACTGGCTCGCATGACCGCCAAACACAAGCCAGTCTCCATTTTTGGCGGGTTTGGTGCGGCATCCCTCCCTTACTGCCCGACACCTTAGCCGTGCTAAAACCCGCCATCTACCACCCGCCCGCGGCGCCAGCCGCGGGCTTTTTGTTTTCTCAGAACCCGTTTTATACCAGTTCCAATCGATTCTGACCGATTCTGGGGAACCTTTTTTGCAAAAAAGGTTCCCCAGGCCCCTCCAAAAAACTCTCAACCGGCTTCGCCTGTTCGAACGTTCAGATGGGCCAATTCGCCGTGGCTGGTTCTCGTGCTTGTTCGCTGGTCGTTTGCGCATTTATAATTTGAATATAGAGCCGCCCGGGGGAGTGCGTTGATTTGGGAGAGGCGAGCTCCGTCTCGACCGCTTTCGTCCAGGCGCTATCAAGGCTGGAGAGAGATGGGGGACGAAACGGAAATCGCCGCTTACCCGCGGGAATGGTTTTGCCGCGGCACAACCGTCAATAGCTCTGCAATCAAAATGGAAATGCCCTAAGTACAACTCTTCACAATAAAGGGGGCGATTGCTGCGCGGGCTCTCCCTCCCCCTCCGGGGGAGGGTTGGGGTGGGGGAGGTGGCCGGAAGCGCAACTGGTCCTCTGCCTCCCCTCAACCCGCTCCCGGAGGGAGGGGGAGACGTAAGCCGCGCCCGCGGAAATTTGCCCCCTTATTTGCGGGGAACTGTACTGAGCTAAAAAAACGGGCCATCGCCCCGAAGCGCGCCCGGACTTCGCCCAGACGCGCCTCGCGTTCACTCCATCGTTTTTTTGGTTTCTTCCAGGCATTCCTCGGCATTGTAGCTGGAGCGCACAAACGGGCCGCAGGCGACCTGGGCGAACCCCAGGGCCTGGAGCTCCGGCTCCAAGTCGGAGAATTCCTGAGGCGTGACGAACCGCGCCACCGGCAGGTTCTCCGGCGCGGATTTCAGATACTGGCCGATCGTAATCATGTCCACCCCGGCCGTGCGCAGGTCCCGGGCGGCGGAGAGGATTTCCGGCAGTTCCTCCCCCAGGCCGACCATCAGTCCACTTTTGGTCAGGAGTTCCGGCCGGCGGGCCTTGACGAAGGCCAATAGCTCCAGGCTGCGGCCGTAGTCGGCCTGCGGCCGCACCTGCGGATAGAGGCGCGCGATGGTTTCGAGATTGTGGTTGAACACGTCGGGGGCGGCGTCGGCCGCCACAGCCCAGGCCGCCTGGTCGCCGGCGAAGTCTGGGGTGAGGATCTCGATCGTGGCCCCGGGGCAGGTGCGGCGGATCGCCGCGACCGTGGCCGCGAAGTGGGCGGCCCCGCCGTCGGGCAGGTCGTCGCGGGTGACCGAGGTGACGACCGCGTGGCGCAGCCCCAGTCGGGCGGCGGCCCGGGCCACGCGCTCCGGTTCGTCCGCGTCGACCGGCGCGGGCGCCCGGCGGTCCAGGGCGCAGAAGCGACAGGTCCGGGTGCAGTTGGGGCCCAGCAGCAAAAACGTGGCCCGGCGGCGCTGATAGCATTCGCACTGATTCGGGCAGCGCGCCCCCCGGCAGACCGTGTCCAGGTGTAGATCCGAGAGGAGCCGGCGCACCTCCCCGGCCGGCGCGGGGGCCACGGGCAGGCGCTTGGTCAGCCAGTCGGGCAGGCCGTTGGCGCGTTTCCGGGAGGCTGGTTCAGAGGGTGTCTGCGCGGACAAAGGGGAAGACCTCGAAAAAAGCGGCTAACAGATCGGCGGCCGTCTCGGCCATGTCCGGCCGTCCGCCCAGTTTCTCCAGGCTGGTGACGCCGCCTTCGCTTGGGGCGATCCCGCAGGGCACGATCAGGTCGCCGAAGGCCTCCAGCCGCGGGCAGATGTTCACCGCAATGCCATGATAGGCGATCCAGCCGCTGACCGCAATGCCGGCGGCGGCGATTTTATCATTGCCCACCCAGACGCCGGTCCGCCCCTCGCGCCGGCCGGCCGCAATGCCCCGTCCGGCCAGGAACACGATCACCAGCTCCTCCAGCCGGCGCAGGTAGCGGTGCAGGTCCCGGCAGAACCGGTCGAGCCGCAGCACCGGATAGATGGTCCACTGGCCGGGGCCATGGTAGGTGACGTCCCCGCCGCGGCGGGTTTCGTGATAGTCGATGCCGCGCTCGGCCAACGCTTTCGGCGAGAGTTTTATATAGCGCCCGTCGCCCGAGCGCCCCAGGGTCACCACCGGCCGGTGCTCGACTAGCCACAGCCGCTCCGGCGCGTCCGATTCGCGCTTGAGCCGGCGCACGGCGGCCTCCTGCCAGGCCAGGGCCTCGGCGTAGTCCACGTCCCGGCAGATAGCAGTCAGGATCGGGCGCCGTTCGGGCGCGGGCGGTTCAGCCGGCATGGGCCCCTCCGCGCCGCCGGCGTCGCCACAAGCCCAGGCCCAGCCGCCAGGTTTCGGGCAGGAGCGGGTGGGCGCGCCAAGCCTGGCCGGTCCAATGCCAGGCCGAATCCAGATCGCCCAGCCGCAGAAAATCCTCGGCCAGTTGCAGGCAGTGCTTGGCCCGCCGCCGGCGCGGGCCGGGCGGCGGGGTCTGGTCGAAGCGCTGCCGCAGCCGGTCCAGTTCGGCCCGCCAGGCCGGCTCCCCGGCGGTCAGCGGGTCGGGCGAGCCGGCCTGGCGGGCCAGTGCCAGTCGCCAGGCGTAATCGCGAAACGCGCCGGTCAGCCGCGGGGAGACGGCGGCCATGATGCCCAGCGGATTCAAGCGATAGCGGTAGAGCGGTTCCGGCAGATTCGCCCCTTCGCCGACTTCGAGCAGACGCAGCCAGAGATCGTAATCCTCCACCAATCCGCGGAACTCGCGGTAAGCGCCGACCCGGTCCAGCGCCGAGCGGCGGATCATCACCGACCCGTGGGCAAAGGCGTTGCCCCGGCGCATCAGCTCGCGGATCTGCGCATCGGCGACAGGCGCGTCGCGCCGGCAGAGCGCCTGTCCGGCCGGATCGATTTTCAGCTGCGCCGTGCCCAGCAGGCAGACCCGGGGGTGGGCGGCCAGGAATTCCGTCTGGCGGGCGAAACGTTCCGGCTCGGAGAGGTCGTCGGCGTCCTGGCGGGCGACGAGCGGGGCGCGGGCCAGGGCCAGGCCCGCATTCAGGGCCGCGGCCAGGCCGGAATTGCGTTCCTGGCGGATCAGGCGTAGGCGCGGGTCGGTCCATTCGGCCAGGATGAGCGGGCCGTGATCGGTCGAGCCGTCGTCCACGGCGATGATTTCAAAGTCGCCGAAGGTCTGCTCGCGCAAACTGGTCAGCGCGGCCGGGAGATAGGCGGCGCAGTTGTAGACCGGCATGACGACGGAAACGGCCGGGCTGGACATGACGGTTCCTCAAGAGCCAATCTGGCCGCCCCGAGTCGCTCCGCCCCTGCGGAGACCAACTGGCCGGACGGGAGTATCTTATCCGCGATTGGCCCCGGGGCAAGGTGGCCGCGTTCAATAATGTCGGATCGTGGGTGCACAAAGCTAGAGGCCGGGCAGCTGTGGGTGGTGATTGGCGCGCCAACCTGCAAAACTCAAAAAAATGCAAAAATCGTATCGCGAGCCGGTTACTGCAATTCCCAGCGGCGCATAATCATATATAGTCAGATGAATAATTCTGGCCTAGCAAAAATTGGACAAGAGGTGAATATTTATTGACTTTGTCGGTTCGGATATCGTAATATTATAGTGCAGATGGGTGTTCCACTGCGATTTACATCAATTCCTGGGCGATGCAGCTAGAAAGGAGGCCGATCGGCATCGCGGTTAAAATGTATTCATTTATGTTTTTATTATTGTAGAAAGGTGGTGAGAAACATGAAAAAGCGCGCATTTACTCTGGTCGAACTGTTGGTGGTTATCGCCATCATTGCCATCTTGGCGGGTATGTTGCTGCCGGCGTTGCAGAGAGCCCGTGAAGCTGCTCGCAAGACACAGTGCCTTAATAATATGAAGCAGATTGGTCTCGGCCTTGCGATGTATTCCAGCGAGCAGTATTTCGGCATGTATCCGCAGTATGTCGGTGCCGGCAACACCTTTGACAAAGCCAATATGGTGCGTAGCTTGGCGTTGCTTTACGGTAAGGGAGAGGGCGTGGTGAGCGATGCCAAGTCATTCCAGTGCCCGAGCAGCTCCGGTACGTCAATTATGACGACGACCATTTGGGTTGCGACAAATGGGCCGATGAAAGCGGATAACATTTCTGATTCGCAAGTTTATTATTCGTTGGCATGGTCCATCGGGGCAAGTGATCCCGCCAACAAAATTGTTGCTGCCGATGAGGAAAAAGCGCAGGACTCAGGAAACATGAATCACAATGACGGTCAATCCTGTTTGTATAAGGATTCGCACGTCAAATTCCAAAAAGGCACCAACCCGGACGACGATTCTGCCACGACTTGGGGCATCTATCACAAAGCCACCAACGCCGCTGGCGGTGCCGATGTTGGCAACACTACCAGTCTGGTTGGCTCCTGATCAGAAATATATTCTTTCGTAATAAGGCCTGCCCATGCGATAGGCATGGGCAGGTTTTTTTACAGAGCTTGATTTGACCGCCAAAAGGCCAATCATGGCCAGTCTATAGCGCAGTGGCAAGTTACATTAAACGTGGTTGGAATTTTCTTTCATTCCCCCCTTAAAGAGCGATGTCTCCAACATCCAGCTCTTTTCCGTCCAGTGGCGTTCCGGATCGCGGTCTTCGGCGATCAGGCGCAGGGCGGCTTCGGTCTTGGCGTCGAGGTTGTCCAGGTGGTGCAGGGCCAGGGCCTCCGGCGTCTTGGGCAGCACCGGCGAGCCGTATTCGTGCTTGCCGTGGTGGCTGAGGATCAGGTGCATGACCAGTTCTTTTTTGAGCCGCGGCAGATCGCTGAGCAGGGCCCGTTTCTCGACCATCAGGACGCCGATGGTCAGGTGGCCCAAAAGCTGGCCGGAGTCGGTGTAGTCGAAGGTCAGGCCGCCGCCTAGTTCTTCGATCTTGCCGATGTCGTGCAGCAGCGCCCCGCACAGCAGCAGGTCGCGGTTGAAACCTTCCGGCGCGGCGGCGCCGAAAGTCTCGGCCAGTTTGCCCACGCTGACGGTGTGCTCCAGCAGGCCGCCTAGGGTGGCGTGATGGTTGCGCTTGGCCGCCGGGGCCCGGCGGAATTTTTCCACCAGTTCCGAATCGGCGAAAAAAGCCTCCAGGAGGGCGCGGTAGTCGGCGTCGCCGACGCCCGCGATTAACCGGCGCAGTTCGGCCAGCGCCGCCTCCGGATCGACCGGGCTGACCGGCAAAAAACGTCCCGGTTCGGCTTCGCTTTCCAGGGCCGGCCGCAGGGCCGTCAGGCGCAGTTGCAGCTTGCCCCGGTAGGTCTCGACCGCGCCGCGCACCTTGACCACGTCGCCCACCGCGAAGCTGGCGAACATCTCCTTGTTGGCGTTCCAGAGATTGGCCTGGACCGTGCCGGTGGCGTCGCTCAGGACCAGCCGGATGTAGCTGTCGCCCTTGACGGTCTGGCCGAGGTTGGCTTCGGCCACCGCATAGTAGGCTTCGATCTCCTCTCCGGATTCGAGCGCGGCGATGGTGTCGGCGGCGGCGGCCGGGCGCGCGGCGCGCGGCAGCCGGGCCGGGATGGAATTAGCCGGGGCGGAGGCGGCCTCATTGGCGTCGGCGAAGAGGGATTCCTGTTTGGCCACTATTTCTTTCCTTCCGGTTTGGCCGTCGCCTCCTGCAAGGCGGGCAACAGCGGCATGACCACGGTTTCGTAAAGCCCCCGCAGGGGCGAATCGCGCCCCAGCAGCGCGGCATTCTTCAGGTAATTTTCGGCCTCGGCGCCGTAGGCGGTGGAGATCAGGCGCTCGCCCCGGGCGTCGATCAGGGTCACCCGGGCCCGTTTCTGGCCGTCCCGGTCGGGCAGCGACTCGACCAGATAGAGGCTGCCGGAGGCGAAATCGAAGCCCTGCGGATGCAGCGTATCCGGCGTGTCGAGGTTGGGCAACTCGCCCGTCCGGTTACGCCAGAAGCGTAATTGTTCCTGATTGAACGGTTCGGCGCGCCGCCCGTCAAGATAAAGCGTGATTTGCCGGCCTTGCGGGTCCTCCAGGCAAACCTCGCTGCCGCGGCGGCCGACCGGATCGCCGGAGCGGCGCCAGCGCTGGATGTCGCGGACGCGCGCGGCCTGGAGTTCAAAACCAGCTGGGAAGTCGGTTTCGGGCGGCAATGGCCGGCCGCCGAACGCGGGGTGGGCCTGGGTCAGGAGGGCAGCCGGCTCGCCGGTCAGGGTGAAGACGCCGCCGTCGCCTTCCAGATCCTCGAAGGCCAGGGTATAGCCCAGGTCGCCCTTTTCAGCAAAAGCGTGGGCGCGCACGATCCGGGCCTGGCCTAAGTTGAGGTTGGGGTTGACCTCGTCCAGGTAATAGGTGCGCACGCGATAGCTGCCGGCCTTTTTGCCCAGGAACTGGGCGATCTCTTCCTGGGATTTAGCGCTGATAGCGCTGGCGGCCCCGGTCATCTCGGCCAGCCGCCGCTGTTTTTCCGCATCGCTCAAGAGGCCTTGGTCCTGGATCGAAGACCGCAGGCGCGCCAGCCAGGTCTCGCGGTCCAGGCCGCCGACCGCGCCGGCGACCGGAGTCTCGGTCAATGCCAGCTCTTCGACTCCGGCCGCTTCGGCCGCGGCTTCGCCGGCCGGCAGATCGCTCAGCCGGCTCCATTCGGCCAGGCTGGGGGCCAGGCCCGCCAGAAGCAGCCCGTGGCCGAACAGCGCCAGGCTCAGGGCCAGACGTCGGGCTTGCCGGCAGCGCTGGACGTATCGACTGTCGTGGTCCATGGGTATTAATCCCGGGGATTATTCTGCGCGCCTGACGACCTCCCCGGGGTACTTTTTTGCAAAAAAGTACCCCCGGGCCCCCTCAAAAAACTCTCGCCTGGCTTCGCCGTTTCGAGCGTTCAGATGGACGGACTCGGCGTTTGTTCCATTCGCGCGACTCGCCAGTTGAACCTGCCGGCTGCGTGAAGCGTTTGACCGCCGTTAAGGCAGACAGGCTCATTCTGACATCGGGCAGAGCGGCAGACCGTAAAGCCGCAGCGTGCCTAAAAAATCGCCGGCGGGTTCAGGTTCCTCCCAGCCGCCCCAGAGGGCGTTGTCGCCCGGTGAGTTGAGGGCCAAGCCGCGCCGGCGGAATTGCTCCCGGTCCGTGAGCGCCGGCGGCTCTTCCGGTCGGCGGCCGGCGGCGGATTCGGCCGGACAGGGAATGCCCCCGCGCCGAGTCAGCAGCCAGGCGTCGTGCAGCCGGGGCAACGGTGCGGCCGTTTGTAGGCGCAGGCCGTTGGGCCCGGCCTGACAAACCGCCTGGAGCTGGTCCAGGACCGGGCCCAGGGCCGGCCGGTCGAATATTTGCACCTGGCCGCGCCGGGCGGCCGGTTGCATCGGGCGGCGGGAGACGAGCCGCACCTCGCCGCGTTGCGGTGCGTCGAGATTCACCTCCAGCCGCCAGTTGGCCAGTTCCGCCGCGGTCCGGGCCAGGGGGCGGGGCGGGGGCCAGCCGACAAAGGGCAGGCGGATTTCAGCGGTGTCGGCGAACGCGGTCTGGGCGGTCAACTCCCGGTCAAGGGCTGGCGTGCCGGCCCCGGCCGGCGCGGCCAGGCGCAGTCGGGCCCAGACGCGGGCGGCGGAACTCCCGGGATGAACCAGGAGGAAAGCTGCGGCCAGCGCGAGCGCCCCACCCAGCGCCCCGGCCGTACGCCAGCGGGGCGGGCTCAAGCGCCAGACCGCCAGCCAGAGCAGCAGTCCGGCCAGCGTCCAGCGGCGAATCGTGTCCGCGGTCGGCCGGGGCGGGGCGGGCCAGTCGCCCCAGGCCTGATATTCCTTTTCCGCCAGCCGGGCGTCGTCCTGAGCCGGTGAGCGCCAGAAACCGGTTAGATTCCGCCAGACCTGCCCGCCGGTCAGGATCTGCCGGTCGGGCGAGCCGCGCCAGGTCACGATCCGGCCCAGACCCAGGCGCAGGGTCAGGGCGGAATTTGCCTCGGCGGCGAGCGCGGAGCGTTCCGCCGGCGGGGCGATGAACGGGGCGGGCGGGCCTAGCCGCCAGCCTTCAGCGGCGATCGCCCGGCGCAGCGCGCGGCCTTCCGGGTCGCCCAGCCAGATGAGCGTTCCGCCCCGGACTAGCCATTCAGCCACCGCCGGCGCGGCCGGTCCCAGTTCGACCGGGCGGCCGCCCGGCTCGCCGATCACCAGCAGGTCGAGGCTGGCGTAAGCCGCCGGCGTGGTCGGCAGCTCGGCGGGGTCAACCGTTACGTAGTGCGCGCGGGGCAGGACCGGCCAGAGCGCACCGGTGGAGACCGCTAGTCGCCAGCCGGCTTCGAGCGGCCGCAGCGTGCCGGCCGGCAGGGCTTGCGCATACAGCCGGCGGTCTTGCGCGTCGCTGAAAAAGAAGGTGAGTCGGGGCGGATTGGCCCCGGGCAGGAGCAGGAAATCGAAGCTCCGCCGCTCGCCGGGCAGAAGCTTTTCGAGGGGGAGGCGAAAGATGCCGTCCGGCGCCCCGTCGTCGCCGGCGGCCAGACCGGCGCGGGCCGTCTGAACAGGCAACTCCGGCACGTTCAGCTCGACGCGCAGGGCGGCCCATTCGCCGGGCCGGTAGTACGGCCCTAAGGGGGCGACGACCCGCAGCTCGGGTTCGGCGGCCGTTCCGGGTAGGGCGAGCCAGACGCCCAGCGATCCGCAGAGCAGGCCGATGAATGGGGAATAGCCGCCTCGAAGCGATTCCCCGCGCCGGCTCATTTGCGCATTCCGGTGGAGCGGTCCTGCTCGATGCGGTCGATCAGGCGTTCGAGCAGCGTTTCGCCCAGTTCGTAGCTCTTGGGCCGGACCACGCCGACTACGTAGTTCTTGTAGCGCGAGCAGATGACCCGTCCCTGGTCGGGGTCTTTGGCCCACCAATAGATCCGCCGGTTGGGGCGGTGCTTGAGGGAGTAGTCCAGCCCGTGGAGGGTGAGGTATTGCTGGTAATCCTTGGCCGTCTTGGCCGCGTCGTCGTCGTCGAAATGTCCGATCAGGAACACCTCGGCGATGGGGCCCGCGCCGGGGGCCTTGGCGAAGATGCCCGGCGGGAGGAATTCGCAGTTGAAGGTGTAGCCGGGGGTGACCTGGGCCGTGCTGGAGTCGACCCCCTCCAGGTCGAGGTATTGGAAGCCGCGCGGCCGTTCGGGCGAGCCGGGCACGCGTTCGGCCAGCATCTTGCCGACGGCCACCAGGTCGGGTACGGGCACCGGCCCGGTGTAGATCAGCTTGTAGAAGCAGCGGTTTTTGTAAAAATACAGGTTGCGGTTCTCGTGGGTCCGGTCGAGCACGCCTTCGGCGCCCACGTCCACCGGCACCCCGGCGTCGGCCAGCTTTTTGCCCCGATGGAAATGGTACAGGCCGGCGGCGGCCACCTGGCCGTTCATGTCGAAGGCCTCGATGCTGAGGGTATGGTCGGCCCCGCCCATTTCGTATTCTCGCACCGCCAGGCCCTCGGCGCCGTAGTTGATGAAGAGCGCGGCGTTGCGGCCGAGGTAGTCCTCCATCCCCTTGCCGCGAAAGGTGCGCAGGGCCGCCTTGGGTTTCAGGCCCGGCACCTGGTCGGCTTCGGGCAGAAAGCCGTCGAAGGTGCGCACGCCCGGTACGTGCGAGAGCAGGCCGCCGCCGCCGGCGCCGGTTGCGCCGCAGCCGGCCAGCAGCAGGGCCGCCAGCAGCAAGGAGAGGGTGTGGCTGATTCGCAGGTTCGACATCCGTTGGCCTCGGGCTGAGTCGCCTCCGCCGGCGGGGAACTTCGGCCGGGCGGGGCGGCGGGGATTACGACGACCGCAGAATTTCCGCGCCGGCCTGCGGTTGAACGAATGAACAGGATTCCGGCGCTATTCCGATTTTCTATTTTTGGCCCGGGATTTTCAAGTGAGCAGCGTGCGGCAGCAGAGATCGGGGAAGAGATTGTCCCGGCTTTCGAGTTCGGAGAGCAGCGCTTCGCTGGGCCGGCCGGATTCGAGCATCTCCAGGAGCCGCTGGCAGCGATCGAGGTGTTCCTCGACCCGGCGGATGGCGTACTCCT
>CAYMGG010000153.1:13324-13719 GCA_964389915.1 uncultured Planctomycetaceae bacterium
TGCATGGAGCCGGCGGTCATGATGAAGGCCCAGTCGCTGGACTGGGCCAGGAACAGTTCGCGCAGCGCCTGGTTGAGGATTCGGGAGGGGAGGACCGAACGGTTGGCCGGGGCGGCGGCGGCCTCCCGCAGGGCGGCCTCGGCCGCGTGCAGGCGGGGATAGATCCAGTCGTTGCCCCCGTTCAACCAGACCTCGAAATAGCCCTTGTCGCCCCAGCTGGAGGCCGAGGGCTGCTGGGCCTGCAAGTGCGGCGCCAGGCGCAGATAGTCGCCGGGCGTGACCAGCTCCAGCCGGCGCTCGCCGCTCTGGCGGCGCAGGACCGCGGCCAGGAAGTCCGGCCCCTCGTACCACCAGTGGCCGAAGAGTTCGGCGTCGAAGGGGGCCACGGCCAGCGG
>CAYMGG010000154.1:0-4109 GCA_964389915.1 uncultured Planctomycetaceae bacterium
GTTTCGAACGTTCAGATGGACAAATTCGGCGCGGATGGATTTCGCGCCTATTCGACGAGCATTAATTTGAATTGATATTAAGGGCTTTCGCCCAGCGTGGTCAGAGCGCGGTCGGTGAAGAGCCCGACATAGCCGGCGGCCAGAATCTCGGCCCGGGCCGCCGCCCGAACGGCCGGATCGGAATTGTATTCGATGTCCAGCACTGTCTTGCCCGCGGCCCGGATATTCCGCAAAAAGTCGCCCACGTAGGCGGTGTGCGCCGCGGCCTGCGGCCGGTCGGGCAGCGTGCGCCAGCTCTCGACCCCGACCCCGTCGATGAGCGCCAGATAGGCCGCGTCCGCGGTCAGCTGCACCCCATTCTGCGGTACGATTAGCAGCCGCCGGCCGGTGCGGTTGCGCTCGCGCGCGGCCAGGTCCGCGATCAGCGCGATCATGTCCTGCCGATAGGTGTGGCCGGTTTCGGGGTTGGGTTTGTGGTCTTCGATCTTGCCGTCCGCCTGCTCGAAAAATTCGAACGCATCGACAATGTCGAGGTAAAACCCGTCGAAGCCGCGGTCCGCCAGCCGGTCGGCCTGGGCGAAGACCAATTCGCGCCAGGCGTCCTGCCAGTAGCGGACCTTGTAGCTGCCCGGCCAGTTTGGATTCATGGCGCAAAGATAGGCGGGCGCGCCGGGATCGGGCTGGCCGTCCCGGTCGGCGTCCCATTCGGGCCGCCAATAATCGCGCCAGCGCTCGGCCTCGCCCACGCTCAGGTAAGCTAGAATTTTCCGATCGGGGCGGCCGGACCGGATGCCGGCCAACTCCGCCGCGGTCCACGGTCCGCCTTCGCCGCCATAGCTCTCGGCCAGGACCAACCAGTCGCGGCCGCTCTCGGCCAACAGCCGAACGGCTTGCTCTCGCGTCGGGGCCAGTTGATCGGCCTGCAGCACATACCCCAGGCTGCGCGGCGACGACGATTCGCAGCCAGCCGCGCCGGCCAGCCAGCCCAGGATGATGGCGACAAAAAAAGCCCCACTGCGCATGGTTTTCATCTCCGCTTTCAGTATAGCATTCCTCGAATGGGGAATTCCACAATGATTAGCATTGGCCCAGGCATGCACCGGATTTATTCGGGATGCGGCGAATTCACCTGGGGACTCGAAACCTCTCTCCGGCCGGCTCAAATGAATAAGCCGAACGTATGGGGGCAGACAGGGATTTGTTTTTGTCTGAACGTTCGAAACGGCGAAGCTGGAGAAAATTTTTTGAAGGGGATCGGGGGAACTTTTTTATAAAAAAGTTCCCCCGAAAAAAAGGGGCGGGATTTGCTCCCGCCCCCGATCGTTTAGGATTTGGCCGGCGGCTTATTTGCCGGCGGCGGTCAGTTGCTCGACAGCTTCGCCCACAGCCTCCTTGACCAGGAAGACCGCTTCGGGATAGGGCAGGAACTTGCTCGAATAGCGCCCGCCGGCGTTGGGGATGGCGACCAGGCGCTGGGCCGTGGCCAGCACCTGCTCGGCGGCGGCCACGTCCCGGCCGGCGGCCTTGCCGGAGGCGATCAGGCCGCGCAGGCGGGCCAAGTATTCGTAATCCTCCACGCCTTCGCGGGCCTGCTCCAGGCGGATGGTCGAGACCAGGCCGTCATAGCCGATCGGGCCGCCGGGATAGAGCAGGAAGCCGTCACCGTTGGGATAGCGGACGTAGTAGTAATTGCCCGGCTTGTCGGCCTGGCGGATGAAGCTGTGCCAGCCGAACTCGTAGGGGTTGTAGGTGAGCCAGGCCACGCCCCAGAATTCGTAGGCGCCCGCCCCGTACTTGAGGCAGTAGTGGGGCAGCAGCCGCTCGACGGCGCAATAGGGCGTGTCCAGGCACATCTGGCCGTCGGTGGTGAACCAGATCCGCTTGCCGGCCGCCTGGCGCTCCTTCATGATCTCGGTCGGGAAGATGCCGTAGTGGCCCGCGCCCCAGACGTCCAGCGAATCGTCCCACTCCGGGCAGTGCCCCCAGGTGCTGGAATAGATGGGAATCTCGGGCGAGACGCCGTGGATCATGGCGCAAAGGGCCTTCATCTGGGTGCGCACGACTTCGTGGCTGTAGTGCGGCTCGTCGGAGATGTAGAGGATCAGCTTCTTATCCCAACCCTTGGCCTGGACGTGATCCCAGTAGAGCTTGAGCGCCGCCTGATAAACCTTGACGTATTCCGGATTGAGCGCGGCACGGTCAGTCTTCTCATAATCGAAATTCACATACGGTTCGACCCCGAGGAATTTCTTGGGCGGATGGGCCCAACCGAAGCAGTAGAAGAGCTCCGGGGTGTAGGAGAAGGGGAAGCCCAGTTCTTCGAAATACTCCGTCGCCTCGCGGTCGTATTCGGCGAAGTCGGCGGTCACGGCGCCGTCCTTATAGGCAAACTTCGGAGAGACCTCGATCCGGTCGGCGCAGAGCCGCCGTTCGGCCAGGAATTTCCGGACCTCGCGCTGCAATTCGGCCGTGGTCTGCCCGGGCCGGCGCCAGTACTTCTCGCCCGGGCCGAAGCGCACGTCGTAGATTGCGCCCAATTGGCTGTGCGGCGGCAGGTCGAAGCCGTAGACGTGCACGGTGAAGGGCACCTCCGGCAGGCTCGCGCCTTCGGCCGTAAACTTGACCGTGCCGGCATAATCGCCCGGGGCGGTCCCGGCCGGCACCTTGACCGTCACCCAGACCGCGGCGGTCCGGTCGACCGCCAGGTCGAAGCTGTCGCGCGGCAGGAGCGGATCGGGCCACCAGCCGGCCCAGCCGTCGCAGGCGCCGGCGCCGGGCGGGACCTTGCGCTCCCATTCCTCGACGTCGCTGCGGTAATAGGCGGTCGGCTGATCGACCGGCACATAGCCGACCACGTTCACCTGGCAGTCGGCCAGGGCCGCGCCGGCGGGATTGGCCGGCGCCGCGACCGTCACCTTTACCCCCTTCACCGCCTTGGCCGAACGCAGGGCCAGCTGGAGCGGTTCGGCTTCGCCGCCGGCGGCGGTCAGCCGGGCCGGCCGCAGCTCGCGGTCGGGCAGATCGTCGGGGAAGACCTTCTGGACGGCATTGACCGGCCAGACCATCAGGTCGCCCGCGGCGGCGCGGGTCTGGGCCGCGCCCGGCGCGCCCTCGACCGCCTCGGCCAGAAAGACCCCGTCGTGCCAGATCGTGCCGGTGGAGTTCATGGTCAGGTGGATCTGGAAATTCTCGGTCCCGGCCGGCATGGTGAAGATGCCGGACATCAGGGTCCAATCCTGAGTCTCGGACAGGCCCGTGCCGACGGAGGTGGCGCCCAGGAAAGTGCCGGCGCCGTCGCGGTAGTGGGCGTGAACGCGCGCGTCGCCCTGGAGGTCGGCGCACTTCATCCACGCGGCCAGCAGATACGTCCGCCCCGCGACCACGGGCACATCCTGCCGCCAGCCGGTCCAGTCGCGCTGGGCGTCGTGGGGGATGCTCAGCTTGATGCATTTTTCGCCAAACGCCGCCCCCTTATCCAGACTGAAACTTGCGCCTTTCGGCAGGGCCTTTTCGGCCGTGCCCGGCCAGGCCTCCGGCAAGGGTTCGCCGCTTTCGAAAGAGGGATTCTTGACCAGATTCAGGCTACCGTTCAGCAGCGCGGCGTACTCGGGCGAAGGCCGCGCGCCCTGGCGTTCGACAAAAACCTGGTCGGAGAGGATGTCGCTGCCCAGGGCCGACTTGGCGGCCGGCAGGCCCATCCGGTCCAGGATCGCAGTCAGGGTCCGGGGTTCGGCCTCGCCGGCGGCGAGGTAAAGATACAGCACCTTTTCGGTCTGGGCCGGCAACTCGCATTCGAACAGCAGCACGCCGTTCAGTTTCATGAACGGCAGCACCCGTTCCCCGTCGCGGACCTCCAGCCGGTCGCCGGCATGACTGCCGCGCAACACGGTGGAGATGCCCACGCAGGCCAGCTTCTTGCCGGCTTCGGGCGTGAAATTGCGCAACCGCAGGGGCACGCGACAATCCCAGGCCGCCTCGGCCGGCCAGGGAGCGTCGGCCCCGACCACCGGCAGTTCGCGCCGCTCGGGTGGGCCGGCCCGGGCGCTCAAGGTTGCGCCGTCTTCAACGGCCTGCGAAGTCAACTCGGCGTCGTCGAACCAGGCCTGGCC
>CAYMGG010000154.1:4119-9914 GCA_964389915.1 uncultured Planctomycetaceae bacterium
CGCAAAAAAGTGCCCAGGGTCGCCCGGACGGCCGTGGCCGGTGCCTTGAATTCCAGCGCCACCGCCTGCCAGTCGCCGCCGGCCTTGGCCGCCAGGGATTTGTTCTCCAGGATCTGGCCGTCCCGATCAAGAAGATGCATGAACCACCCGGCCGAGCCTTTCACGCTATCCTGCCGGACCCAGGCGCGCAGACTGTAGTTCGCGCCCGGCTGCAGCCGGATCTGATCATTGAAGATGCCCACCCAATTGGGCGCGGCCCCTTCGGCCACGCTCAGTTTGCCGCAACGCTGACCGGAGTGCGCGCCGGTCGTCTCCCAGCTGGCGGCATGCCCGGCATCGGTGTCCTTGAAGCGCCAGCCCGCCGCGCCGCCGGCATCGGTCGCCTCGAAATCGCCGTTCAGCGGCGCGGCCTGCGCGCCCAGGAAATCGGCCACCGGGAACGCGGTCGGATTGTCGTAATAGACGTAATAGCGGCTGGGCAATAGCGGCGCGCAGGTGGCGGGAATGGTCAGCCGCGCCCCGGCCGGAATCGGGCCGGACTTTAAAATCTGGCCATCGGAGCCGACCAGGTCGTACAGTTGTTCCAGACCTTTTTCATTGAGCACGCGCAGCGATTCGGCCGGCACGCCGACCAGGGCCAGCTGCCCCGCCGCGGCTCCGACGGCCAAATCCAGCGGCTGTCCTTTGACCAGGGCTTCGGTTGCATTGCTCACCTCGACCGGAATCCGGCCGCGCCAGTAATCGCCGCCCGCGGCGTACATCCGCGCCGGCCAGGGAGCGGAGTCCTCGGCTCGCAGCAGGGCGCACAAGGCGAGCGATCCGGCCGCAACCAGGATCGCCGCGCGCAACAGGTTGGTGGAGGTGACCAGGGGGTGGGGGGTGTTTTTCATCATGACCGATCCTTTCGCCAGGGGCTGTGAATTCCGGGGGTCCGGAATGCCAGATTCAACGCCTGCGGCCAAGCCCCGCAGGCCCGTATCACGGTTTTGCGCCCAGCCGGCCTCCTTCGCCGGCCTCTAGAAATGAGGGTGTCTATTGTTCCCCGACTCGCACCAGGGTGTCGGTGCCAACGCAATCCAACACTTTAGCGTAATTGACCGTCTGGGCATGGCCGTCGTAAAAGAGGATGTTGCCCACCGCGCCTACATGCCGAAGCCAGACATGGCTGCCGCTGAGCGCATCGTTTAAGCCGTAAGCGCACTTCTGGACCTTCTGGCCCGACATATTGTTGTAGACCCACATGTCGAACGAATCGCCCAGGAAGAGCAGCCCGCTCGGTTTGCGGATCTTGTCCCGCACGACCAGAAAGGTATTGCCGGCGGCCTCGGCGATCGTTTTCTGCGCCGCGCTCTCGGTCCAGCCGGGATTTTTGCACAGATAATTCATTCCGTAGGCCTGGAGGTTGCGACTGATCAAAACCTTGGCCGAATATTCCAGCGGACAACTGTAAATCACGCTCCCCACCGGCTTGCCCACCAATCCCCCGCAGGGCATGTAATTGTCCTGGATCAGCCGCCAGTTCCAGCCGTACCAGGCCTGACTGGGCGGGAAGAAGTGGCTGAAGATCAGGCCGGAATTCTCGTCGGCGTATTGGTTGATCAGCAGGCTGGATTGCTTCAGGTTGGAGCTGCAGGCAATGCTTAACGCCTGGCCGTGGGCCTGGCGCAGAGCGGGCAGGAGCAGGGCCGCCAGCACCGAGATGATGGCGATCACCACTAAAAGCTCGACCAGGGTGAAGCCCGCCTGGGCGCGGGGGGTCCGCAAGGGGCGGACGGCGCGATCATACATCATCTTGAAAATCCTTTCGCGCATGGGCAGCGGAATCTGTCCCTCGTCGGCCAGTTGGACCGCTTCCGGCTCCTCCGTCGCGGAGGAAGGAATCAGAGGGGGAATCAGTTCCGGCGCCAACCTCATTTCCTGATCCGGTCGACCGGCCGGAAGTGCCGGCGAACCGCCCAGTTCCCGATGCGGCAGCTCCAAATCGACCAGCGTTTGGGGCAGCGCAGTCAATAACAACCGGCCGCGGGCTTCAATGGCAGATATGGGCAGATTGCGTTTATATAGTTTACACCCGGCAGGCAGGCGTTTGCGAAACTCAACCGGTACCGTAAGGTGAATAATTTGGCGGTCCGGCTCGCCCCGCCCGTGCAGCGCCAAGGCGCTTTGATGGCTGATGACGGCTTGGGGCTGATCCTGCTGGTTACGGCTCCAGAGGAGCCAATACATCAGGTCAGACTCGAAAGTATCTTCATATCCCGGCAGGCGGAACAAGCCGCGACCAAGCTTGAGCCAATGCTGGCTGCGGACATGGTAGCAGTGGTGCTGGTAAACGTAACCCGAATTCTGGGCCTGAGTGGCGGTGAAATACCCAAATTGTTCGGCGGCAATAAGTTCCAAATTACCCACCAAAGCTTTTGGCATCGCTCACCCCTAAAACTTAAATTTTTTGTTCGTCATTTACTTTTTACTCCGTCAAAAACGAACTGCAATTCAATAACCAACCAAATAAACCGCAGCCTATACGCAAATATAGAACCCAATTTAGCGGTAATTCAGCCATTCCTTGGCTGGCCGCCCCTTACGCAAAGCCCGGCCCATAGCTTCGAGCACGGGCGTGAGATGTGCAAACATCATCTTATAGCCGGCGCAGACCGAATTCAGCCCCGGCTCCCCATCCGGCGTCTGCGACAGCCGATCAGATGGGCAACCACCATAGCAGAGGCGCAGATATTCGCACTCCCGGCAATACCTAGGCAATCTTGCTGATTTTTCGCGGCCAAATTCGGCCTGCTTTTCGCCATCGATCAGCCAGAGCGGACTGTCGACCAGCAGATTGCCGCGTTTGTGCTGTTCGGTGACAAAATGGTCGCAAGCGTAGACGTCACCATTATGTTCGACCACCAGAGCCCGGCCGCAGACCGGACTGTAGACGCACAGCGCCGCCGGCCGCCCGAGGACCAGTCCCAGCAGCACGTCGAAATGCTGGACATAGATCTCGCCCACGTCCCCTTTGAGCCACTCGTCGAAAATGCCGCACATGAACCGACCCCATTGCTCGCCGGTGGCGGTCTGCGGGCTCACCCCCCCGCCCTCGCCCGGCTCGATGATCGGGATGAACTGCATGAACCGCGAGCCGCATTCGTTCTTGAGGAAATCGTAGACCCGCCCGGGATGGTCGGCATTGTCGGCCTGCACGCAGGTCAGGGTGTTGTACTCCACCTCGTGCCGGCGCAGGGCCGCCAGGCCCCGCATGGCGTCGGCGAACGAACCGCGGCCATCGGGATGGGGCCGAAACCGGTTGTGCAACGCCTCCGGCCCGTCCAGGGAGATGCCGACCAGGAACTGCTCGTCGTGCAGAAACTTGCCCCACTCGTCGTCCAGCAGCGTACCGTTGGTCTGTAGGGCGTTACTGATCCGCAGGCCGGGCTTGGCGTGCTGGCGCTGGAGGGCCACGGCGCGCCGGAAGAAGTCTACCCCCATCAGGGTCGGCTCGCCCCCCTGCCAGGCGAACTGCACCTCGCCCACGCCTTCGGCCTGGGTCTCGAGGTAGAATTTGACGAAGCGCTCCAGCACCTCGTCCGACATGGACCAGTTGGTCTCGCCCGGATAGAGATTGCTCTTCTCCAGATAGAAGCAGTGCGCGCAGCGCAGATTGCAGCGCGCCCCGATCGGCTTGCAGAGCAAGTGGAACGGCTGCCCGGCCTGCTTCTTCCGACGCTTGGTCTTCATGGTTGCCCCTCCGGGTTGGAAATTTAGCCTCGGCCAAAGCCCATATGCATCAGCTCAAATTTAAGGCCGCTTTCGGGGAATCTTTTTTGCAAAAAAGGTCCCCCGACCCCCTCCAAAAAACTCTCGTCAGGCTTCGCCATTTCGCGCGTTCAGATGGGCGCTTTCAAGGTTGACGAAATTCGAATCCTTTCTGCCGACAAAACTGGAGAAAACCTGAAAGACTTCGTTCGAAGGCCGGCTCCCCGGCAATTTGCCCTTCTGAACGCTGAAGCCGGCGAAGCTGGATAAAGTTCTTTGAAAGAGTTTGAGAGAACTTTTTTTCAAAAAAGTTCTCTCAAATCCCAATCATGAATCGCCGGCTGTGCCAGCGGTTGAAAAGTCCGGCTCCAGCGCTAAACGCCAGGCCTGCGTTGTCTGCGGTCCCAGCCGCGCCCGTTGCGCCAACCGGACCGGCCAGACCCAGAGAATCCCTTCCGCATCGGCCAGGACCCGCGCCCGGTCGCGCCGGCGGCGCGGCAGCTTGGCTTCGGCCACCAGATCCGCCACCAGTTTATGCCCCGGCGCACCCAAGGGCACGAAACTTTCGCCCGGCCGCGGCGACCGCCAGACCAGCGGCGGCCGCAACGCTTCGGCCGCCAACCACTCGACGTTCGGATCGGCCTGATCCGCCGGCGGCGGACGGCGGCGGACCGGCCGCAATTCTCCGCACAGCCGTCCTTCAGGTACGGGCAGATCGAACGGCGGCGCGGGCAGGACGATTTCCGCCGCAGCCGGGCGCCGCCGAGTCCGCGCCCGGGCGATGAAAATGCCGTCCGTATCGCGGACGGCGTGCAGGCCCCCGGGCAATTGCCGGGCCCGGCGCGAACCGGCGGAGAACTCGGCCAGGGCATCGGCCGCACCGTCCTCCGTGCCGGCCCCTAATTCATGCTCCAGCAGCCAGCGCCAGGCGGCCAAGGAAAGATCGCCGTTCACCAAGACCCCGCCGTCGTTTCGCTGGAACGCGGCTTCGGCCTCAATGCGGGCCTCTTGCTCCTCTCTTTCCGCCAGCGGCGCCAGATTTCGGGCCAGCCGGGCAAAGCTCTCCCGGTAATGGGGAGCGATCCGGCCCAATACGGGCAGCAACTCCGCCCGCAGCTGGTTGCGCTTGAAACTCGGATCGGCGTTCGTCTCGTCCTCGCGCCAAGCCAGACCGCGCGCGCTCAGATATTCGGTCAGTTGCGCATGCGAAAAGTCCAAGAGCGGCCGCCAGACCAGCAGCCGCCCGCCCCCGACCGCCAATTCGCGCCGCGCGCGCAACCCGGTCAGGCCGCGCGCTCCGCAACCCCGGAGCAGGTTGAGCAGCATAGTTTCAACCTGATCGTCGGCCTGATGGGCCAGCAGCACCGCCGCCGGCCGGCCCGCAATCGCCCGGACGAAAAGCTCCTGCCGCGCCTGCCGGCCGGCAGCTTCCAGCCCAAGGCGTTCCCGCTGGGCGAGCTGGGCCACGTCGGCCCGTTCGGAAATCAGTTCAATTCCCCGCGCCCGGCAAAAGCCGGCGCAGAATTCCGCGTCGCCCGCGCCGGCTGCGCCGCGCAGGCCATGGTCCAGGTGCGCGGCCAGCAATGACTGCGGCGCCCCGGCCTCGTCGCGCCTTCGGGCACAGAGCTCCAGCAAGGCGGTCGAATCGGCCCCACCGGAGAAACCGACCAAAAGCCTTGCCGGCGGCTGGGCTTCGGCGGCCAGCAATTCGTCCATCCGATGCAGGAATTGAGCGTAAAGCATGCCGCGATTATCGTCCGCTCGTGCCCGCCTGCCAAAAGGAAAGCCGGCAAAAATCCGCGGTCAAAATCAAAAGCAACGGATATAATCAGTTGACCTGCCGGACAGGGTCAAGGCGGAACCGCCCATTGCGGCGCGCACGCATGATCCGCGACCAGCCGCGCGGGTGGCCGCGGGCTGAAAACATGCGCCACAAAAATCCGAGATCGGCCGCGCCGGGCCGTTTCGAAATCGAGGCGACGCGCCGGGATCGTTGACGAGAGTTTTTTGAGGGGGTCAGGGGGAACTTTTTTGCAAAAAAGTTCCCC
>CAYMGG010000154.1:9924-13717 GCA_964389915.1 uncultured Planctomycetaceae bacterium
GGGCGGCGCGGGGCGGGTTTGGTTGTGGTTTTTTTTTTGGGGGGTTGTGGGTGAATTTTTTTCAAAAACTGGCCCCCCAGAAACGCGGTCGCGATTCATGCCGCCGCCGCGTTTAAGCAGGTGCTTTCAAAAGTCCGCCTCGGCGTTTGATCGGGCGTTGCGGTCGCGCCAACGTTTTAAAAACCTCATAACCACCGAGGTTTTTAAAGCTGCCTGGCGCTTCGTTCTTGGGCTGAAACGCCGCTCCGGACTTTTAAAGCACCGTCTAAGGCAATAGGATTCCGCCATGGCCGACGCGCCGCATATTGTCGTGGATCTGACTTCGCTGGCGACCGACGGTTCGGCCGGCGGGGCCTGGCCGCTGACCCAGGCGATAATCGGCGGGCTGATCGCGGCCGCGCCCGAGTGGCGGTTTACGCTCCTGACGCTGCCGGAGCCGGGCGACTCGCTGACCGACCTGGCCCGGACTGAAAATGCCGCATTGCGACCTTTGCCGGGCCGGAGGCCGGCGGCGGAGATGCCCGGCCGCGGGCCGGAGACGTTCTGGCGGCGGCTGCCCCTGGGCCTGCGGCGACAGGTGCGGGCCTTGATCCGGCCCGGCTGGCGGCGGCTCAAATCCCGGCTGCGGCTGGAACCACTGGCGCCGGATCTGCTCTTCTGCCCCTGCGGCGCGCCCAATTTCCGCGCCCGGCGCGCGCCCATGGTCTGCGTACCCTACGATCTGCAATGCCTGGAGCTGCCCCACCTCTTTGCCCCGGAAGAACTGCTTTATCGGCGCGAAGCACTGGCCGATGTCCGGCGCGAAGCAACGGTGGCGGTGGCCATCTCCGAATTCGTGGGCCAGAGCCTGCGAACGCAATTGGGGCTGCGGGAGGAACAGGTCCGGGTCGTGCCGCCCCGCCTGAGCGGCCGGCTGCCGGCCGTCACCGCGCCCGAGGCGGACCGGATTCTGACCGGCCGGGGCCTGAGCCGCGAAAGATATTATTTTTATCCGGCCAATTTCTGGCCGCACAAAAATCACGAAAACCTGCTCTTGGCCTGGAGCCTATTTCAGCGCACAACCGCCGGCGCAGGCTTGCGCCTGGTCCTGACCGGCGCGGCCAGTCCCCGGCGGGAGGAATTGCTGGCGGGACTGGACCGCCGGGGCCTGGCCAAAAGCGTGATCCCACTCGGGCATGTGTCCGAAACCGAGCTGGCGGCCCTCTATGCCGGCTGCCGGGGCCTGGTCTTCCCCTCATTATATGAAGGCTTCGGCCTGCCGCTCCTGGAGGCCATGCGTTCCGGCCGGCCAGTGCTGGCGGCGGACGCGGCCAGCCTGCCGGAAGTGGGCACGGAGGCGACGATCTACTGCGATCCGCGCCGGCCCGAGGCGATCTGCGCCGGGCTGGAGCGGCTGGAGGCCGAGCCGGAACTCCGGGCCGAATTGGGCCACCGGGGCCGGGAAAGAGCGGCGCAGTTCGCCGCTCCGGAAATGATGATCGCCGCCTACCGCGAGATCCTGGCTGGCGCCCTACGGGGAGGGTCCGCATGCTGATCGGCTTCGACGCCAGTCAGACCGGCGCAGGCAAGGCCGGCTGCGGCTATATGGCCTGGGGGCTGCTAAACGCCCTGGCGGCCGCGGAGTGGGAAAACAACTATCTGGTCTACCCGGAATTCGGCGATTTCTATCATGACTGGCGCTGGCGGCGCACGGTCAAGGTGCCGGCGGCCGGAAATTTCCGGCGCCACGTGCCGGTGGGCGGATACGAACGCAACGTCCGCTTCTGGGCCGCGGCGCAGGCCGGATGCGCCGATCCGGATCTGGTCTTGGGCCGGCCGGACGTGATCCACGCCAACAATTATTTCTGTCCTTCGGGCCTGCGCTACGCGCGGCTGGTCTACACCCTGCACGACCTGAGTTTCTTGGACCAGCCCGAGTGCCTGGCCGAAGCCAACCGCCAGGGCTGCCTGCAAAACGTGTTTCGCGCCGCCGGCGCGGCCGACCTGATCCTGGGGGTTTCGGCCTTCACGCTGGCGCGTTTCCGGCATTACTTCCCGGCCTATCCGGCCGAGCGGCTGCGGGTGCTGCCGCTGGCCAGCCGCTTCGCCGAGTCCGACCAGGGACGACGCCCCCGCCGGCTGCGGATGCCGCCCGGGGAATTCCTGCTCTGCCCCGGCACACTCGAGCCGCGCAAAAACCAGGCCCGGCTCCTGACCGCGCTGGGCGAAATCAAACGCACGACCGGAGCGTGCCCGCCCCTGGTTCTGGCCGGCGGCATGCCGAAGGGCGGACCGGATTGGTCACGCCTGGCGACAGAAGCGGGGCTGACTCCGGAAGAGGCGGTTTTTCTCGGCTATGTTTCGGACGCGGAATTGCTCTGGCTGTACGACCATTGCCGGCTGCTCGTTTATCCGTCATTATATGAAGGCTTCGGCCTGCCGGTGCTGGAGGCCTTCGGCCGCGGCGCGCCGGTGATCTGCGGAAGGGGTAGTTCCCTAACCGAACTGGCCGGCGACGCGGCCCGCTTGGTCGATCCGATCAATACTGACGATCTCGCCCTCACCGTGCGCGAGCTCTGGGCCGACGAACCGGCCCGGCGCGAGCTGGCCGAACGCGGCCGCCGCCGGGCGCGGGATTTTTCCTGGGCCCGCACGGCCGAGTTGGCCAGCACGGCCTACGCCGAGGCGGCCGCGCGTCCCGCCTTCGCGGCCGGGAGCACCTTGCGCCCGTCAACTTGATTCGTATACTGAGCGGTTAGCCGGCCGCGACGGCCGCGCCCCGAACGATAAGGATGCGCCATGACTCACGGCAAGACCGCGTTCATCACCGGCATCACCGGCCAGGACGGCGTCTACCTGGCCGAATTTCTGCTGGAAAAAGGCTACCGCGTGGTGGGCGCCTGGCGCACCACCGCCGGATTGCAAAACGTCAGCCACCTCCACGACCGGATCGAACTGGTGCACGTGGACTTGGAGGACGGCTTCTCGATCGTCGAGGCCCTGCACCGCTACCAGCCGGCCGAAGTCTACAACCTGGCCAGCCAGTCGCAGCCCTCGGAGTCGTGGCGCATGCCGATCCAGACCACCGAGATCAACGGGCTGGGCGCCCACCGGCTGTTCGACGCGGTGCGCCTCAACCATCCGCGCTGCCGGATCTACCAGGCCAGCTCCTCGGAGATGTTCGGCCAGCCGCCCTGCTCGCCCCAGAACGAGGAGACCCCACTCAATCCGGTCACACCCTACGCCGCGGCCAAGGTCTACGCCCACCACATGGCGCGGATCTACCGGCGGGCCTACCGGACCTTCGTGGCCTGCGGCATCCTCTTCAACCACGAGAGCCCGCGGCGCGGCCTGCACTTCGTCACCCAGAAGGTGGCCTACGCCGCCGCCTGCCTGAAGCTGGGCATCGCCGACTCGGCCGGCATGAGCGAGAGCGGCCAGAGCATCATCAAGGACGGCCAGCTGCGCCTGGGCAACCTGGACGCAGCCCGCGACTGGGGCTTTGCCGGCGACTATGTCCGGGCGATGTGGGCCATGCTCCAGCGCGACGAGCCCGACGACTTCGTGATCGGCACGGGCCGGACCTGGACCATCCGTCAACTCTGCGAATACGCCTTCGCCCACGTCGGCTTGGACTGGCAGAAGCATGTCGCGGTCGATCCGGCCCTGGTGCGGCCGGTGGAGACCCTGGCGGCGGTGGCCGATCCGGGCAAGGCCAAACGACTGCTCGGCTGGGAACCGCAGGTGGCCTTCCCCGACCTGATAAAGATGATGGTCGACGCCAACCTCGAAAAGCTGCAAAGCCAGCGCCGGC
>CAYMGG010000155.1:0-13689 GCA_964389915.1 uncultured Planctomycetaceae bacterium
GGCATGGCCGGGTGTGCTCACGGTTTTGACCCTCCCCACCCCCACCCCCAACCTCTTGTAGAGAGGGGAGGCGTTGGCGTGACCACATGAGGTTTGCCTCCTTCACTGGCGGGGAGCTGAATTAAATGAGGAGTCGACAGGAGCGGTTCACCGGAGCGCGAATGCGGGATAGGTCGCGAGGAGGCGATTATTTTCCCCGGCCAAGCGGATTTGTAATTGACGAATCGACCGGGGGAGATTAAACTTTTGCGCTTTCAAGGGCCAAGGTATTTGCGCCCTGCGCCGCAAATTGGTTTTTCGGCGCGTGGACGGACTTCGCAAAACATCGGTCAGACGGAGAGGTTGGCAAAAAATGGCTAATAACGCTTCGGCCAAGAAACGGATTCGGAAGAGCCTCAAGGCGAACCTGCGCAATCGCAAGCGGCGTGAAAAGCTGCGCAAGTCGATCAAGGAATACAAGACCGTGATCGCCACGGCCGACGCGGCGGGCAAGGCCGAAGCGCTGAAGAAGGTCTCCAAGGCGGTAGATCAGGCGGGCAACAAGGGCATCCTGCACCGCAATAACGTCAACCGCAAGAAGTCGCGTTTGGCCAAGGCCGCCAACCGCGCCGCCGCCGCCGCCAAGACGGCCTGAGTCGCGGGGCGCGCTTGAAAGTTCTGAATTTTCCGACCCGCGCGATTCGTCGCGCGGGTTTTTTGTCGCGGGAGGCCGCATGACCATCTGGGTGGATGCCGACGCCTGTCCGGCTGAGATTCGGGAGGTGCTCTACCGCGCGGCGCTGCGCCGGCGCACGCCCACGGTGCTGGTAGCCAATACGCCGCAGCGGACGCCGGAGAGCGAGTACCTCTCTTCGGCCCTGGTCCCGCCCGGGGCCGATGCGGCCGACCACTTCATCGTGCTCCAGTGCCACCCCGGCGACCTGGTCATCACCGCCGACGTGCCCCTGGCGGCGCGGATTGTGGCCAAGGGGGCCACGGGCCTCAATCCCCGCGGCGAGCTCTATACGGCCGAAAACGTGGGCCAGTGCCTGTCGATGCGCAATTTCATGGAGGAGATGCGCGGCGCGGGCCTGGTCGAAGGCGGCCCGGCCGGCCACCGTTCGACCGACACCCAGCGTTTCGCCAACGCGCTTGACCGCTTCCTGGCCAAGCAGAGCCGAAGCAAATAGCGCTTTTGATGCCAATTCGAGCCGATTGCGACCGCTTCCGGGGAACCTTTTTTGCATAAAAGGTTCGCCGGCCCCCTCCTAAAAACTCTCATCCGGCTTCGCCTTTTTTGTGAAGTTGCCGCCGGGCAATCTGGCGCGCTTTGGTTCTGGTGGCGGGAGTTTTTTTGAAAGGGGCCGGGAGAACTTTTTTTTGCAAAAAAAGTTCTCCCGGAAAGCGGCTAGAAAAAGGCGGTCCGAAGGGGTTTTAAAAAAGCTCACCCGGCGTTCGAGCCGGCCTTACGGTCGCGCCAGGCGGCTTCGCCTCGAGGCTAAACCACCTTTTCAGCCCCCCACCGGCAGGCAGCGCAGCCATTCGACCAGGGCGGCGCGGATTTCGTCGCGGACTTGGCGGAAGGCGACCAGCTGTTCGCTCTCCGGGCCGACGGCTTTGGCCGGGTCGGTGAAGGAGAGGTAGCAGAACGTCTCGGCTCCCAGATGCGGCCAGAGGCGGGGGCAGGTCCGTTGGGCCCGGTCGCAGACGGTGAAGACCCATTTCAAGTGGTCGACGCCGAGAAAGAGCTCGACGCTTTTCGGCCGTTGCGCCGAGATGTCGATTCCGAGTTCGGCCATCACCCTGACCGCCAGGGGATGCACGGCTGGCCGCGGCTCCAGGCCGGCGCTGGCGATTTCAAACCGGTCGGCGGCCAGTTGCCGCAGCCAACCTTCCGCCATCTGGCTGCGGCAGGAATTTCCGTTGCAGACGAACAAAGCCAAATCTTTGCGTGTCATGGCCCGACTCCCCGGAATTGCCCCTCACCAGTTGGTTGGGCACGGCTAAATAAAGCTTATACGGCCGGTAGGCGAAGCCTAATTAGTATTTGATGCAGAGCCCAGTGTCGGGGGCAGACGAGGGCCTAATGTCTGGGGAGAGATGATGCGAGCCGATTACCGAGCGATGGGCCAGAATCACGTCGGCAATTACCACCCTGAGCGGTTGCCAAATCCGCCGGCAGAGCAAATCATGGGTCAATTAGCTTACAGAGTTGTAGCGGCTGTGGTAAAAGATTGTCAGTCTGACCGGCTCAATCCGGGCGATTTCATCCCGGCGGCCAAGCCGGATTTTTTCGATCCTGCGACAACCCCTTTTTTTGCAAGCTCTTGCTTGCGAGGCAAAAAATCTAGCGTATGCTGAAGGAAATGGAATGCCGCTTGCAGCTAGATAAAGTGTCATGCAACTGGAAAGGAGCAAGCCATGGCCACGACCAAGTATACCGTAGAGAAAGCCGCCTATCTGCTGGGGGTAAAGGTCGAGGAGTTGCGTAGTCTGATCGCGCAGAACCTGGTCGATACGGTCGAGGAGGCGGGCGAAAGCTATGTCTCCAAAGACGAGATCGCCCGGCTTTATAATATGTTCGTCGACAAACCCGCCCTGCCCGCCGCCGAACCGGGCGGCGAATCGACCCAGGGGGTCGAGATCCTGGAAGGCGTGGCCGAAGCGGTCGAGGTCGAGCCCGTGACCGAACCTTCGGGCCCGGCGCGCGACCGGTTCAAGGTCGAGGATCGCGAGCTGCTGGCGCGCTTCGAGGAGATGAAGCAGATCCGCGAGCGGATCGAGAATCTGCACAACAAGATGCGGCGGATGGGCGTGCGCTTGCAGCGGTTGCAGACCATCGGCGCCGGCGAGCACGCCCGGTTCTGGGAACGGGCGTCGGCGGTGTATCCGCAACTCTGGCGGGACGGCCAGTACCAGATCGAGGACACGCCCGAAGGGATCTTCCTCCAGCGGATGCCCACTCCGCCGGCCGAGGATTTTAAGGAGCGGTTCCAGAAGATGGTGGTCGAGGGCATCCAGAAGGGGCATCTGCCCCAGGGCTTCCTCGGCATCGTCGCCCCCGGCAACAACAACAATCCCGGCGGCTCCGAAAGCGAAGGCTGATCGCCGTCCAACGAGAATAACGGTCCCCGTCCGCGGCCTGCGGACGGGGACCGCGCTTTTGGCGGCTTTAATACTGCGGCCGATTGCCCCAGGGTTGATAGAGTTCGAGCACCTGCGTGTTCCACCGGTCGCGATCGCTGATTCCTTCCACCACTTGCACGGCCGAAGCATTCCCCGCCTGGTCGAAGCACTGGAGCGCGACCGGCCGGCCGGTGATGCTTTCCATCGCGGCGGGCCAGGTGGCCACCATGGTCCGGACGAGCGGGCTCGGGCTGGGCAGGGCGAAGGCGGCCGGCTCGTTGGGCGCCAGCGTGGCCGGGAAGATGACGAGGCGGCTGAGGCGGACGACGCCCGCGGGCGCGGGACGTTCCTCGGCCGGATAGCCCATGCGTTTAATCGAATCGGCCAATGTGCCGACCGAGAGCGCCAGCGTCAGCTGGTTCTCCGCGCCGGGGGCCGGTTGCCAGTGAGCCAGCTTGAACGGCTGCCAGATATCGCGGTGGGTTTCGAAGATGGCGGGCGCACGCAGGATGGTCGGATATTTGCCCTGGTTCAGGCGATAGCCGGCCTTGGGTTGCGCCACCGGGTAATCGGGCTGAAGCCGCAGGGTCATGCCGTCGGGCACGCGGACCCGCGCGAACAGCCAGGCTTCGTGCAACTCCGCCCGGCCGGGCAGGCGCAGGGTCAGGGTAGCCGATTGGCCGGGCTGGAGTTCCAGGTGGTCGGCGGCGGCGGTCGCCGTCCCTTTTATTTCCGGGGTGCAGCCGTCGGCTGTAAGCCGGCTCTCTTTCCATTCCACCGTGACCAGAGGGGCGGCGCTGAGGCGCGCTTCGGCAATGCCCGAGCGGTCGTCCAGGCAGTCGAGGGCGAAGTGCTGGCCGGCCGGATCGAGGCGGGCGCCGGTGATGGCCGGCGGAGTCCGGTCAATGCCGTACAACACGCTCCACATCAGCGGGTCGACCGCTTCCTTGGGCGGCAGGGGCGGGGTGACGAAATCGCGCCCCTTCATGGCCGCGATCAGTTTCAGATACCGGTAGGGGTCCGCGCTCTCCAGGCTCCAGGAAGGCTCCAGCCAGGTCTTTTCATTGCGTTCGTTCCAGGCCGCCAGGTTGATGACGTCGGGCCGGAAGTTCATGGCCGCGCGGACCGCGGCCACCACATGTCGGCCGTCCTCTCGCGACAGCTGGTACCCGCCGTGCTCGAAGCCGGGATAGATCCAGGGGCACCAGGCCTTGCCCGCCTGGCGGGCGAGGGTCGAGTATTTCTGCAACTCCTCGGCCCATTTATCGGCCCGTAATGAATTCCATTCCGCCACCGGGGCGGCGGTCTCCCATCTGGCCGAGCCTTGGCCGAACGTGCCGGACGACTGTTGGATTCGCGCCCCGCTCACCACGTCCGAGGGCCACTTCAGGCATTTGAGGGCCGGCACGGCCAGCAGTTTGCCTGCCGGCCCGGCCGACATCCAGAAGACGGGCCGGCCGACGTTTTTTTCCACTCGCTCCAGGATGCGCTGCAACGCCTCGGGCGTCAGATCGCCCAGACCCCAGCTTTCGAACTGGTAGACGGGCTGCCCCTGTACGGTCAGCAGCGCCGCCGGGTATTTCAGCATCATCTGCAACACTTCCGTGGCCCGGGCGACAAAAGCCTCCTCGCCCTTGGCCTCTTTCTTCATGAATTGGATCTCGTCCTGCACGCCGAGCCGGTAGCCCTCTTCGGCCGCCAGTTGAAAGCAGCGCTCCAGCATTTCGAGGTTCGCCGCCTTCTGGCCGGCGGGCGGGAGGGGATACAGGTGGGCCAGGGTTCCGTCGAGGCCGGCGGCCTTCATCAGGCGCAGCTGCCAGCGGATGATTTCCGGGTTCGCGCTGGCATAGGGGCCGATCAGCGGATAGACCTTGCTGGTGGTGGCGCGCCACCAGAGCGGGCCGACCGGGTGATAGGGATCGGTCTGGCCGTAGAGATTGGTGTTGTTGTCCTGCCAGCAGTGATCCCCCCACCAGGGGGCGTCCTGCCCGTCGGCGCCGTTGTCGGCGTAAAACCAGTTGTGCCACTCCTGGCAGATCAGCACGGTGTGGCTCAGGTTGGGCAGATCCGCCGGCGGGGTCTCTGCCCCGGGCAGCAGTCGGGTCAACAACGCCGCGTTCAGGGCCAGGCTTAGCAGGATGGTCCGCATGTTCTTCTCCTTGTCGGGTGAACCGTTCTCGGTTCGTCGGTGAGAGGATACCGGGTCAGTCCCGGGCAGTGGTCCACCAAGAGTACTCGACCCAGACGGCGTTCATGTCCTCGGGCGTGTTGCTGCCGTCGCCCCAGAGGATGTTGGTCCGACCCACGTGCCAGCCGACGATGGCCGTGGCGCTGGGGTGATGGTCCGGCCGGTCGCTGACGTACCAATTGCCGCAACCCATGAAGAGCGTGTGCGGGTCGGCGATCTGTTCGTTGCGCTTCAGACCGAAGGCTTCCCAGTTGTAGCTGTAGGACCAGGGCGGATTGCCGGGGATTTTGGGCAGACTGTAGCCGTAAAGCCCGTCTTTCGCGACCGGGCAGAAGAAGAGGGGCGCAGATTTGGGCCAGCGGGGGGAGACGACCTGGTAGTCGATTCCGGCCAGAGGCGCGAGATAATAAACCCATTCCGTGACGCTCACGCCCGTCAGTAGCGGACCGCAGCCGTTGGCCGCGTTGCCCCAGCCGGGGAAGTAGCGGCCCGCGTAGCTGTCGGCATAGAGCTGGGTGAGCAGCCAGAGTTGTTTCTGCCGGCCGGCGCAGGCCGCCTGACGGGCCGAGGCCAGGGCTCGGTCCAGCGCCGGCAGCAGCATGCCCATGAGTACGCTGATGATCGCGACCACCACCAGCAACTCCACCAAGGTAAAGCCCGCTTCCCGACGGCGGACCGCCGGAGGTCGGACGGAGAGAGCCGGACGGCGGGTACGGTTGTAGATCATTTCGAAGATCCTTTCGCGCTCCCGCCCCGCCGGCTGCGGTTCCACTTGGCTCTGCGTGGGCTCGACCGGGAGCGGCCAGGGACCGGCGGCCAGTGGCGAAGAATCCGGCGCTATCCGGGCGCCGGTTTCGGTCTGGAGGTCGGCCAGAGTCTGAGGCAGGCTGGTAAGCAGGAAACTGCCGCGCGATTCGATGGCGGACAAGTTCAGGCTGGCCTTGTGCAGGATACAGCCGGCCGGTGGCTTTTTGCGAAAGGTCGGCGGTACGGTCAGGTGGACGGTCTGCGGGTCGAACTCGCCCTGGCCGTGGGCGGCCAACGCACTCTGATGGCTGATGACGCCCTGGGGTTGGTCGGTCTCGTTGCGGCTCCAGAGGAACCAGCAGATGAAAGCCGCTTCCGGCGTATCGGGGAAACCGGGCAGCCGGTATAGGCCGCGTTGCACCCAGCGCCAATGCCCGGCCTGGCAATTGTAAACGTGCAGCGAACTGACAAAGCCGCAGGCTTTGGCCTGCTTGGCGGTGAAGTAGCCGGCTTGGGCCTCGGCTAAGGCAGTTAGAGCTTTATGGCTGCATTTCACGCTGAACACCTTAAAGATTCGAGGTTTGATGCCAGCGTTCAGCGTAATCGCTCAAAGTTAAGATGCAAATGGAGGTTGGGTTTTGAGGCTTGCAAGTTTGCTCGAATCTGCGCACAACTGCTTTAGCATTTGATGGTTCAGCGCAGCGCCATGAGCAATACTCCAGCCAAGCAGCAGCCCAGGCCCAGCTTGGCCACTGGCGCGTAACGCTCGCCGCGGGCCAGATGGCAATAGGCGGCAAAGGCGATAAGCGAGACGCCCATTCCGCCAGGGAAGACCAGCGCGGTGAGTTTGATCTCGGCCAGCAGGTCCAGGCAGCGAAAGCACAGGGTGTGAGAAGCCACGGCCAGCCCGGCCCAGACTGTGCCATAACTCCAGAGCCGGCGCGAGGGGCGCAGGCCGCGCCACCAGACCGCGAGGCCGAACCCTAACGCCCCGGCCGTCAGATAGACCGGCACCCGCAATCTGGCGGGGTCCGCAAAGTCCGCCCAATGGGAGGGCACGCTGAGCAGCGTCTGGGTCAGGCCCACGGCCAATACGGCTCCAGCCGCCAGTCCCAGCCAGCGTCCGGAAGCTGTGGCCCCCGGTGTCCCAGCGGATTTGCCGCGCGCCAGGAAGAAGAGCGAGAACAACAACAGCCCCACGCCTACCCAGGCCCAAGCACTGGGGCGCTCGCCCCAATATCCGCAGGAGAACAAAAAGGGCACGGTCACCGCGGCCTGCACCAGGGCCAGGGTCAGACCCTGGGGGCCGTGACGCATGGCCGAGACGACCAGAATCTGCCCCAGGGCATTGGCCGCCGCGGCCAGCGCGATCACGCCCAAGCCGAGCAGATCCGTCCGGCCCAGTCCGCCAGTCGCGGACCATTCGGGCGAGATTATCCAGGCCAGGACCGCCGCCAGCCCCGTGCCGACCGCGTAAAAAGCCACGCTTGATTCGCGCGCCTGGGCCACCAAGCCCTGAAGCACGCCCACGCCGGTCCAGAGCAGGCCCACGATCACGATCAGAGTCAAACCCAGCAGCATGGCTTTTGCCTTTCCGGTTTCCGGGGGAACTTTTTTGCAAAAAAGTTCCCCCGGGCCCCCTCAAAAAACTCTCACCTGACTTTGTCTTCTCGGCGTCTGGGGGAAACGAATGGTCAAAATTACCTTACGCCGACCAGCTTCCGGCAGCTTGTAGCGTTGAGCGCTGAAGCCGGCACAGCGGGATAGAGCTATGCAAAGGATGTCTCTCCAGTTCCGGACGTTTTTGGCCTGCCTAAAACACAGCGGTTCAGGCCCGGATGGCGATTTCCGCGGCGCACTCACGGACGCCACTCTTTACCGCTTCGGCGTGTTCGCCGTTAAAGCGCTCCGCCGGCAGGATGGCGCAAAGCGCGGCCGCGATCTGGCCGTTGTGGACCACGCCCGCGCCGACCTTGGCCACGCCGTCATTGAAAACCTGGGCGAAGTAGCCGTCGGCTTTGATGCGTTCCAACTCGGCGGCGAGCCCTGCCGCCGTGGCCGCTTCGGGCCAGTATTCGTTGACCGGGCCGTGCAGGCGCAGCACCTCCTCGCGCGCTTCGGGGGTGAGGGCCGCCAGCATTATCCGCGCCGTGACGTTGGAGTAGAAATTGCTGTTGGTGATATAGCTGGCGCTGACGCGCACGGGCCGATCGGCCTCGACTTCGCAGAGCACGACCCGCCGTCCCTGGCTGATGGTCACCAGCATGAGTTGTTCGCGCAGCTTCTGGGCCAGGCTGGCTACCAGCGGCTCGGCCGCCCGGACCAGTTCGCGGCGATAAGGTCCGGCCGACACCAGTTCGTAGGCCATCGGCCCCAGGCAATAGCCTTTCCGGCTGCCCACCCGTTCGACATAGCCCCGCTTCTCCAGCGTGACCAGCAGGCGCGCGCAGGTGGCCACCGGCAGCCCCACCCGGCCGGCCACCTCGCCGATGATCTGGGCGCGGTCCGGCTCGTCCTTGAAATTTTCCAAAATATCCAGCGCCCGGCAGAGAGAAAGATTTTCGTGGCTGCTGGCTTGGCGGTCATCATTCATCGTAATTTCTCTCGGCAGATAATTATCACTTAATGGAAATATATTATCAATAAACGATAATGTCAAATTTTATCTTCCAAAAACACTACAATGCCTTTTAATATAAGATTTTGCATGCTAACAAATGCAATTTTCGATTTAAAAGAAGGCTTTTTTCTGGCCTAGACTTGACAATCTCGCACAGAGAGTACTATAATATGGTAGTCACTACTTGATAAAGGGAATGGAAAATGGAATTAGCTCCGGCTGCGGATCGCAAATCTTCGGTGCAATCGGTCGAGCGGGCGTTCAACATTTTAGAAGCGCTGGCTCAGGCGGGAGAGCCCGCGCGCTTCACCGACATTGCCGCCCAATTGGGGCTGAATGCCCACACCACCCACAACCTGATCCGCACCTTGTTCCAGCGGGGTTACGTCTGCCAGCTGGCCGACGGACGGTACACCCTGGGCAACGAGTGCCGGCGGTTGGGCGCGGCCTGCAATATCTGGGACAGCCTGCGCGACGCGCTCCAACCGCTCATGCTCGAGTTGACAACTGAGACTGGCTACGGCGCCTTTTTGGCCGCCAACGAGAATGGGCGGCTGATCTGCGTGGCCGTCACCGAAGGGCAAGCGCTTCGGCTCCCCACCCGCCAGCTCTGGTTGGACAAATGGCATTGCACGGCTACGGGCAAAGCGATCCTGGCCTTCGATTCATCGGCCCTCTGGGAGCGGCTGCGGCGCGAAGGCCAGCTCGAAGCCTTCGGGCCGCGCACGATCACGGACTGGGACGAACTGGCCCGGGAGATCGAGCTGACCCGCCAGCGCGGTTACGGCTTTTGCCGCAGCGAAGCCCAATTGCCGGTGGCGGCTCTGGCCGTGCCCATCTTTGACGGCCGGGAGCGGCTGGTCGCCGCCTTGGGCCAGACCTTTCCCGAGTCCGGCCTGGACAACGGTCAGGTGGTCGTGGAGGAGCGGGTCGAGCGGCTGCGCCGTTTCGCCCGGGAGGCGGCCGCGGCGCTGAGCGCCCGGCCGGCGATTTGACGAATCGGGCGCGGCAGTCAGGCGCCCTAGAGGAGATTCGCATGTTGACGTCGGAAATGGTGAAGAAGGTGGCCAAGTCCTTCGGGGCCGACGCGGTGGGCGTGGGGTCGATGGACCGCTTCGAGGGCGCCCCGCCGGAGATGGACCCGCGGTACGTCTTTCCCGAGGCCAAGGCCGTGGTCGGGATGGTTTTTCGCATTCCGCGGGGCTATCAGCGGCCGATCGAGGAGGGAACCCAGTTTTTCCAATATCCCTGGATGGGCTACGGGGCGATCAACGAAACCTTCGCCCCCACGGTGCTGTACGAGACCGGCCGGTTCATCGAGGACCACGGTTACGAGGCGGCGGTCTATCGGAACACCGGCGGCCGGGGCTCGGTTTCGGACATGACCGGCGACCGGGTGTTGGACGACTCGCCGGAGCTGCGCGATCCGCGCATGGCCAACTACTGCCGGGGCGTGCGACCCGGCGTACCCGCCCCGGACGTGCAGATCCATTTCCGGATCGCGGCCTTCATCTGCGGGTTGGGCGAGATCGGCTATAGCAAGATGTTCCTCTCGCCCCAGTTCGGGCCGTTCAACCGCCAGGCTTTCCTTTTCACCGACGCGCCGCTGGAGCCGGACCCGCTCTATTCCGGCCCGGCCCTGTGCGACCAATGCATGGCTTGCGTGGCCCAATGTCCGGGCAAGTGCCGTGACCGGGAGCATCGGGTCAAGGTGACCGTGGCCGGCCGGCCGCTGGAGTGGGGGGAGTTGGACACCTGGAAGTGCATGCAGCATTACATGTGCGCCAATCCCGAGTTCAATCCCTTTCTGCCCGCCGATCCCTACGCCGGGATACCCAATGGCGAGGCCTTTGCCCGCGGGGACCTACCGGTCAAGCCCAGCGATCATCGGATCTGGCACGGCACGATCAACCAGCACTATCCCGCCGGTCCCGCGCCCGACGGCTATGGGCCGGCCAAGTGCGGCGGCTGTCTGCGGGCCTGCATCGCCTCGATGGAACGGCGGGGCGTGCTGCAGTGCGCGTTCAAATCGCCGTTCCGGACGGGCAAGCCCTGGCGGCTCAAGCCGCACGCCGCGGCTCAAGACAAGTAATGAGACTTTTTTGCGGGGGCTCGGGGGAGTCTTTTTGCAAAAAAGCTTCCCCGGAGGCGGGCGGCTGAGACTGGCGTCCGGTCCAGCCCCGGGCGTTTCGACCTGAAAAAATTCCAAGGAGAGGACATGTTGACCAGTCAGGAAGTCAAAGAAGCGGCCAAAGGTTTTGGGGCGGATCTGGTGGGCATTGCCGACCTGAGCCGGTTCGACGGTCTGCCGCCCGAGCAGGACCCGCGCTTCATCGCCCCCCAGGCCCAGGCGATGATCGGGTTGGGCTTTCGAGTGCTGCGCGGTTCATTGCGCGGCGTGGAGGAGGGGACGCAGTATTACCAATACTCGACCATGGGCGTGGTGCATATCGACGACGTGCTGGCCCCGGGCGTGCTGCGCCGATTGGCGTGCTTTCTGGAGGACCAGGGCTTTGAAGGCGTGGTTCAGCGCACCATTCCCGACCGCCGCCACGCCGGCGAGCATCACCTTAACCCCGAATACGGGATCATGCACACGCTGAATCACGCCCGGCCGGTGGCCCCCGGCAAGCCCAAACCGGACGTGATGTTCGACTTCAAGCTGGCCGCCTACGCCTGCGGCCTGGGCGAGATCGGACAGGGCGGTTTCTTCCTCACGCCCCAGTTCGGCCCGCTACAGCGCTTCGCCTTCGTGCTGACCGACGCGCCGCTCGCCCCGGACCCGATCTACGCCGGCCCGGCCGTCTGCGACCGGTGCGGCCAATGCCGGGCGGCCTGCCCGGGCAACGCCATATCTTCTACAGTGCAGACGACCGCCGCCGTGGCCGGCGCCCGGCTGACTCACGACCGGGTAGATTCGCACCAGTGCAGCGCTTACTACATGGGTGCGGCGGTCGCCACCAATCCGTTCCTCGCCCCCGACGCCTTCAAGGATCTGCCCGAGGGGGCGGATCTGGCCGCGGGCCGGGCCAAGGTCAGCGAGGAGTTGGTCGAGAAGATCGCGCCCCGGCTGAACGGCGCTTACCCGGGAGTGAGCCGCGGCTACCGGTCTTCGATCTGCGGCCGGGCCTGCTACCGGGCCTGCCTGGCGCACCTGGAGGAGACCGGCCGATTGGAGCACAAGTTCGTCCAGAAATTCCGCACCCGGCCGCCGTGGAAGCTTTCGGCCTAAGCGCATGAACATGATAGTTCCGGGGGGAGCTTTGGTTTAAAAAAGCTCCCCCCCGGTCGACCGTAAAAACTCTGATGCCGATTCCGGGGAACCTTTTTTGCAAAAAAGGTTCCCCGGCCCCCGCCAAAAAATTCTCGCCCGTTTCGCCTGCCCGGGCTTCCGGAGAGGCGAGAGCTCAACGTTTGGCGCATCACCCGGCCGGCCGGTCGGCAACGGATTGGTCAGCCAATCGGCCGTACATACAGGGCCATGAAAACCAGATTCGCGCCGGCGACGGCCAGCCAATCCACATGGTATTCGGCCCGGAACGAGCCGTCTTTCGCCCCGGCCTTGAGCAGCAGGCCATACGCGCACCCCGCGGCATAAAACAAACCCGGCCAGAAAAAACGCTCCAGTCCGTGAATACTCAGCCGCCACCCGTGATATTCCAGGCTCAGCAGCAGGAGCGCCAGCAGCAGCCGTAAGGCCAGCGGTGCATAACGCCCCACCAAACTGCCCAGGCAAGCGGGCAGATAGAGCATGACCAAGGCCCATAATAAGATCAGGAGTTTTTCCAGCATAAGCCGCCATTTTCGGCGAAGTCCGCGCCGGACGCCAAAAAAAAAGCGGAACCGGGCCAAGGCCCGATTCCGCGTGACGCGTGATTATTTTAAGTTACGGCCGTTTTCAGACCTCGGCCGGGACGAACGGCTGGGCCGGCTGGATGATGACATAGCCGCCGTTGGCGCCCGGGACCGAGCCCCGCAGCAGGATCAGGTTGCGCTCGGGGATGATCTTGGCCACTTGCAGACCCTTCATCGTGACCCAGGCGTCGCCCATGTGACCGGCTTTCTTGACGCCGGCCGGGCAGCGCGCCGGCGTCAGGGAGCCCGTGGAGCCCTGGTGCCGGGGGTTGGTCTTGACGCCGTGGGTGGCCCGCAGACCGGAGAAGTTGTGCCGCTTGATCACGCCCTGGAAGCCCTTGCCCTTGCTCTTGGCCGTGACCTGGACCTCGTTGACGTCGGCCCACTTCTCCAGGTTCATGACGTCGCCTTCCTTGAGCTCGGCGTCCTTGCCCAGCCGGAACTCGCGGATGAACCGCGCCGGCTTGGCGCCGGTCTTGGCGGCGTGGCCGGTCTCGGCCTTGTTGGCCGACTTGGCCGGCTTGTCGTCGAAGCCCAGCTGGTAGGCGGCGTAGCCGTCGCGCTCCGGGGTGCGCACTTGCAGGACCGGGCAGGGCCCGGCCTGGACCACGGTGACGCCCACGCGCTGGCCGTCCTCGGTAAAGAACTGGGTCATGCCGAGTTTCTTGCCCAGTATTCCGCGCCACATATTCTAACCTCCTCATGCCTTCGGTCCGCTCCGGCGGCGGTGGCGGTCATTCGGTCCGCGCCCGTGAGGGCTGCGGGCCGCGACCGGCCGCGCCGGGGGCCGTCAGGCGGTAAACTGTCTCACGTTCAGATCCACGCCGCGCGGGGGCACCACCTTGCCGATCACGTCGATCGTCGAGGGGGTGAATTCGGTGATGTAGAGCACCCGCTTGTGCGTGCGGATCTCGAATTGCTCGCGGCTCTTCTTGTCCGTATGAGGGCTGCGCAGGACCGTGTAGCGCTCGATCTTGGTCGGCAGCGGGATCGGGCCGGAAATGCGCGCCCCGGTGCTCCGCGCCGCCTCGACCAGCTTCAAGCACCACTTGTCGAGGATATCGTGGTCGTACGCCTTCATGCGGATGCGTATCTTTTCCGCCATCCTAGTTACTCCTCTACTCGATAATCTGGGTGACGACGCCCGAACCCACGGTCCGGCCGCCTTCGCGGA
>CAYMGG010000156.1:0-13682 GCA_964389915.1 uncultured Planctomycetaceae bacterium
CCGACGGCACGGTCAAGGCTTGTGGCAGCAACACATATGGCCAACTTGGTGACGGAACGACCATTGGCCGAAACACGCCGGTCACGGTATCTGGTCTTTCCGGAGTTACGGCGATCGCCGTCGGAAACATGCACTCCCTGACCTTGCTTTCGGACGGCACGGTCAGGGCTTGGGGCTATAATGAATATGGCCAACTGGGCGACGGCACGGCCACTGACCACTATATCCCCATGCCGGTGGCCGATCTGTCCGGGGTGGTGGCGGTGGCGGCGGGCGCAGATCACTCTTTGGCCCTGCTGACTGACGGTACGGTCAAAGCCTGGGGAAGTAATCGCTATGGGCAGTTGGGCGACGGAACGCAGAACTTCAGTTGGACACCCGTGACGGTTCAGGGATTGGCGGGGGCGTTCGCCATTGCGGCGGGGAACCAGCAGTCCAGAGCTTTGATTCCAGCCGGTCCGGAGCCCGCGCCCACCGTCCTGGTGGCGGCCAGCGACGATTCGGCTTGCGCGCTCGGCTCCGATATCGGCGTTTTCACCGTCACCCGGACAGGGTCGACCGCCTCGCCGTTGACCGTTCAATTCACCTTCTCCGGCACGGCTGCGGCCGACGATTATCAAGCTTCAAACATCGCACAAGTAATCATTCCGGCCTATGAAATCTCAGCCAAGATTACGATTACTCCTTTGGACAGTCGTTTGGGCGCAAGCGATACAACCGTGGTCCTGTCTCTGACTCCTGGTCCGACCTATAAGCTTGGGGCGGCGAGCCAGGCCACGGTCACCATCTACGCCGGCCGCAGCCCGGTCTGGGGTTTGGGATATGACGTATTCGGCCAATTGGGCGATGGGGGGGGGGATTTCCGTTTCGTACCAGTATCTGCTTATGGCTTGTCGGGAGTGACGGCGCTTGCGGGGGGGGATACTCACTCGTTGGCTTTGCTTCAAAACGGCACGGTCAAGGCCTGTGGCAGCAACATTGACGGCGAGTTGGGCGACGGAACATCCCTTAACCGCTCGACACCGATCACGGTGCCGGGACTTTCCGCTGTAGCGGCGATCTCAGCGGGAAACAATTTTTCCCTGGCTCTGTTGAGTGACGGCACGGTTCAGTCTTGGGGCAACAATAGTTTCGGTCAGTTGGGCGACGGGACGAGGAGGACACGATACTCGCCGGTTGCGGTATCCGGCCTGACCGGAGTAACGGCGGTTTCCGGCGGTTTCTGTTATTCGCTGGCATTATTGGCCGATGGCACGGTCAAGTCCTGGGGCTATAGCGCTTGGGGTAAGCTGGGCTACGGGACAGACGAGAATTATCAGCTAACGCCCCGCTCGATCGACGGATTGTCTAGCGTAGTGGCGGTGGCGGCTGGCACCGATCACTCCCTGGCCCTGTTGGCCGATGGCACGGTCAAGGCCTGGGGTCGAAACGACATGGGGCAGCTCGGTGACAGCACTACGACGGATTGCCACCTTACGCCGGTCACGGTGGGCGGTCTGTCCGGGGTGGTGTCGATTGCCGCCAGCGAGGGGTGGCATTCGCTGGCTTTGTTGGCCGACGGAACAGTCAAGGCCTGGGGCTATAATGCCTGGGGGCAGTTGGGTGACGGGACCACCATTGACCGCAACACGCCGGTTACGGTGGCGGGGCTTTCCGGAGTTACGGCGATTGCCGTCGGGCATGCACACTCCCTGGCCCTGCTTTCGGACGGCACGGTCAAGGTGTGGGGCGGTAGTGGATATGGCCAACAGGACGACGGTACGACCTCGGACCAGACTATCCCGCAAACTATATCCGGCTTACGGGGGGCTTATGCCCTTGCGGCTGGCAATGGGTTCTCGCTGATCGCGGCTTCTGAAGCGCCGCTGGTCAAAGTCACGGCCAGCGACGCGCAGGCCTCGGAATCGGGACCAGACACCGGCACCTTCACTGTCACCCGCACCGGCTCGACCGCCGCGGCCCTGGTCGTGAATCTTGCCTTATCCGGCACAGCCGACAGTGCGGACTACAACTCCAGCGATTACAATACGGTCACCATTCCCTCCGGTAGTTCCACCGCCGCTGTTACCATTACTCCCATTGCCGACGGCGTGGCCGAAGACGACGAAACCGTTATCCTCACCCTGGCCTCCGCATCAGATTATTTCGTCGATTCCTCCGCCGGCAGCGCCACCGTGACCATCGCGGATAACGATTCCTCCAGCACTGACCCGGTGACGCAATTCGTAACCCGCTTCTACCAGTGTTGCCTGCAGCGTTCGCCTGACACTTCCGGACTAAACTCCTGGGTGAGCAATCTCAAGTCCGGCGTCTCGACCGGCGCGGACGTGGGTTCGGGGTTTGTCTTCGGCGTCGAGTTCCAGGGCCGCAACCTGTCTAACTCCGCTTGGCTGGATGTGCTGTACCAGGTCTTTTTTAACCGCGCGGCGGACACGGCCGGCAAAAACGGCTGGCTGGCGCAGATGGGCTCCGGCACGAGCAAGCTGGCGGTGCTGGAAGGGTTCACCAAGGGCCAGGAATTCGTCGACCTCTGCGATCAATACGGGATTACGCCCTACTCCGGTTACTCCAATCCGGTGAAATCGTTCGTGATGCGCTTCTACCGCCTCTGCCTGCAGCGCGAACCGGACACGGCGGGGCTGAACTCCTGGGTGTCGAATCTGCAGAACGGCTACTCGACCGGGGCGGACATGGCGACGGGCTTCGTCTTCAGCGCCGAGTTCCAGGCTCGTTCCCTCGCGGACGACGCTTTCCTGGACGTGCTGTACCAGGCGGTCTTCGGCCGCGCGGCCGACGCGGCGGGAAAGAACGGCTGGCTGGAGCAACTCTCTGCCGGAACGAGTCGGCAGATTGTCGTGGCGGGCTTCATTCATGGTGCGGAATTTTCGGCCATCTGCAACCAGTACGGCATCAAGGCATACTAATGCTAGTTGGCCACTCACGATGGGAGGAAAAGAGATGATGCGCATCAATGCACTGCCGGCGGTATTCATGATCCTGACTAGCCTATTGGCTGCAGAGACTTTTTCCGCGGAACGGGAAAACGCTCTAACTGTGGAGCAGATCATCGATCTGAAGGGACTCGGGTATGCGGATGACGCGATTCTGGAGGAGATAAAAAAAGATATGAATCGCGGCCAGACTCCGCAGGCCACAGAATCCGAACTACACCGGATGCGCCAAGCCGGGGTTTCAGAGCAGATTATTTCCCTGCTCAAGCCGAGCAAACCTGCGGCAGAACTTGCTCCGGAGACCGTCGCCGCGTGGTTGAGGCAGGGGAAGACTGTGGAATTCATCCTCAATGCGCTGATCGAGTCCGGAACGAAACTACGGCTGAAGCCGCGCGAACTGCTGCAATTCAAACAGGCTGCCCAGCCTCCGCATGCGCTCCTTTTGGCCCTGAAGGGGGAGTCGTTGTCGGTCGCGGACCTGCAGCAGTTGGCCAGCCAGAAGACCGGCCCGGCGGCCATAGAACTGCTGCTGAAACTGGTCGGCACGGCGGAGGGGTCGCTGGACCAGCCGACCATCGGCCGGTTGATCCAGGCCGGCCTTGCGCCGGAAATGGCCCGGGATTTGAGCGCGGGAAGATTCCGCCGCGCCACCCTGACCGAGACTTACGTCCACCCGCTCAACCTTTTTACGGTCTCCCACCCCGCCAACTGGAAAATGCTGCGCGCCGTCAACGGCATGCAGGTCGGCTACGCCTTCACGCCCGAGGCGAACGCCACCGATCCGGAAAAATTGAGCTTTAACTTTGCCGTGATGATCCTGCCGATCCAGCCGGGCGAACTGCTGCACGGCCTGCCGGCGGCCAAGGCGCTCAGGCAGCTCCTGCCGGTCATCCGCATGATTGAACCGAACATGCGGCCGGACCTCGCCTCGCTACGGGAGGTGGTGATCGACGGCCGTCCGGCGGCCAGCCTGACGGCTGCCGGGTCGCTGCGCAAGCAGCCGGGCGAATTCCATTCGCGCGTCTGGCTGTTCTGGGGCGAAGACAACGAGGTCGTCCTCTTGGCGGGCACCGCGCCACGGGCCGAGTTGACGGCCTACCAGCCGACCTTTCAGACCATGGCCGAGCGGTTCCATTACTTCGGCCAGCGCAGCGCCAAACCGCTGGAGCCCCGCCTCTCGCAAGCCGAGCTGGTGGATCGCTATAAGCAGGCGGTTGTGCAAGTCGAAAACGCCGGACATGGTTTCGGGACCGGATTCTTCGTGCGGGAAGACGGTTATCTGGTCACCAATTGCCACGTCGTGGCCACCAACATGGACGAGGTTATGCAGCAGGGAAAACCAGTCAGCTTCGGATCTCGCTACATCATACATTGGGACGAAAGCCTTGGGTTGCCGGATTTGGAGGCCGAAGTCGTCGACTGCCGTTTCCGGCCGGCAGCGACGACAGACCGCTTGAATTCCTGGGCTATGGATATCGCATTGCTCAAAGTGCCGCCGGTACACCAATTCGCGACCATCAAGCCGACGTTTGTCCCGGAGTTGAAGTTGGGGGAAGCCGTGGTTGCACTGGGTTTCCCCGCGCAGAAAGCGCTGGGCGGGCAACTGGCCCTGACCGTCACCAGCGGCGCCTTGACACGCTTCAACCGTAATGCCCACGGTCAGGTTTACAGCCTGTGGATCGACGCGGTATTTACGCACGGCAGCAGCGGCGGCCCCTGTATCAGCATGACGACCGGCCGCGTGATCGGTCAAAACACCTTCGGGTATGACTATTACCATGTGCAAACGAATGCAGTATTGAGGGATATCGTCAATTATCACGGCGTGATTCCCAGCGACTACATCCTCAATTATTTTCCCCTGGCCACCCAGGTGGAGGCCGACCGGGAGAGCCGGCTGACGGATCTGGACTATTACGACATCGCCGTGCTCTGCGCCCGCCGCGGCGAACCGGAAGGCGGCGCCCGGACGGCGGAGGACGGGGTCAAGCGCTATATGAATTCCGTCGACCTGCAATCGCTGGCCGCGTCACTCTCGGCCGTAAGCGTTAAAGATCCGCAGCAGTTCGCCGAGCGCGTCGGCAAACTGGAAAAAATCGCCCGCTCCTTCCCGGAGCACCAGGCGACGCTAGAAATGCTCTCCACCCTGAATGGGCTGAGGGGCAATGCCGTCGAGGCGCTGCGGTATGCGGAAAAACTCACCCAGCTGGCTCCGGACGAACCGGCCGGGCTGCTGCTGGAAGCGGACCTGAATGTGCGATTCAAGCGGTGGGAACCGGCTCTGGCTGCCGCCAAGCGCCTCCAGGCCCTCGCCGGAAACGCGCTGCCTCAGCCCTATCTGACTGAAGGCCGGGCGCTTTACGAACTCGGCCGCGTGGAGGAAGGAAAACAAGCCTACGCCAAGGCCTTGAGCATCCACCCGGCCAACCTGGAGGCCCGGATGGGGCTGGCCCGATACGATGAACTGAAGAAGGACTATATCGGTGCGCTGCTCAAATACGACGCGCTGGAGCAGGAACTGCCCCGGGCTCCCGTCGTGCAGGCGGCCATCGCCCGGTGCCATGCCGCGCGGGCGGACGCCAAGGCTTTCGCCTACTATGTCAAAGCCATCAACCTCTGGCACAAATACAATCTGCCGGCCGACGGCGAGATGCTGATCGAAGCGGCGGCCTTCGCGGACAAGGCCGGCAGCGAGGTTCAGCGCGCCAACTTCCGCGCCTGTTACATTGAGCAGAGCCCGAACACGCCGCAGTCCGCGAAGTTTCACGCCGACTTGCGCGACTTGCACCAGCCGCTCGCGCCGGGACTGGCCTTCGCGCACGCCCGATTCGCGGCCGATCTGGACCGGGGCAACGCGCAGAACCGGGACCGCCTGAGCCAGTTGGAGAAACGGGCGGCCAGAATGGGCGACAAAGATATCCGGACCATGGTTCGCTGCGACTATTCCTTGCCGCTCGTGCTATACCTGATCAGCAATACACCCTCCGCCTTCGCCATCAATAGTGAGCAGGATTTCGTCCAACTGGGGCGGCAATACAACCCGCAGATCGCGCAGGCGATTTACGAAGCGCTGAAAAAATACGGGCCGCCCACTCGCACCGGCAACCCCACGGGCGAAGCTCCGAGGGATCCCACTGATCCCCGGCAGCCCCCCGTCCAATCGCAATGGTACGTCGGGTTGTGGCAAGGAAACATCGTACAAAACGGTAGCACGATCGGGCAGGCCAGCTTGAGGATCGCGCCCGACGGCAGATATGATTCGCAGGGGCAACTACAAGGGCAGGCGCCCATATCCGAATCCGGAATCGTGGCGGTCCAGAACAATACCATGACCTTCACCCCGAACAACGGACAACCCGCGCTGAACTTTACGATCGTATACCAATCGCCGGCCGGTTTTGCGATTTCGTTGCCAAACGGAAGGGGCTTCGTGATGCAGCGCCTGCAAAACCCGGGCGAGGCGCCGCAGGCTCCCGTTGCCCCCACCCAGCCAGTAACGCCGGTCAGCCCCGTCCAGCCGCAATGGTACGTCGGGACGTGGCAAGGCTACATCGCGCAAGGCGGCAACATGATCGGGCAGGCCAGCTTGAAGATCACGGCTGACGGCAGATTTGATTCGCGGTGCCAGCTTCAAGGGCAGACGTCCATATCCGAATCCGGAATCGTGGCGGTCCAGAACAATACCATGACCTTCACCCCGAACAACGGACAACCCGCGCTGAACTTTACGATCGTATACCAATCGCCGGCCGGTTTTGCGATTTTGCTGCCAAACGGAAGGGGCTTCGTATTTCAACGCCAACAGGAATGACTGGTTCCCCGGTTCACATGATTCGGTGACACCTCCGCTGCCCTCCGGCCTGGCTGGCCGGAGGGCGACTTCACTGGACGGTGGGTTTGTATTTGTTTGGAGGCGCATGGAATGACGAGCATGAAAATTCCCGCTCCCGCAAGATATGGCGAACTACTCGCAGCCGTACCCCGGCCCTGCTGAAGGACCACGTAGCAAGCCGACAAATTGCCGATCATCCTTGCATACTTTCAGCGCGAACTATCTAAATTGATATTCCCAAAGGAGCGGATACAATCAGAGGCGGCGCTAAGGTTTTTTTTCGGGAGTCTCGAATTCGGAACCGACTTTACGCCGCCGTTTTCAGCGTTTCGCCATCGACGGCAAACCCGATACGCCACTGATTAAAGGCCCCTTCTGACCGAACATGGAGCAATACATGGACCTTTCTGTCAGCCGCGAATACAAACTTGGCGAAATTGGTTTCGCTAATTTTTTCACCCGCAGCCCGCGCATGCAGGAGTGCATCCGGTTGGCCCAGAAGGCCGCAGAGACCGATCTAACCGTGCTGATCACCGGGGAAACCGGAACTGGCAAGAACCTTTTCGCCCAAGCCATACATAATTCCAGCCCTCGCTGCGCCCAGCCCTGCGTAGTCGTGAATAGCACAGCCATCAGTGAAACCTTGATCGAATCGGAGCTATTCGGACACGAGAAGGGTGCGTTTACCGGCGCGCAGTGTCAACGCAAGGGACGATTCGAGCAGGCTCACGGCGGCACGCTGGTGCTCGACGAAATCGGCGATATGAGTGCTCCGGCCCAGGCCATGATTCTGCGCGCCGTGGAGTACCGGCAATTCGAGCGCTTGGGCGGACAGGAGACCATCCAGGTCGACACGCGCATTGTCGCGGTCACCAACCGGGATTTGGCGGCTTTGGTGGCGAGCGGCGCGTTTCGCCAGGATTTGCTTTACCGTCTGGCCGAAATCCACCTGGTGATTCCGCCCCTGCGGGAACGGCGCGAGGACATTCCGTTCCTGGCCGATCTGTTCGTCCGCGAGGCGGCCCGGAAGATCGCCAAGGCGCCGAACAAGATTTCCGCCGCCGCCTTGGAACTACTGGGCCGGCACTCCTGGCCCGGCAATTTGCGGGAGTTGAAAGTCGTGATTCGCCGCGCGGCTATGCTGGCGACAAATGACGAGATTCGCGCTGAAGACCTGGGACTGATTCCTGCTGCCCCGGCCAAGCCGGCCGCCGCTCCCAACCGGGCGGACGACCCCGCCGAGTTGACCCTGGCGGCAGCGGAAAAAAGGCAAATCTGCCGCGTTCTGGTCCTGACAAACGGCAACAAGCGCAAGGCCTGCCAACTCCTGGACATCGCCCGCAATACGCTCGATAAAAAGATCGCGGAATACGATTTGAAATTGCCCAACCATACCCCCGGCGTGTGAACGGCACATTGGACGCGGCGGTGGATCTGTTGGTTCGGCATCCTTCCTGGATACTTGCTCTGCCTGAAATGCGCCAACCAACGGGCAGAGTTGAGTTGGACCGCCGGGAATTTCCGCTCCAACTGGCGGCGGGCGGAGCGGGTGAAAGAAAAAGCGGGATAGCCCAGGCAGCCCTAAATAGTCCGGAAAACCGCCTTTATCTTAGTTGAGGTACAACAGAATTCAGAAAGCGAATGAGTTCGTTCCCAGCATTATCCGCTACCCCCAAGATGGTCCTTGCATGGCAACGAACTTTCCGGAGAAAATTGAGCGATTTTTCATAACTTCAGATATGCCAACGACTCTCTGTCCAAGGACTCGCTAGGCCCGAAGTCCTTGGATTTTGGAGAAACGGAGAGAAAAAGGGGCTTGGGAGGCGGCTCTCCAGGCTTCAGGTCAACGGGCGTAAAACCGCGCCGGGTGTGTGGCTACACCGGCGGCCATCGCAAAACCCTTTGGTGGCACGAGATATACGAGTGGACAACAAAAAGCCCCTCGGCGGGAGTCGAGGGGCGATTCGTAAGCGGAGAGGTTTTTCCGCTTGGTTTTTGGTACGCCGGAGAGGAGTCGAACCCCTAACCTCCAGATCCGTAGTCTAGCGCTCTATCCAGTTGAGCTACCGGCGCATTTGATTTCAGAGGGGCAAATATAGCTCAGATCGCCTGGTTTGCAAGACATTTCCCGGCATTCACCGCCCTGGGCAGAAAAATAAACCCGTCGACGCTCGAAAAGCGCTAAATTGCCGAGCCGACCAAGGCCGCCGCCGCTCGGCGCGGCTCAAACCAACGCATTGAGGTCGCCCGACACGGGTGTTTCTCCGCCCGCGCGCCGGACCTGATCCAAAATCCGCTCAGTATCGAAAGGCTTGCCGCAATAACCGGCGATGCCGAACTGCATGTAGGCCGTGGCATTGTCCACGTTGTGGATGGCGGTCAGGACAATGACGCGCTTGAGGGGATACACGGCCTCTTCGGCCAGGGTCTGAATGAAATCGCATCCCCGCATGTCGGGCAGCAGCAGATCCACGATCACACAGTCGAAATGCTCGCCATGCTTGATGCGCGAAAGCGCCCGCTCGCCACTGGTGGAAGTGGCCGGCTCCATGCCATTGCGCCGCAGCAGCCGGGCAAGGGCATTACGAACCTTTTCATCCTCGTCAACTATGAGCACTCGCAATCCAGTTTGGCCCATGCAATTCACTGTCCTTTATCCAGCCGCCTGCTTCACCCCTCCCGGCCCGAATCGACCTCGAATCCGAATTATATACAGTTAAAGGCTTGCCTTCAAAGGATTTGTGTATTTTTTGTACCATCCAAGATTATGGGCGAACGCCCACCTGATTTTTCGTTATCCCTAACTCAGCGCGATAGATATACGCCCTCCAGATTGGGCATGCGCCTGTTTATGTGTAGGCGTTGTCGCAAATAATTAGGTTCTATTCAGACCTTTTCGCCTAAATTCCGAGTTTTTTTTATCTAAATGCGCTGCTTTTTTTGCGCCCCAAGCCTCGGAATTTATGCCCCCGCCAGCGCCCCGGCCCGGCCTGGCCCGGATATTCCCCTATTCTTTCCCCACGAAAGCGGGATTTGTCGGCAATTAATGACAGTATAATCCGGCAATTACTGAAACCTCCTGTGCAGAGAAGCGTATTATATGGTTAAAAGGCTTGACAGATCGGCCGATCTGAAGTCATGATAGCGTTTGCGGCTCGCGGTGCCAGCGTGACGGAGAAATGCCTAATATGCCCAACGATTTGCCATGGGCGCTAGCCCAACCCCGCAAGCTCCGGTCCCGGCTGGCGTGCGGAATTTTAATCGCGGCCCTGACCGCCTGGAACCGGACAGGTCCGGCGGCCGAACCGGCCGACAACACCACAGATTATTATCTGGAACTGCCTTCCACCGAAGAGCTGCTGAGCGAAAAGCAAACCGTCAAACAGGAAACCCGCGATCTGCTGCGCCAGGCGGAGCTCCTTTACAAGCTGGGCAAGTGGGACCTCTGCCAGAAAACCTGCGACCGCATCCTCCAGCTCGACCCCGGCCAGGCCAAGGCACGGGTCATGAGCGAGAAGTGTAATGCCGCCAAGGACAAAGAGGTAACCGCCAATCTCGACGTCGAGCGCCGGTTGCGCGACACGGCCGCGCTGCACGAGGTCACGCGCGAAGGCCTGATCCCCCCCACGCCCAAACCCCTGCTGCGACCGATGGACCGCGATAAAAATATCGCCTGGGGCCAGGATCCGGAGCAGACCGCCGCGGCCCGGGCTCTTTTGGGCCAGCGCCTGCCCGAGATCAACCTGATCGACGCGGACATCAATTACGTTCTCCAACTGCTCTTCAAGACCACCGGGGTGAACATCGTCTACAACCCGGCCGACCTGCAAGACAAGAAGGTCACCATCCACGCCCGCGACCTGACCCTGGAGGACGTGCTCAAATACCTGAGCCGCACTCTGGGCGTAGGCTACCTGGTTGACAACAACACCGTCTGGGTCTACGGCGTGGGCGACGAGCAGGCCGCCCGGGCCCTGATGCGCCCGGCGATCATCCCGCTCAAGGTCGGCCTGACCTCGGCCGGCGGCGGCGGCGGCACGGGCGGCGGCAGTGGCGGCGGCGATGCCAAATCCGGCGGCGGAAGCGGCGGCGGCGCCTCCGCGAGCAGCTCGGCGGCCAGCGACATCGAGGAACTGCTCTCCTGGATGGAGAAAAACTGGCCCGGCTGGCCGGAGCAGACCAAGTGGCACCTGGACCGGAAGATGAACCGCCTGGTCATCGCCAGCACGCCGGCCATCCTCGAAGACGGGCGCCGCATGGTCGCCACCATCGACGTGGCCCCGATCCAGGTGCTGATCGTGGCCCGCTTCATCAGCGTGACCGAGAAAACCCTCGACAAGCTGGGCTTCAACTGGTCGATCACCCCCAACCCCAACATCATCCCCCAGACCACCGGCGACAACGCCACCAACAATGCCTGGCAGGACAACAAGAACCGCCTGACCGGCGGCTCGGCCAACATCGGCGTGGACGACGCCTCCGTGACCCTGGGCACGGTCAGCATCCTCAACGAACACCAGGTCGCCTTCACCATGCAGGCCATCAACCAGGCCACCGGCACCAAGGTGCTGACCGCGCCGCGGGTGATCGCCCTCAACAACAAGCCGGCCACGATCAAGATGCAAAGCGCCTATCCCTATCCGACCAACTGGGAGACGGTCACCGCCGGCACCAGCGGCACCGACACCTCGTCCACCGCCACCTCGATCATCCCCACCGACTGGGCCGAACAGGATCTGGGCGTGCGCCTCGACGTCTTCCCCTCGGTCGGTGCGGACCTGAAGACCATCACCCTGCAGATCGAGCCCGAGATCACCGAGTTGCAGGAGAAGATCAAGTACCAGATCGTCACCACCAACGCCACCGGCAACCAGCAGACGGCCGACGTCGAGCGCCCCATCTTCAAGACCGAAACCCTGCAAGTCGAGGCGGTGGTCGAAGACGGCCAGACCGTGGTGGTCGGCGGCCTGTTCAAGGACAACTTCAACGAGGGCAAGAAGGCCGTGCCGGGACTGGAGAAGCTGCCGCTGGTCGGCGGGCTGTTCAAATCCCGCAGCAACGACCGCGAGCGGTCGTGCCTGCTGATCTTCGTCACGGCCCGGATCATCAACTCCAACAACCGAGGCTACACCGATCTGGGCCCGGGCAACGCCCAGGAATGCCCGCCCGGCGCGGTAATTGCGCCGGCGGCGGACTCCGCCCCCGCCGCGGCCGGCGCGCCACTGGCCGTCCCGCGCGCCACCGTGGTGGAGTAGCCGCCGGCGACGCCGGGACCGCCCCGCGCCCGCTTTCGGGCGGGGCGTTTTTCGCTTTCGCTTTCAGGATTCCGCATGCCCCCGCGCCTGGTCACCGCCATCGACATCGGCTCCGAATCGGCCAAGGTCGTCGCCGTCCGCCGGCGGGGCGCGGCCGCGCAGCTGGTCGGCCTGGCGCGCGTCAACCTCCAGGACCTGGACCGCTCCGCGCCCGACTACGGCGCCCAGATCGCCGCCCGCGTGCGCCAGGCCATCAAGAAGCAGCGGGTGCCCGTCGGCCACGTCGTGACCAACCTGGGCAGCCGCGGCAGCATGGTCCGCTACCTGAGCATGCCGATCGTGCCCCCCTGGAAGCTGGCCCTGGTCATGAATTACGAGGTCGAGGAGCAGATCGCCGCCGCCGGCGTGACCGACGAGGTGGCCTTCGACTACCGCATCCTCAACATCCCCGGCCACTCCGACGACCAGTTCCCCCTCCTGCTGGCCCTGGGGCAGGTGCCGCTGATCGAGGAGCGGCTGAGCCTGGCCCGCCAGGCCGCCCGCCGGGTGGACGACATCGACCTGGGCCTGATCGGCTGCGCCAACGTGCTGCGCCGTTCCGGCCAATGCGGCGAGGAGGAGATCGGGCTGACCGTGGCCATCGGCGCCGCCGAGGTCCAGATCGTCCTCCAGGAGGGGGCCAACCTCCTCTTCGCCCGCACCGTCTCCAGCGGCGCCCGGCGCATGACCCTGCGCCTCCAGAAGAGCCTGGCCCTCGACCCGAGCGAGGCCGAGCGCTTCTTCACCAGCGAGACCCGCATCCTCACCGGCAAGGAGGAGGAGGAAGCCCCCGAAACCGTCCGGCTGGCCAGCCAGGGCTGCCGGGCCGAGGCCGCCTCGCTGGCCGCGGCGGTCAAGAACAGCCTGCGTTTCTTCCACGACCAGTTCCACCTGAAGCCGCTCAAGATCTCCCGGGCCTTCCTGACCGGCGGCGCCGCCCGCCTGCCGGGGTTGACCCGCGAGCTGGGCGAGCAATTGGGGATGGAGTGCACGCTGCTGGACATCCGCCGGGCCTGCCCGCCGGCCTGCCCGGCCGCGCTCGCCGCCGTCGAAGGCGGCGAAATCCACCACTACGCTGAAGCCCTGGGCATGGCCCTGGCCCGGCTGGACGAAGGCGGCTTCGGCGTGTCGCTGCTGCCGCCCCGGGTGCGGGCGCGGCGCGAGTTCTGGGCCAAGACCGTCTATTCCTATTATGCCGCGGTCATGGGCGCGGCGGCCCTGATCCTGCTGGTGCTGAGCCAGTGGCGGGACTACGCCGCGCGCGAGGAACGCAACCGACTCTGGACCGAACAGGTGGCGACGGCCAAGACCGATCACGAACGGCTGAAAAAACTGGCGGCCGAAAACGCCGACCTGCTCGACCGGGTGGAGGCCCTGGACCTGCGGGCCAATTCCGGGCGCGACCTGATCGAGTGCCTGCGGCATCTACAGCACCTGACTCCGCGCGAGGTCTTCTTCACCCGGCTGATCACGGCCCAGCAACCGGACACCGCCGAAACCGCCGACAACCGCTCCCGCCGCCGCGGGACAAATGCCGCCGAGACCCCGCCCCCTCGCCGACCGGGCGAGTTCTCGTTCCAGGACAGCCGCGTGGTGGAGATCGAG
>CAYMGG010000157.1:0-13565 GCA_964389915.1 uncultured Planctomycetaceae bacterium
CCTCTGCCGGAAAAGGGCGAGTGGCGGCGCTTCCAGGCCGTCGACCGGAACGACGACCCGCTGCTCGTCTATCACGCCTGGGCCTTGACCGAACAGAACCAGGTGGCCTACTCCCAGCCGGTGCGCCTGCTGCCTGCGCCGCGCGAGACCGAGGCGGTGGTGACCGATCTCGCCGCCCGGCTGCCGGTCAAATTCATCCGCACGCACGGGGCGTTCGACGATTTCGTGAACGACGCCTCCTCCGCGGCTGTCAATCCCTGCACCGCCGCGGACGTGGTCTCGGCCGAAGTGCCGGCCTATATGGTTTCCTACGCCCGGCTCGACTTCGAGGAGGGGTGCGGCCCCTTCGTCAACGACGGGGGCACGGCCCACCAACTGGGCCGGGGCTGGCTGAGCGGCAACTGCCGACGGCTGGCCGACGGCTGGCGCGGAGCCGGGCTGCACTTCGAAAAGGAAGGGCAGGTCGAGTTCAAATCCAAGACCTGGCCGCACGGGGCCTACACCTTCAGCCTGCGCCTGCGGGTGGGCGGCGCGGGCGAACAGGTGATCGCCGAGGACGGGGATTTCTGGCAGGACGTGACCGCCCTGCCGGTGCGGGTCGGAATCACGGCCGAAGGCAAGCTCTTCGCCGACCGCGAATACATGGGCGAACGAGCCCGGGCGGAGAGTCCCGCCCCCCTGACGCCCGGGTGGCACCATATGGCGATGGTCTACGATCTGAGCGAAGTGAAGCTTTACGTGGACGGCCAGGCCCAAGCCGCGGCCGCGGCCCGGCCGACCTATCAGCGCACGCACTCCTGCCCGAAGCTGGGCTTCTCCCAGGTGCTGGCCGCTCAGCAAGGCGACCAAAACCGGCGCTGGTTCACCGGCGACTTGGATCAGGTGGAGATAATCGGCACGGCGCTGGATGCCGCCGCGGTGCAGGCCTTGTATGCCAAAGGCAGTTGGCGGGTCCGCTAGACGCCCTTATCTGCGATGGCCGGAGGGACCGGAAACGGGATTTCTCCCGCGGCGAAAAGCGAAAAACCTTCCCCCTCCCCTTCCCGGGGGAGGGGGAATTGGCCAGAGGACGACCAAAATGATAAGCGGACGGCGTGATCAATTCACCATGGTCGAGCTGCTGGTGGTGATTGCCATCATCTCGGTGCTGGCGGCCATGCTGCTGCCGGCCCTGGACAGGGCGCGCGATTCGGCCCGGGGAACCTATTGCGCCAATCAGCTCAAACAGATCGGCATCTTCGCCATGCAGTACGCCGACGACAACGGCGGCTGGCTGCCCTCCCTGAGCCAGAACACCGCCGCCTGTTACGTCTGGCTGCATTGTTGTCCCCCCACAACCGCCCGCACTTGGCTGACGCCGTACCACCCGGCCACCAAGCCGGAACAGGGGCTCGTGACCTGCCCGGCCTATAAACGGATCTGGTTCGGCATGGGCAATTACGGGATGAACTGTTCCATCTACGCCATGTCGATCTGGGGCAAAACCTACCAGCGACAGGAGGCCCTGCGCCAGCCCTCGCGGACCGCCTCCATCGCCGACATCTATTACGAAGGGGACAACATTTGGGCCGCGTCGCAATATATCATCTCCATCCCGTTCGCGCTGACCAACGTCCACTATCGGCATAACGGCAGCGTCAATCTGCTCTGGGCCGATACGCATGTCGGGGCGACCCGGATGCTTTTCCCGACCAGCACCGCCACGACCGAAGACTCGATCTTTTGGCTTGGGCAATAATCCGCCGCAAACCTGCACCCAACGTCAGTGCTGACCTTGCCCCGAAGTGTCCTTCGGGGCGTTTTTGTCTGCTTTTTGCCGATCAGCATCAGAATCCCTAGACTTGCGCCACTCCCGCTCAACTTAAGGATCGCAGCTCACCCCCACAAACACAGACTCCCTTTACCCAGCAGCACTTGCAATTTTAGTAGAAGTTTTTTAGCGAGCCACATAATCGCTAAAAAGTTGCTTAGCGGTCGAGGCATGGTAAGTAGAAAGCAGAAGCAATGCCGACAAAACCAAGTCGACCAGGGCCTGACTAAATGCGCAACTCGGCTTCATCCAATGCCCGCAAGCATCGCCTTCACCAGCTGGCGGAAACTCAGTTCGGCTACTTTACCGCCCGGCAAGCGGTAGATATCGGCTATACCTATAATAATCACCAATATCACCTCGATAAGGGCAACTGGCTAAAAATAGCCTCCGGGCTTTTCCGCCTTCCCGGCTATGCGGACACGCTGGAATCGGCCTTCGCCCGCTGGAGCCTGTGGAGCCGCAACCAAAAGGACCAGCCCCAGGGGGTCGTCAGCCATGACAGCGCGCTGGCCTTTTTCGGGTTCGGCGAGGCTGCAACCGAGGAAGTGCACCTGACGGTTCCGGTCAGGTTTCAGAAGACCGTTCCGCCCGGAGTGGCGATTCACAAAGGTTCGGTCAATTTGTCGGACCTCGAAGCCCGAACGGGATTCATGATCACCCGCCCGGCCAAGACCCTGGAGGATCTGCGGGAGCGCCTGTCTGCCCAAAACGCCTGGGAATCGACCGTGGAAAAAGCTTTCGCCGCGGGCAAGCTTTCGTGGGAGGAGCGGCAGCAGCTGGGTTTTGCCCCGAACGCGCTGGCCTTGGACTCCGCCTCCTCCGGCGGCGCATTCGGCGAATCGGCGTCACCCCAGAACCGGGAGAACGCGGCCCCCGAGGACCGCGAGGCCGACCGTCCCGAGAGTATGGCTTTGCTGAAGGAAAGGATTTACATGACGATCTTCCGGAGGACCCAGACCGCAAGTCAGGTTTCGCGCCGCCGGGCGCAGGCCGGCTTCACCCTGGTGGAGCTGCTGGTGGTGACGGCCATCATCAGCGTGCTGGCGGCGATGCTGCTGCCGGTCCTGGAGCAATCCCTGCACAACGCCCGTTCCGTCCAGTGCCGGGCGAATCAGAAACAACTCGGGGTCGGCATGATGATGTACGCCGACGACAACCAGGGCCGCTGGATCCCGCCCCGCCTGCCCAGCCCATACTGGACCTACTGGTCGCAACTCCTGCAGCCGTACCTGGGCAAGGGCACGGATCGGATTCTGCCCCTGGTCTGTCCCGAGTACGTCTGGGCCGACGTCATCAGCGACACCGAGCGCAAATATTACCACGGTTACATTCTGAACCAGTCGATTCGCTATAAGAGCATTGACGCCATGCCCCATCCGAGCCGGACTTGCGCCACCTGGGACGACATGGAAATACCGCCGCATTCTTATTCGGACGGAGCCTTCGTGTACAACACCGGCCACGGCTCCTTCTACATCTTCGCCTTCCGGCACCTGAAAGCCTGCAATCTGCTTCGGGTGGACGGGAGCGTGAGTTCGATCTTTCCCCGGGGTTTGAACCAGTGCCACGAGTACTACCCCGAGGTGGAATGGGAGGGCAAATGAGCAGACGTCTGCACTTCACTAACGGGCACCGCGGCTTTTGCCTGACAGCGGCGGTCTGCGCGCTAAGCGGCCTCCTGCCGGCCGCGGACTGGGCCTGGACCGGGCCGACCGCGGCCGAGTCGGCGGCCGGACCGGTGCGGCCGGCGCCCAATCCGCTCTGGGGGTTCGGCCCTTGCGGCGAGTTCTCCACTCCGCAGTCGACCCTGGTCTATCCAGGAGCGGTCGCGGCGCCGGCCAAATGGAACGCCGACTTCGCCCTCGAGCTGTGGGCCTGCGGACCGCGACGGGACGGGACGGCCCTGCTGGCCCGGGGCGGAACGGCCCGCGCCAAGGGTGCCGCCTCCTGGGCGCTCTGGGTCGACGCCGGCGAGGCCGAGGGCTACGGCCGGCTGAAGTTGGGCCTCGTGGCCTGGGGCGAGAAACACGTCTATCAGACCGAACTCCTAGCCTGGCCGGAGGGACAATGGTTCCAGCTGGTCCTGATCCAGGAGACCGTCGGTTGGGAGACCAAGCGGGTGCGGCTCTACTGCACGCCGGCGGGCTGGGGACCGGTGCGCCAGGTCTTCGACCAGGTGGTCTTGCACCACAACTACGTCGGCGGCGGCAACACCGACCTGATCGTCGGCGGCGACCCCGGCGGCCCCGATTCACCGGAAGCGCCGGCTGGTTGCTGGGGCGGTCAGATCGGCACGATTCGCCTCTGGTGCTCGCGCCTGCCGACCGAGGCGGATTTGACCGCGCGCTTTCCCGTCTTCGTCCTGGCGGCCCGGGCGGAGTCTGCTCCCTGACCGGGATTGCTTTACGAACGTTCGAACGGCGAGGTCGACCGAGATTTTCGAACGGAGCCGGAAGAGGATTTTTTACATACGTACCAAGCGCCTTGCCGATTCGGTCGGTTCAGACGGGAGAATCGAAAGCGGGGTACGAACAGCGTTTCTCTTCCTCTGAACGGTCGCGAAACTCGAAGCCAGTTTTCTTAATCAGCGGCCAGACTGATCATCTGCCCGGATCAAACGCTCGTTACCTGAAGCCCACTCAAGGAGAATGATGCCATGTCCGTCAACCCTGCCCGCCGCCTGAATCTGTTCGGTCTGGGAATGCTTTTGGCCTGCGCCGCCGGCGCGGGCGAAAGCGGCCTTTACAGCCCCCTGCCCGACCCGACCGATCCGCTCGACCAGACCGCTACCTACAGCCTGCGGCTCGGGCCGGACGGCCCGCTTCCCGGCTATTACGCCGTCGGCATGCTGGGCGGCAACAAGCAGTTCCTCACCAATTGCGCCTTCAATTTCAGCGAAAAAGGCATCACCCATTACGACGTGCTGAAAGGCAAGGAACTCCCCGCCCCCGCGTTCAACGAGCCGGGCACGGCCGTCCACCTGTGCAGCTGGGCGGCGCATACGCTCTGCAACAACTGGTTTGAACCCGCGCCCGGGCGGCAGATCAATGCCTTCGGCAAGGATTACGGCGTGCTGCCCTACGCCGTGGGTGCCGACGGCCAGCCGGTCAAGGGCGTACGCCCGGCCAGCCTCTTTCACCCCCAGGTAATTGAATACCTGACCGACTACGACGCGGCGGTGGCCAAGGCCTGGGGCGCGGCCAGCCCCCGAGGCCGGCCGATCCTGGGCTGGGGCCTGGACAACGAATGGGAACCCGACCAGCTCGACTACGGCGAACTGGCCCGGAAGGCCTTTGTCGAATGGCTGGCCCAGGCCTATGAAAACGACGTGCAAAAGCTCAACACCGCCTGGGAAACCAAATACTCCGGTTTCGCCGAGGCCCAGCCGGCGACCAAGGAGGAGTACGCCACCCGGCCGGCCGCCTGGCTCGATTGGCACGCCTTCCAGACCGAGCGTTTCACCGCCGTGATGGGCGCGCGGGCCAAGGCGCTCCACGAGAACGACCCGCTCCACCGCGGGGTCCAGCACAAGAGCACCCAGTGCACCGCCGAGATGCCGGCGGTGATCAAGGGGCACGCGCTCGATCACGGCCAGTTGGCCGAGACGCTGCGCCCCTTCAGCGGCGGACTGTACGGGGTGGACGTCTACGGCGCCGACGATACGATCAGCTACAACGCTAGTTATTTCGCCAACTGCATCCAACCGCTGGAGCGCAAGCCGGACTTCGGCGCTTATTTCTGCGAGACCAACAACCACAGCGGGCCGGCCTGGCAGTGGGCCGAGACCTACTGGCGCGTACTCGGCAACGGACTTAAGCAGGTCGACTTCTTCTGCACCGGCAGCCTGGGCGCGGAGGGCGATTTCAGCACCTTCTCCTTCGTCGCGCCGGACGGAAAGCTGCGCCAGCGGGCCTTCTACGCCGCCCGCTGGGCGAGCATGGTCCACCGGACCGAGGCCCTCTGGCGCGAGGGGCAGCCGGCGGCCGAACTGCCGCTCCTGGCCCTGGTCATGTCCTCGCGCGACGCCCTGCTGGCCGACAATCCGGCTAGCCGCTGGGGCCTGCCGGAGAACAACCGGCTGCGGGTCTACACCTGGTTGCGCGAGCAGGGCTACTGGGTGGACGTCATCCCGCCCCAGAAGCTCCGGGCCGAATACCTGCGCCGCTACGCGGCGGTGCTGTTGGTGGGCGTCGAGCACCTGGAGGCGGCCGAGGCCGCGGGAGTCAAGGAGTACGTCCGCGCCGGCGGGGTGCTGGTGGCCGACACCCGGGCCGGCGTCTACGACGAGCACCACCGGCCGGTCCACGCCCTGGACGAGGTGCTGGGCCTGGAACTCGGCAAGCTCTCCGGCAACGGCGCCGACCTCTGGTTCCAGACCGACCAGGGCGTGCTGCGCGGCGATTACCAAGTGGCGGTGAAACCGCAGACGGCCCAGTCGTTGCAGCGGACGACCCGCGACCAGCCCGGCGTCTTCCATAATCAATTCGGCCAGGGCCAGGCGCTCTACTTCGCCACAAAATTGGGAATGATCCGCAATGAGACGCCCGGGACGCGCCTTTGCAGCCGTTGGCTGCGAGCCTGGCTGGAGCCGGCCGGCGTCAACCCGGGTTACCGCGCCGCCGGTTCGGAGGAGCAGCAGGCGGCCCTGCGGGTCGAGGCGCCGCAGGTGGACGCGGCCGGTAACTGCGTGGTGCCGATCGGCCATGTGGGGCGCGAGCCGCTGACGGCCGTGACCCTCGACCTGCAACTGCCGGCCGGCGACTGGCGGCGGGCGTTGTGGGCGCCGGCCGAGCACGCCGGGTTCGTGCCGGTGGAGTTGACGGCGGTCGAGGGCGGACGGTATCGCTTCTCCCTGCCGGAGATGACGACGGCCGGCATGCTCTATCTGCTGGATCGGCACGAGCCGGTGCTGGGCATTCCGGCCATTGCCGGCGAAGGCCGCGCCGAGGACGGCTATGCCGGCCTAGTCCTGCCGGGTCGGGCGTTTACGGTTCGGGTGCAACTGGCCAACAGCCAGGCGGCCGCGGCCGGGCAGTTGCGGCTGATGGCCAAGCGCGGCTGGCGGGTGGAGCCGGCCACGGTCGAAACCCCGGCCCTGCCCGCCGGTGGCTTGACGGAATATACCTTCACGGTCACGCCGCCGGCGGCCGCGAAGCTGTACCGGGACTGGCTCTATCCCCTGGTCGCCCGCTGGGCGAGCGCGGGCCAGGACCTGGCCGTCTGCAGCGCCACGGTCCAGGTGGCGGCCGACTATAGCGCGCATCCGCGCCTGCTGACCGACAACGGCCATTACCCCGACACCTTCCCCTACCGGGTGAAGACCGGCGCGACCTACGAGTACGTCGACCTGGCCCCGGGAATCAAACTGGCCGATCCGGCCGACAACAAATTCGCCGGCCGCACCGGCCAGGCCTTGATCGGCGGCGCCAATCTGCGGTGGAACGAGCGCAAAAAGAACGTCGAATTCAAGGGCGGCAAAAAACTATCTATCCTGCTGGACCTGAAAACCAGCCAGGCCCTCAAGCTGGTCCGGCTGGTGCGCGCGGCGGATCTGGAAGCGCCGCTCGCCTGCACGGTGTCTTACGGCGCGGAGCCGACCAAATTGACGGCCGGCCAGCCGGTCAAACTGACCGCAGATAGCTGGGCCAGCGAAAAGCCGACGCAGACCACGATCGTTTGCACCGGAGCCAAGGGCCGCTATGTACGCCTGGATCTGGAGTACGAAAACGGCGGCGGTCTGGACGAAGTGGAAATCTGGAGCGAACCCAGTCCATGAGACTTGGCCAACCTTAGGCAAATTACCCGATTCCCGGCCGGGCGGATAAGCTGCCCGGCCGGGAATCATTTTTCACCCCTTCAACCTTCGGTTTGCATGACCTCCATTTTATAAAGACCGATTCAGGGGAACCTTTTTTACAAAAAAAGGTTCCCCTGACCCTTCCAAAAAACTCTCGACCGGCTTCGCCATTTCGAACGTTCAGATGGACAAATTCAGCGCGGATGGATTTCGCACCTATTCGACGATCATTAACTTGATTTGATATTATATCAACTCAAGTTATTGATGGCCGATTAGCGTTCGGTTCTGGTGAATAGGATGAGAGTTTTTGGTGGGGTTTGGGGAACCTTTTTTGCAAAAAAAGTTCCCAAAAATCGGCCACTATTAATGTGAATTGATATCAGCCCTCCCGCTTCCGATTAAGTCGAGATCGGGCGAAGCCACACCGGCAATCTGCCTAACATCATCCAGAATAAAAAGTAATCGCCGGCACTGGCGAACTTAGCAGGCTTTTTGCGGCCGATTCTTACAAGTGTTTTGCGGGCAAAATTCTTGCTCTTGGCTAGTTTTTGCCGCCATGCCGGCTAGATTTTAAGAGTTCAAGCGCTGCCCAAGGCCGGGAGCTGGATCGTGGACAATGCCAGATTAGCTCAGATCGCTGACCGCCAATACGGGTATTTTACCTATCAGCAGGCGATAAGCTGCGGTTTTGATAAGGCCAATCACACCCGCTATTATGTGGCCCGCGGGCTTTGGCTAAAAATTGACCGCGGCTTGTTTCGTTTGCCCGGCCAACCCGACGGCCCGGACGCCGACTTTACCCGCTGGTTCCTGTGGAGTCGCAACCAAGCCGATCAGCCTCAGGCCGTCATCAGTCATTATTCCGCCCTCGTGGCCCATGGCCTACTCGCCTTTGCGCCCGGTGCCGTCCACCTCACCGTGCCGGTCGATTTTCGCAAGCGTTTGGGGGAAGGCGTGGTTTTGCACAAACGCTCCCTTCCCTTGTCGGCCGTCACCCCCCACCCGGACCCGCAGGGCTATATTATCACCCGCCTGGCCCAGACCTTGATCGACACCCGGGCGGAGCTGACCCACCAGGGGCGGTGGGCGGACATCCTCGCCCGCGCCATCGCCGCCGGCCGGTTGACGGAGGGTGAAATCGCGGTCTTCGGCCGGCCGGAAATGCCCGCGCCCGGCGGCGACCAACCGCCGGCCGATCCCGCCTGCGCCCAGGCCGGCGCCAGCGCGAGTCCGGGGCCGGAAATCCTGGGGCCAACCGGCCAACCGCCGGTCGAGCCCGTTTCCTCTTTAAGCGAAAGGGTCTTCGCCATGTTGCACGAACGCTGCGCCATCCTGCGCCCGCCGCCGCTGCGCCGTCGCCGCGAGGCCGGCTTTACGCTGGTGGAGCTGCTGGTAGTCATAGCCATAATCTCCATCCTGGCCGGCCTCCTGCTGCCCACCTTGGAAAAAAGCCTGACCTACGCCCGCCAGGCCGCCTGCCAGAGCAACCTGCGGCAGCTGGCGCTCTTCACCCGCAATTACGCCGACGAGACCGAAGATTTCCTCCCCTCCCAGCAACACACCGGCAGCACCTGGGATCCGGTCCTGCGGCAGTTGGACGCCTTCATCGGCCCTTCGGTACCCTATAAGGCCGGCCGCAGTTCGCCGGTCGCGAACGTCTTTATGTGCCCGGCGGAGACCCAGGCCTGGTATGGCGGCTGGGGGCCGGGCTGCTACAGCTACGCCTGGAACAATTATGCCGCCTATCGGACTGACAAATGGTTGAAGCTGGCCCCGATCCCGCGGCCGGCCGCACTCCCGCTGATGGCCTGCGCCAACCGCGGCTACGGGGGCGACGAGCGCAAGACCTACCCCGAATTCCGCGGCGAACTCACGATGTCCTATCCGAACGTGGGCCAGAACCATTACGGCGACGCCAATTTCTATTTCGCCGATTTCCATGTCGCGTTCTACCCCCGCCGGGACTGGCCCGCGCCGACCGGCTCGGCGATCAAAGAATGGTTTCCCTGGGGCCAGTGATCCCTGACGCCGGCTCCCGCCCTTTTCCCGGAGGAACTGCCCATGCCCCGCGCCCCGCGCTTCTCATCTCTGCCCCGCCGTCTTGGCCGTACGCTCGGTTTCTGCCTTCTGACCGGCTGCTGGCTGATCCCTGGTACAAGTCCGGCCGCCGAGGACGGCCCCGTCCTCAGCCCCGAAGTGACCTGGCTCAAGCCGATCGCCGCCGGGCAGACGCCCGAAGTGCGCGACCTGCCCGAAGACTTGCGGGAGATTGAACTCTCCTATCCGCTGGATTCGGTCCAGGCCGGCAAATACTTCGCCCTGGAGATCGAGCGGTTCGACCGCCCCCAGCGCCTGCCGGCCGGGGCGTTCCTGGAGTACGACATCTATTTCGCCCCCGAATCGGCCTCGGTCCGCGGCGGCTTCGACCTGGAGTCCGAACCCCGGACCGAGCTCATGCTGAGAAACATGAACCTGCGCGACGGCAACGGGCTGCACATTCATCCGGCCAACGCTCTCAATCCGGCGCGAGGCAAATGGTATCGCCGCCGCTTTGCGCTCAACCCGCTGGCCGGCGTTCCGTTCCAGGTCGTCTACCTCTCCGGCCACCCGCAGGAGGGCGAACTGGGCGTCTATTCGGTCCGCTACCGCCGGCTGCGCATCGTCGACGCCGCCGGGCGCACCTACTGGAGCTTCTATCCGTCGGCCAGCGCCTTCAGTCAGGATTTCCGCAGCAACCTGGCGCCGCAGGCCCGCCTGGCGGTTCCGGAGCGGCTGGCCGGCCGGCTCTCGCCCTCGACCTACCGCCTCGGCCCCGGGGAGAACCTGGAGGTGGACGTCGACCTGCAAAACCTGGATTACAAGCAGCCGCGCCAATTCACCGGCCGGTTGTGGCTGGTCCCGCCGACGGGCGAGCCAGTGCCGGCCGGGGCGGTCGAATCCCCGGTCACGCTCGCGCCGGGCGCCGACCTGGCCCGGCGGTTCAGCGTGCCGGCTTCGGCCCTCGCCCTGCCGGCCGGGCAGGCCTCGCGCCACTTCCGCCTCCGGTTCGAACTGGTCGACGCGAGGCCTTTCGCCAGCTTCACCAGCAACTGGCTGACCGTCTCCAGTCTGGCTCCGACCTATCCCGCCGCGGCCGGAGCGGACCCGGCCCGGGCCTTCCTCTGGGCCGTCGACGCCAGCCTCGGCGGCATCCGTGAAAAGGATCTGGCCGAATTTCGGGCGGACGGCGGCAATTTCGTCAACCTGTTCATCGGCTGGGCGGATCTCGAAACCGCCCCGCAGCAGTACGATTTCACCCGGCTGGATGAGCTGATCACCCTGGCCCGCCGGCTCGGACTGCGGCTGGAGCCGTTTCTGATCACCTGCGATACCCGCTATCCGGCCTGGTATCGCGAGGAGAGCATGCTGGACGCGGCCGGGAATCCCCCGCCGGCCGGGCATTTCGCCCTCTCCTACTGGGCGCCCACGGCCCGACCGGCGTTCATGAAAATGCTCGCCGCGCTCGTGACCCGCTACCGGGATGAGCCGGTCATCGCCTCCTGGCAGGCGTCCTACGGCGGCTGGCTCGACGCCTTCTTTCTCAATTTTGCGATGAAGAAGGCGCCGCCGGAAATCAGACAACGGCCGGCTCAGCTGCTCTTCGACTATTCGGCCTACTCGCAGGCGCAGTTTCGCCGCTACGTCCGGGAGGTGCTCAAATACTCCCTGCCCGCGGCCGCCCGACGCTACGGCCTGAACCTGACCGACTGGGAGCAGCTCAAGCAGCCGGTGTGGCAGGAGACCGAGGCCGGCCTGGACCTGCGGCCCATCTGGTGGGATTTTCAAAACTTCCGCTGCTGGACCGTCGGCCAGATGTGGGAAGAGGTCTGCGGGGTGATCCGCGCGGCCGATCCGGACCGCCCGATCGAATTTCTCTACGGCGGTTCGCAGGAGGCGGTCGGCCAGATCGCCAATGATTACGCGGTCGGCGTGCCGATCTGCCGGCGCTACGGCGCGAGATTCCACAACACCTGTTACGAAAGCCCGGCCAGCGTCGCCCCGTTCTGCGGCACGCTGACGGAGGATTTCGGCGTGCCCCACACCTTCGAGACCGCCGGCACACCGGCCAAGCTGAACGGGCATCAGCGCGCCATGTTCTCGCTGTTCAAGCACCGCGCCCAGGGCTACGCCTGGATCGACGGCAACAGCTATTCCGGCGGCGCCTACCCCTCCTTCGGGCCGTTACGGGCCCTGGCCGCCGAGCTCAAGTCCGCTCGGGAGGTCGGACCGCGCATCGGCCTGATCCAGTCGCTTTCGACCAATCAATGCTCGTTGGCCACCAGTTGCTCGCCCGACTTCAACGAAGCGATCGGCTTTCTGACCGGCCAGGGGCGGCCGCTGGCCCTGTATTCCGACCGGCTCTTCCTGTTCGAATCGCCGGTGCTGGCGGTGGAAAAAACGCCGCTGGTCATCGACCTGGGCCGGCCGCTGCTGACCGAACCGGCGGCGAACGAAATGCTCGCGTACGCCCGCTCCGGCGGAACTTTGATGCTCTTTCCCGCCAGCGGCCGCCTGACCCCGGGCCGACCGGAGGCGCGGTGCCGGCTCTGGCACGAGTTGGGTCTGCCCCTGACCGCCCCGGCCGAGCAGACCGCCGCCGTCCAACCGGGCATGGGCTGCGGCGACTTGGCCGGCGCGAGCCTGGCCCTGAGCCACAGCATTAAACTGCCCGACCTGCCGGCCGAGGCCCGGCCGCTGGCCCGCTTCGCCGACGGCCGGATCGCCGCCGCCGAATGGCCGGTCGGCTCAGGGACCGTGGTCCTGCTCAACGGTTTTCCGGTGCTCACCGATCCGGCCGGCGTCGCCGGCTTCACCAAGCTGCTGGCCCGGTATGTCCCGGCCCCGGGCGTGACGGCCACGTCGGGCGTCTGGACCGCCCATTTGCAGCAGGGCCGGCGGCAATACGTCGTGCTTTTCAATTGCCGCTCGGAGACGACCGTAACCCGGGTCGGCCTGAGCCAGCCGCAAGGGCCGGCGCGGGTCGTCGATCTGCTGAACCAGCGCGACCTGGGTCGGCGAAGCGAGGCCGAGCTACGACAGGGGCTGGAGATGCAGCTTAAGCCTTACGAGGTGAACGTGCTGGCGCTGGACGACCCCGACCAGCCGCGGCGGGAATTCCCGGCCGAGGATTTTCCCCTGACGCTCCCGGCCGACCCCGGGGCCGCCGGCCAAGCGGAAGCTTCGAGCGTCCGGCCCTCCGCCTGGCAGGTGGCCGGCCCGTTTGCCAATCCCGACGGGTTGAAGGGCGCCAGCTTCTATGCGCCTCGTTGGCCCGAAACGGGGGCGGCCGATCCGGCGGCGAGCTGGCGGACCTGCCCGGCGGTCAGCGAACAGCTGGATTTCAAAACTCTGTTCGGCCAGACCGGCAACCTGTTGGCGTATGCCCGGGCCGAGTTCTCGGCCGAACGGGCGGCCCGAATCAAGCTCAACCTCAGCGCCGATTACGGACTGCTCGTCTACCTGAACGATCGCCCCATCTTCGACGCCAACCAGGTACCCGCCCGCGGCGCCCCCTATCGCGGGGAATTCTGCCTGGAGGTGCCGGCGCGGGCCGGCCTCAACACCCTCCTGGCCAAAGTGGCGCCCGGCAGCGACGGGTGGAAACTGTGGTGCGAATTCCAAGCCCCGCCCGGACTGCGACTGACTTTTCCCGAGCATTGAATCCTTTTTACAAACCAACTCCGGGGGGCCCTTTTCTACCCAAAAAGGCCCCCGGAATCGTTCATAAGTAGTCTGATACCAATTCAAATTAATAGTGGCCGATTTTGGGGAGCCTTTTTTGCAAAAAAGGTTCCCCAAACCCCACCAAAAAACTCTCATCCTGTTCACCAGACCCGAACGCTAGTCGGCCATCAATAAGGCGCTGTCAATAAATAAAGTATGCAAGTTTCAGTCAAGGAGCGGCGCAGCGAA
>CAYMGG010000158.1:0-13526 GCA_964389915.1 uncultured Planctomycetaceae bacterium
CATCTGGGCGACCGGGTGCTCGAATTCAAGGGCGTGACCAAGGGCTTCGGCGAGGTCAAGCTGATCGAGGATTGCACCTTCAGTCTGCCCCGCGGCGCGATCGTGGGCGTGGTCGGCCCCAACGGCGCGGGCAAGACCACCCTCTTCCGCCTGGTCACCGGCCAGGAGTCGGCCGACGGCGGCGCGGTCGAACTGGGGCCGACCGTGGTCCTCTCGCACGTCGACCAGCACCGCGACTCGCTCGACGACAGCCGGACCATTTTCGAAGAGATCTCCAACGGTCAGGACGAGATCTCCCTGGGCGACCGCAAGATCAACAGCCGGGCCTACGTCTCGCGCTTCAACTTCCGCGGCACCCAGCAGCAGAAAAAAGTCGGCCAGCTCTCGGGCGGCGAACGCAACCGCGTCCACCTGGCCAAGCTTCTGCGCACCGCCGGCAACCTGATCCTGCTGGACGAGCCGACCAACGACCTGGACACCAACACCATGCGCGTACTGGAGGAGGCGCTGATGGCCTTCCCCGCCTGCGCCATGGTCATCAGCCACGACCGCTACTTCCTCGACCGGGTCTGCACGCACCTGCTGATCTTCGAGGGTTCCGGCCGGGTCCGCTGGTTCGACGGCAATTTCCAGGCTTATGAAGAGCAGGTGCTGCGCGCCGGCGCCAACGACCGGCTGACCCATCGCCGGGGCAAATACCGCCGGCTGCCGCTGCGCTGAGGAGTTTTTTCCCGAGCGGCCTGCCGCCGCTCTCCGCCGCCGCCCGAATCGGAGGCCGAGCGCCATGAAAACCGCCGTCTATCTGTACGTCTTCGACACCATGGCCGACTGGGAGCCGGCGTTGGCGGTGGCGGAGTTGAATTCCGGCCGGTGTTTCAAACCGGGCGTCCCCAAGTTCACCGTCCGCACGGTCGGCCTTACGCTGCAACCGGTGGTCACCATGGGCGGCCTGCGGATCGTCCCCGACCTGGCCCTGGACGCCTGCGCCCCCGACGAGGCGGCGCTGCTCCTCCTCCCGGGCGGAGAAACCTGGCAGGAATCGCTCCACGCCCCGGTCGTGGCCAAAGCCAAAGAGTGCCTTGCCGCCGGCGGTTACGTGGCGGCCATCTGCGGGGCCACCCTGGCCCTGGCCCAGGCGGGCCTGCTCAACGACCGGCTGCACACCAGCAATGATCTGGAATACCTGAAGACCGTCTGCCCGGACTATTCGGGGGAGCGCTATTTCCGGCCCGAACCGGCGGTCTGTGACCGGCGCGTCATCACGGCTTCCGGGCTGGCCCCGCTCGATTTCGCCCGGCAGATTTTGGAAAACCTGGGCGTGCTGCATCCGGCCACGCTGGCGGCCTGGTACAATCTGTTCGTCACGCGCAAGGTGGAATATTTCCAGGCGCTCATGGAATCCCTGAAGGAGAAATAATGGCCGCAGAGAATTATCAGCGCATCGCCAGCCTGAAGAGCGTGGCCGAGTTTCGGGCCTATCTGGCCGAAGCCGGAATCGAACTGGAATGCGCCGATACGGTGCTGACCGGCAACGACTCCCCCCTGCTGCGGCCGCTGGAGGTCAATGGCCGGACGGTCGGCAACCGCTGGACGGCCCACGCCATGGAGGGCTGGGACTCCACCCCGGAAGGCGGCGCGACCGAACACATGCGCCGCCGCTGGCGCAATTTCGGCCGCAGCGGGGCCAAGATCATCTGGGGCGGCGAGGCCATGGCCGTGCGCGAGGACGGCCGCAGCAACCCCTTCCAGCTCATGATCGGCGAACATACCCGTTCCGACCTGGCCGCGTTGCGCGAAGAGCTGCTTGCCGCCCACCGCGAACTTTACGGCACAACCGACGACCTGCTGGTGGGTTTCCAGCTCACCCACTCCGGCCGCTGGAGCAAGCCGCACGACAACCACCGCCCCGAACCGCGCGTAGCCTTCCGCCATCCGCTCCTCGACAAGCGCGTCAAACTCGACTCCGACGCGGCCGTCCTCACCGACGACGACTGCCGCCGGCTGGTCGACGATTATGTCCGCGCGGCCAAACTCGCCCAGGAGGTCGGAGCCGACTTCGTGGACGTCAAGCACTGCCACGGCTATCTGCTGCACGAATTCTTGGGCGCGCACACCCGGCCGGGCGTTTACGGCGGCTCGTTCGAAAACCGCACCCGCCTGCTGTGCGAGATCGTCGCCGGAATCCGGGCCGAGGCTCCGGGCTTGCTGATCGGCGTGCGCCTGAGCGCTTTCGACTGGGTCCCCTTCCGCCCGGATCCGGACCGCACCAGCGGCGCCAAACTCGGTCCCGGCATTCCCGAGGATTACAGCCGCTGTCTGCCGTACCTCTATGCCTTCGCCACTAATCCCGACCGGCCGGTTGAGGCGGATCTGGCCGAAACGCGCCAATTCCTCCATCTGTTGGAGAGCCTGGACATCCGGCTGGTCAATCTGACAGCCGGCAGCCCCTACTATAACCCGCACATCCAGCGACCGGCCCTCTTCCCGCCCTCCGACGGCTATCAGCCGCCGGAAGACCCGCTCCGCGGCGTGGCCCGCCAGATCAATACGGTCAAAACCCTCAAGGCCGAATTCCCCGGCCTCTGCCTGATTGGTTCGGCCTATACCTACCTCCAGGACTTTCTGCCCCACGTGGCCCAGCACTACGTCGCCGCCGGACACGTCGATTCGGTCGGCCTGGGGCGGATGCTTCTGCCCTACCCCGAGCTCCTGGCCGACGCCACGGCCGGTAAAGCCCTGGACCTGAAGCGCGTCTGCCGCACGCTCAGCGACTGCACCACCGCCCCGCGCAAGGGGTTGATCAGCGGCTGCTATCCGCTTGACGAATATTACCGTCGTTTGCCCGAGATGACCAAATTACGGGAACTCAAAGGAAAATAGGCCATGTTCACCGATCGCGTGGGGTGTCAGCAGCTCGCCGCCGCCTTTCTCGCGGCCAACGAATGGCGGCCGTTCCCGACCGCCAGCGACCGCGAGGCTTGGAACAAGCTGGCCGAGCCGTCCTTCAACCTGGCCCGCAAGCACTGGCTGATCGGCCGGGCCGAACTGCTGCAAGACCAGCCCTGGCCGGCCCTGCCCGCTCGCGTCTACACCACCTTCATCCACACCGGCAACCGGGTGGCCTGCGAAGCGCCGTATTTCGCCCGCCGCGAGGCGCTGGGCAACCTGGTGCTGGCCGAATGCTTCGAGGGCCAGGGGCGTTTCCTGCCCGACATCGTCGACGGCCTCTGGGCGATCCTGGAGGAGACCACCTGGGCGATCTCGGCTCACGCGGCCCGCGCGCCGGGCGATGCCCTGCCCCGCTATACCGAAGAGACCCCCGATCTCTTCGCCTGCGAAACCGCTTTCCTGCTGGCCGAAACCGACTATCTCTTGCGCGACAGCTGGCGCACGGCCTACCCCAGCCTTTCGGCTCGCATTCGCTACGAAATCCTCCGTCGCATCATCGAACCGGTCGAACGCGATAGCCACCTCTGGTGGACCAGCGGCCATAACAACTGGACGCCGTGGTGTTGCTCCAGCGTCTTCGGCGCGGCCCTCTATACCGTGACCGACGTGGCCCGGCTGGGGGCGCTGGGCGAACGGCTTTTGGCCTACTGCGACCGCTTCGTCTCGCACTACGGCCCCGACGGCGGCTGCGACGAGGGGCCCAGTTACTGGGGCGTGGCCGGCGGGGCGCTCCTCCTCTTCCTGGAGCTTCTGCGCGACCGCTCCCAAGGAAAGATCGACTTTTACGGTGAACCGCTCCTGACCGAGATGGGCCTTTACTTGCGCCGCGTCCACCTCGACGGCCCCTGGTTCGCCTCCTTCGCCGACTGCCGGGTCCGCATGGACGGCCTGCGCCGGGCCATAGTTTATCGTTACGGCGAGCGCATCGGCGACGAAGGGCTTAAAAACCTGGCCCTCCTGGCCATGACCGACTGGCGGCCGGCCGGCAGCCTGGCCCAACCGTTCCCCGAACATCTCTGCGCCGGCGGCCTGATGCAGAATCTGCGCGAGTTGTTCTGGATTCCGGCCTGCGCCCGCCCCTATGCCGCCGAACGCGAACTCACCAATTGGCTGCCGAATCTACAGGTGTTGACCGCCCGGACCGACCCCCATTCCGACCGGGGCCTGGTGCTGGCCGCCAAGGGCGGGCACAATGCCGAGAACCACAACCATAACGACCTCGGGCAGTTCATCATCCTGCTCGACGGCGACCCGATCATCATCGACCCGGGCGCCGAAACCTACACCCGCCAGACCTTCTCCGAAGCCCGTTACGACCTCTGGTACATCCGTTCGCAAGGCCATAACGTGCCGCTGATAAACGGCCGAGAGCAGGCCGCAGGGCGCAAATTCGCCGCCCGGGACGTGACGTTCAGCGAAGCCGGTCCGCTTCGGCGCCTGCGCATGGATCTGGCCGACGCCTATCCGCCGGAAATCGCCCTGCGCCGGCTGGAGCGCACTCTCGAAATTACGGCGGAGCCGACCGAACGGATTACGGTCCGCGATCGGATCGAGCTGGACCGGTTCGACTGCCCTCCGCAACTCAACCTGCTGACGCCCTGCCAGATCGGTTTGGAACGGCCCGGCCGGGTGGTCTTCTGCGGTACGCAATTGCGCCAGCTGCGCCTGGAGTTCGATCCGGAAATCTTGAACCTAGAGGTCACTGAACAGCCGCTGACCGATCCCTGGCAGGCGGAAGCACTGGGATCTAAACTGACTAAACTGAGCCTGATCGCCCGGGGCCAGCGGCTGGAGTACGATTATCAGTTGGATTTCAGCACTGATTGATCCATGCGGTTTTCGCGCCGATTTGGATCATTGGTTGTTTGAAGGACCGGGCGGCTCTTTTTGACAAAGCCTCTCCGGAAGGTTCCCGCGAACTTCGCCGCCGAAAGGATATACCGCATGCCCAACCCCGTCGCCTTGGTCACCGGCGGCAACCGCGGCATCGGCCTGGGCATCGCCCAAGCCCTGGCCGCCGCCGGCTTCGACTTGGCCATCTGCGCCACCCAGGAAGCCGCCGCCGTTGCCGAAGCCCTGGCCGCCATTCGCGCCGCCGGCTCCGGCACTGCGGCCCATTATTACCGCTGCGACCTCGCCGATTCGTCCGCGCGGGCGGCACTTTTGGCCGACCTGCGCGCTCACTACGGCCGGTTGAACGTGCTGGTCAACAATGCCGGCGTGGCCCCCCAGGTCCGGGCCGATCTGCTGGACGCCAGCGAGGAGAGTTTCGAGCGGGTGATGCGCATCAACCTGCAAGGCCCGTACTTCCTTACCCAGGCAATGGCCAAATGGTTAATCGAGCAGAAGCAGGCCGACAGCGCCTTCGCCGGCTGCATCATCAACGTCTCCAGCATCTCCGCCGACGTGGCCAGCCCCAACCGGGGCGAGTACTGCCTCTCCAAGGCCGGCCTGAGCATGATGACCAAGCTCTTCGCCGTGCGCCTGGGTGCATACGACCTGCCGGTCTACGAAATCCGGCCCGGCATAATCGCCACCGACATGACCGCCGGAGTGAAAGAAAAATACGACAAGCTGATCGCCGACGGGTTGCTGCTCCAGGCGCGGTGGGGGCGGCCGGAAGACATTGGCCGCGCGGTGGCCATGCTCGCCCGGGGCGATCTGGCTTACGCCACGGGCCAGGTCATCAACCTGGACGGCGGCCTGACCGTACCGCGCCTCTAGCCTTGCTTGCAGGAACCGCTCATGAAAGAGGAAATCCTCCAATTCGCTTCGGCCGGGCGGAGCTTGCCGCTCAAGACCATTCGGGTTCACACTTTGGTTTTGGGCAGCGGTGCGGCCGGCCTGAACGCCGCCGTGCAGCTGCGCAAGCACGGGATTGAAGATGTGCTGATCGTGACCGAAGGTCTAGACTTCGGCACCTCGATCAACACCGGCAGCGACAAACAGACCTATTACAAGCTCTCCCTGGCCGGTCGCGAGGGCGATTCGCCCCGACTGATGGCCGAGGACCTCTTCGCCGGCGGCAGCATGCACGGCGATCTGGCCCTGGTCGAAGCCTGCCTCTCGACCCGGGCCTTTCTGCACTTGGTCGATCTGGGCGTCCCCTTCCCGCAGGATGCCTACGGCCAATTCGTGGGCTATAAGACGGACCACGATCCGCGCCAGCGCGCCACCAGCATCGGCCCCTACACCTCCCGCGACATGTGCCGGGCGCTGATCGCCGAGATCCGCCGCCGGCAGATTCCGGTCCACGAAGGCCGCCTGGCGGTGGAGCTTCTGGTGGTCGAGGAGAACGACCGCCCCCGCGCCGCCGGCCTCATTGCCCTCGACCGGGCCGGGAATTACGAGGCCTATCTGGCCGACAATCTGATCTTTGCCACCGGCGGCCCGGGCGGCCTTTATGCGGCCAGCGTCTATCCCCTGGTCCATACCGGCGGCATCGGCCTGGCCCTGCGGGCGGGCGCCACGGCCCAGAATCTGGCCGAAGCCCAGTTCGGCCTGGCCTCGACCAAATTCCGCTGGAACGTCTCGGGCACCTACATGCAGGTCGTGCCGCGCTTCGTCAGCACCGCGGCCGACGGCCATTCCGACGCCCGTGAATTCCTGAGCGAATTCCTGCCCGAACCGGGCCGGCGCGATTCGCTGGTCTTCCTCAAGGGCTATCAATGGCCGTTCGACGCACGCAAGGCGGCCGGCGGCTCGTCCCTGATCGACCTCCTGGTCTATCAGGAAACCGTGCAGCGCGGACGCCGAGTCTTTCTTGATTTTCGCAGTAATTCGGCCGGTTTTTCGGCCGCAGTCCTGGATGCCGAGGCCCGCGAATATCTGGAAAAATCCCGCGCCACCCAGGCCACGCCGCTCTTGCGCCTGCGCCATATGAATCCTGGGGCGATCGAACTCTACCGCGATCATGGCATCGACCTCGAAACCGAAATGTTGGAGATCGCCGTCTGCGCCCAGCACAACAACGGCGGACTGGCGGCCAACCATTGGTGGGAATCGGTCAACCTGCGCCACCTCTTCCCGGTCGGCGAGGTGAACGGCTCGCATGGCGCTGCGCGCCCTGGCGGCGCGGCCCTTAATTCCGGCCAGGTCGGCGGCTTTCGCGCCGCTGCCTATATCGCCGCCAAATATGCCGAATCCACGCTGCCGACGGACAAGGCCCGCGCCCAAGCGCTCCACGCCGCCTCGACCTTGCATGCCTGGCTGGAAACCGGAGCCCGCGCCGCCCGCGACTGGCGGGCCGAGCGCCGCGAGCTGCAAGAACGCCTCAGCCGGGCGGCCGCCCATATCCGGGCGCTGCCCCAGTTACATGAAGCCCGCGCGGCGGCGGGTAAGCAATGGGAGCGGCTGCGCGTCCAGGGCTGCGCCTGGTCTCTACCCGCCGAAGCCGGTGAGGCCGCCCACACGCAATCGCTCGCCTTTGCCCAGCTGGCTTACCTGGACGCCGTCATCTCCGCCGTCGAAAGCGGCCTGGGCAGTCGCGGCTCGGCCCTGGTCATCGATCCCGCCGGCCAGCCGCTCCATCCGGGCCTGAGCGCGCAGTGGCGTTATGTTCCGGAAAACCCGGCCTTCCGCGACCAAGTGCAGGAAACCGTCGTCGCCGGCGAAACGATCACCAGCCGCTGGCGGCCCCGCCGGCCGCTGCCTGAATCCGACCTCTGGTTCGAAAACGCCTGGGCCGCTTACCGGCTGGGTGAAATCTATGCTTGACTTGCAAGCAAATCGCAGCCAAATATTGCTTAAGGGAGCAGTCCAATGCACGAAATTTTGAATCGCCTGGGCGCGCTGCGCCTGGTGCCGGTGGTCAAGATCGACCGCGCCGACGACGCCACGCCGTTGGCCGAAGCCCTGCTTAAAGGCGGGCTGCCCTGCGCCGAGATCACCTTCCGCACCGCCGCCGCCGCGGAAGCCATTCGCCGGGCCAGCGCCGTGCCGGGAGTGCTGGTGGGCGCTGGAACGGTCCTCTCGCCCGCCCAGGTGGACGACGCGCTGGCCGCCGGCGCGCAATTCATCGTCAGCCCCGGGTTCAACCCCAAGGTGGTCGGCTATTGCTTGGAGAAAGGGGTGCCCATCACCCCCGGCACCAGCAACCCGACCGATATCGAAATGGCCCTGGAATTCGGCCTGGAGGTGGTCAAATTCTTTCCCGCCGAGGCCTTCGGCGGCCTGAAGACTCTCAAGGCCATCGCCGCTCCTTATGGCATGATGCGCTTCATGCCGACCGGCGGCATCGATCCGCAGAATCTGGCCTCCTATCTCGGATTCGCCAAGGTGCTGGCCTGTGGCGGCAGCTGGATGGTCAAGGAGGAACTGCTCGCGGCGCGCGACTTCGCAAGCGTCACCCGCCTGACCGCCGAAGCGGTGAAACTCGCGCAGGCCGCGCGAGCTTGAAGGTGATATAACCATATTTTCCCGAGGTGAGGGCAGCCAAAAGGAGCCGGCCGTGAACCAGAAATCGAAGACCCGCTGCATCGGTATTTTGACCTCGGGCGGCGACTGCCCAGGCCTGAACGCGGCCATCCGCGGCGTGGCCAAGGCGGCCATGGCGCACGGCATCAAGGTGATCGGCATCCTCGACGGATTCCGCGGCCTGGTCGAAAACCGCACCATCATGCTCGACGATCAGGCCGTCAGCGGCATCCTCACCCACGGCGGCACCATTCTCGGTACCAGCCGAGACAAGCCGCATAAAATGCCAATGGGCGACACGGGCAAGCCCATGGACATGACCTCCGTGGCCCTGGGCAACGCCGCGCGGCTCAACCTGGACTGCCTGGTCTGCCTGGGTGGCGGCGGGACCCAGAAAAATGCCTACCAGCTACACAAAAAAGGCGGGCTCAACGTCCTGACCCTGCCCAAGACCATCGACAACGACGTCTTCAATACGGACATCACCTTCGGCTTCGACACGGCCCTGACCATCGCCACCGAAGCCATCGACCGCCTGCATACCACCGCCACCAGCCACCACCGGATCATCGTCTGCGAGATCATGGGGCATAACGCCGGTTGGCTGCCGCTGGGGGCGGGAATCGCCGGCGGCGCGGACGTGATCCTGATTCCGGAGATCCCCTACGACCTGGAGGCGGTGACCGAACATCTGGTCGAGCGCCGACGCTCGGGCAAGCGGTTCTCGATCATCGCCGTGGCCGAAGGCGCCATCTCCACCGCCGAGGCCAAGCAGCGTGAAAAAGAGGCCGCCAAGCGCGAGGCGGAGAAGGAAAAGGGCGGCAAGAAGAAGAGCGAGAAGAAATCCCCGCGGCGCAGCGAGCGCCATTTGGTGCCGCTCGGCCACTGCTCCTGCGCCAGCGTCGTGGCCGAACCGATGGCCAGCCGTGTCGCCCGGCAGATTCAGCAGCTGACCAATATCGAGGCCCGCGTCACCTCGCTGGGTCACGTCCAGCGCGGCGGCACGCCCTCGGCCACCGACCGCCTGCTCTGCACGCGTCTGGGGACCATGGCCGCCAAGCTGCTCATCGAGGGCCACTACAACGCGATGGTCGCGGTCAAAGGCGAGGAGATCGTGCCCATCCCGCTCGAACAGGTGGCCGGCCGTAAAAAGCAGGTCCCGATCGACCACCCCTGGATCCAGAGCGCGCGGCTGATCGGCACCTGCCTCGGCTCCCGCTAAGCCGTCGCAATGCCCGAATCCTCAGGCTCCATCTCTTCGCCGGCTTCGGTCTGCTTTTTAGCCGACGCCCATCTGCGGCCCGGCCCGCAAGCGCTTCAACAGCAACGCCTCCAGGCGCTGCTGGAGACGATCTGCGCCCAGGCCCGGCGGTTGATCCTGCTGGGCGACACTTTCAACTTCTGGTACGAGCGACGGGGCCAGGCGGTGGGCGACTACGGCGAAGTGCTCGCCTTGTTCGCCGCCGCCGCCGCCCGCGGCCTGGCAATCGACCATGTCTGCGGAAATCGCGATTTCGTGGTCGGAGCGGCCGCCGACCCGAGCGCCAACCCCGGTTTTTTCCGCGACGGAGCGCTCTCACCGCTGACCCGTCACGGCATCCACCCTTGCGGCGACCGGTACGACTTCGTCCACGCCGGCCGGCGCATCCTCTGCCTGCACGGCGACGAACTCTGCGCCCTGGACCGGCGGTACCAATTCCTGCGCTCGACGCTACGCTCACGCTGGGGCAGATGGCTGCTGGGTCTGGTTCCCCTCTGGCTCGCCCGCCAGTTGATCGCGCCGGTACAGACCCGCCGGGTCCATGTCAGCGAATGGCTGCCCAACCGTTCGCCCGGCATCGATTCTGCGGCCGCCGCCCGCGAGATCGAGGCCGGCGCAGACCTGCTCTTCTGCGGACATGTTCATTATTATGATCGCCGGCCGCTGCACGGCCTCACCCGGCAGGGAGAACTGATCATCGTCCCGCCGTGGGCCGCCGACGAGCCCGCCAAGGATCCGGCCCAGGCCGTCTGGGCCGCCGGCGGTCATTACGGAATTCTCTCCGCCACGGGGGAGTTTTCCGTAAACCGTCAGGATTGGTTGGAGAAATAAAAAGCCCTCGTTCCCTGGGGGGGGGAGGAACGAGGGCCTCGGGGTGCCTCTGAGGAAAGGCTACTCTATAATTCCGTTTCCGACCTAGTTCCTGTCAGAAAAAATCATTTTATTCTGATTTCGCCCGGATGCTTTCGGGGTCCCAGCCACGGCCGCATCTTCCCGCCCCGCAACCCGCAATATGATAATTATTTACCTTCCCCGGCGGCTGGGATCAGGTCGTATTTCTGCCGCTGGAATCCTGGCCGGGGCCAGATAATAGTTGACTCTGCCGCATAAAGCGCTATAAACACCTTTCCAGAAAATTCTGGGCGAAACTGCCAATGGCTAGGCAGTTGCCTGGTCGGCGGATCGTTAGCGCAACGCTTGGCCGATAATCGACCTAGACATCTGGGGCAGTAGCTCAGTTGGTAGAGCGTCGCGTTCGCAATGCGAAGGCCAGGGGTTCGAGCCCCCTCTGCTCCACCAGATTTTAGCGGAAAACTTCCGCTTCCTAAAGCCCTTCGGCTATAGCTGAAGGGCTTTTCTTGTTCTCCGTCGAAAGCATCGGTCAATTCGTAATTAATCGGCTAGGGCAGCGTTCTGGCTCTGGCCGCTGCAATGGCAGAACTGAATTATTGGGGGGGCCAGGGCGCGCACAAACGCGGCCGTCCGGGAAAGCCGTTCCGGGGAGGCGTGCCGTAGATGCGTGCCGCCGACGAGGGCTTGGATTGGCCGGCGGCCGGATACGGCCTGAATGTATTCAACCGTATTAATCAAACCGGAATGGGCGCAACCGCAGAAGATCCACAAGCCTTCGGGCCGCACAAGCCAGAGCGCCAGGTCGTCGACGACCGGATCGGGTCGGGTGCAGGCCGGATCCAGCCAAAAATCCCCGCCCGGATCCTCGAAATCGACCCAGCGCGGGATTGGCCCGGTCAACCAGACGCCCGGGCCGATTTCGGTCGGTTTGGCCACCGGCTGGAAATGCTCCGCCCTTTGGCGTAGAAACTCGCGGGTGCCGACCGTCAGGCCGATTTCCTGAATCGTCTCGTCGGCGTGCCGGCTGTAGCGCGCAGGAAAGATCTCGGGATGGGCGTAAAGCGGAGTGGTCTGGGGCAGTAGCGCGCCCAGCTCCGCCAGGCCGCCGCTATGGTCGTAATGCCCATGGCTGAGCACCAGGCGGGTGACCGAAGCCAGGTCCACGCCCAAAGCCCGGGCATTAGCCCTAAGGGCTGCCCCCCGGCCGGCGTCAAAAAGGATACGCTCCTCGCCGACTTCCACCCAGATCGAGAGACCGTGTTCGGCGGTCAAACCCGGACCTTGAATCTGATTGTCAACCAGAACCGTATACCGCACCGCCGATTCGAGCATCCTCTGCTCCGCAAACTATAAGGATGCAGGCAAATTATCCGAGCGCCCATTAATCAAGGAGCGATTCACGCCCCAGGATCCGGCCGTAAATTTACCCCGTCAGCGATTAGCCGACATTTTTGCTGAAAATGAACTTGTCGTCGCCGGGGGCGTAGAAGTCAACCAGCCGGGCCGCGACCTCGTAGCCTCCCCGCAGATAGAATTGCCGGGTGGGATGGTAAAGCTCGCGCGAAGAGGTTTCGATGTAAATCTTGCGCCCCCCCAGCCGAGCCACCCCTTGTTCGGATTGCGCCAGAAGCAGCTTGCCCAGCCCTTGGCCGCGAAACTCGGCATGCACCACGATCCAATACAGGTCATAGCAGCAATCGGTGCAGGGAATTTTGCCGAAACACGCATAGCCCCGCGTCCGGGCGTCGACATCGGCGTAGACGAACTCGTACCCGCTGGCCACGCCTTTTTTTTGCCGTTCGTCGACCAGTTCCACGGCCACGCCGACCTCTTCGGCATTAAAGAAACCGGTGGATTCAACGATCTCCCGCACCGCCGACAAGTCCTCGGCCCGGCATTCGTGGCGAAATTCGACCCCCTTCTGATTCATGGCGGAAAATTCTCCTGTTTTGAGCTCGCGTAATCCTAGGCGATCCGCCGCCGGCGGTCAATCACCCGCCGGCCGCGGCGGGGCCTTGAGCCATTGGTCGAGCGTCGCCTGCGCCGCGGGAAAGCGGGGGGAGCCACGCAAGACCAAGCGTAATTGCGAGATCGCTTCGGTGCGGTCCCCTTCCCGCATTAACAGCAGCGCATAATTGTACCTGGCCGCCGCCAACTCCGGTTTGAGACGCAAGGCCGTCTCCAAACTTACCCGCGCTTCCGCCAACTCCCCTGCCCTGGCCTGCAAATCGGCCAGATTGGCCCAGGCTTCGGCCAACTTCGAATCCAGCCGCAAGGCCTCGCGGTAGCAGGCCTGCGCGGCCTCCGCCTCGCCGCGCTGCTTGTACCAGCCGCCCAGGTTGTTGTGCGCTTCGGCCAGCTTGGGGGCCAGCCGTATCGCTTCCCGATATTGTTCCGCCGCCAGATCTGCTTGCCCCAAAGCCCGCCGGGCATTGCCCAAACCCAAATGAGCTTCGGCCAAATCTGGTTCAAGCGCCAAGGCCTGCTCGAAGCCTGCCGCCGCAGCCGCGGCCTGACCGAGCCGCAGCCGGCAATTGGCCAAATTAGTCGCCGCCTCGGCGCTTTGCGGTCGCGCCGCCTGCACAGCCTCAAAAAGCGGGAGCGCCGCCTGCGTTCGCCCTAAGCGCAGCCAGGCCAGGGCCAGATTTTGCCGGGCGTCGAGAAAACCGGGCTTGAGCTCCAACGCTCGTTGAAACCAGGCCGCGGCCGCGGCGTTGTCCCCCGTCTTGGCCGAGCAGAGGCCCAGGTCATTACAAGCTTGGTATGCGCGGGGATTGATTCGCAGCGCTTGCCGGTAATGCGCGACCGCCTCTTCGGACCGCCCTAGCTGATCGAGCGCCGCCCCCAGATTGGTATGCGCCCGGGCGTTGTTGGGGTTGACTTCCAGCGCGGCCGTCCAGATGGCCTCGGCCGAGCGATAATCGTGATTGCGCCGTGCCGTCAGCCCGCCTAAAACTCCGGCCCAGATAAAAACGGCCAGCCCCAGCCCCCAATTGGCCCCCCAGCGGTGTGTCAAGGTCCATGCGCCCTGCAAGGCGCCCGCCAGCAC
>CAYMGG010000159.1:0-8377 GCA_964389915.1 uncultured Planctomycetaceae bacterium
CGAAGAGCAGGCGGTTGTGGCTGGCGCGGGCGATGGCCAGATGGAGGTCGACGTGGGCGCGGATGCCGGCGGGCGAGTCGGGCTCGGGGCTGTCCTGATAGGCGTCCACGGCCGCGGCGGCCGCCGCCAGTTCCTCGCGGTCGCGCGAATCGGCGACCTGGGCGGCCAGACGGGCGGCCATGCCCTCCAACGCCTCACGCACGGCGTAGGTTTCGCGTTCGATCCGGGGGTCGGCGTCGGCCACGCGCGCGCCCCACTTGGGCTCGACCACCACCAGGCCGGTCTGGCAGAGGCGCTGGAAGGCCTCGCGCACGGTGATGGTGGCGACGTTGTAGGTCGCGGCGATCTTGCGCTGCGCCAGCGGTTCGCCGGGGGCGTAGCGCCCTTCCAAAATGGCTTGCTGCAGTTCGGCGGCCACCTTTTCGGCGGCGGTCTGCCTGGCCATGTTTACCCCTCGCGGTCTTGACGGCGGATCACGAATGCAAATTGGAGGGGGCTAGCTCGCTCTCGCCCCCGCAAACACTCAAAACCGGCGGTACGCCAATCGTCGGAGCCGGCGTACCGGCCGGCCCTGGCAAGTGGAAATGGAATCCCGATAAACCAGTCTGCTACAGGTTAACCGATCCGCGGTTTTAATGCAAGAGGCGGGAAAAAACCGGCGGCGGAACCGTCCGAGGACGATTCCGCCGCCAGGTGGATTAATTCGTTGATTCAGCCGCAGCTGCAACCGCAGCCGCATTTGCCACCCTTGCCGCCCAGCTTGGCCAACTGGTCGAGCACCACCAGGGTCACTTCGCCGATGCTCTTGGTGCCGTCGACCTTGATGTACTTGGGCGCATCCTTGCCCTTCATCTGGCCGTAATAGTCGGTCAGCACGGCGGTCTGGGCGTGGTAGGTCTCCAGGCGCTTGCGGACCGTGGCTTCCTGGTCGTCGGCGCGCTGGACCACCTCCTTGCCGCACTTGTCGCAGGTCGTGCCCTTCTTGGGCGGGTTGACCTTGACGTGATAGGTCGAACCGCAGTCCAGGCAGACCCGCCGGCCGGACATGCGGCCGACGATCTCGGAGTCGGGCACGTCGATCTCGACGATGGCGTCGAGCTTGACGCCGGCGGCCGTGGTCGCCTCGGCCTGGGCCTGGGTGCGGGGGAAGCCGTCGAACAGGAAGCCCTTGGCGCAGTCGGCCTGGGTGATGCGCTCCTTGACCAGCCCGATGATGATGTCGTCGGAGACCAGGCCGCCCGCATCCATGACCGCCTTGGCCTTCAGGCCCAGGGGCGTGCCGGCCTTGACGGCCGCACGCAGCATGTCGCCGGTGGAGATCTGGGGGATGCCGTATTTCTCGCAGATGGCCTTGGCCTGGGTGCCCTTGCCGGCCCCGGGCGCTCCGAGCAGAATCAACTTCATGACGTTAGCTCCTTATAAAAAAGAGGTGAAATGGCGCATAAGCTTTTAGCGGACCGCCGCGCGCGGCGCTCAGGCGGCCTTGGCCGCCGCCGGGCGCAGGCCGAACTTGCGCGGCCGGGTCCAGGCGTCGATCAGCGGCACGCAGGTGTTCATGAGCAGGATCGAGTAGCAGACCCCTTCCGGATAGGCGCTGGAGTAGAGCCGGATCAGCACGGTCAGCAGCCCGCAGCCCAGGCCGAAGACCACCCGGCCCTTGAACGACATGGGCGTGGTCACCATGTCCGTGGCCATGAAGAAGGCGCCGATGAAGAGGCCGCCGCCGACCAGGTGCAGGGCCCAGGGGCCGCAGAACCAGGGGGTGTAGCGCACCACCGCGTCGGTCATGTCGGCGGTCTGATATTTAAACGGCGCCGGCAGGACCCAGGTCAGCACCCCCACGGTGGCGATGTAGCAGACCGGAATCTCCCAAGTGATGATCTTCTGCCAGAGCAGGAAGAGCCCGCCCAGCAGCAGGAAGAGGGCCGAGACCTCGGCGATCACCCCGCCCTCCAGGCCGATGAAGCCGTTCCAGACCTCCGACCAGTTGGTGACGAAGCGGAAGTCCGCCGAGGCGGTCTTGGGATAGGCGATCCGGGCCAGCATCGTGGCCGAGCTGACCACGTCCGGGGTGCGCTCGGCCAGGGCCGCAAACGAGCCGGAGAGCGGGCAGCTCAGATTCTGCCACAGGCCCTGCTGTTCGTTGACCCGGGGCCAAATCGGCGAGTTGATCTCCGCGGCGTAGGCCACCTGCAGGAAGGCCCGGGACAGCAGGGCCGGGTTCCAGATGTTGTTGCCCAGGCCGCCGAAGGCGTGCTTGGCCACGGCCATGGCGAAGATTCCGCCCAGTATGGCCACGTGCCAGCTGACGTTGGGGGGCAGGACCGCGGCCAGGAGCAGGCCCGAAACCACGGCGCTGTAGTCGCCCACCCCGGTCAGGACCGGCTTGCCGCGCAGCCAGAGGCAGACGGCCTCGGTCGCCACGCAGGCGGCCACGCACAGGCCCGTGACCCAGAGCGCGTGCCAGCCGAAATTGAACGCCGCCCAGATGAACGAGGGGATCAGGGCGATGCAGACCAGCTTCATGATGACGCTGATGTCCTGCTCGGCCTTGAGGTGCGGAGAAGTGCTGACGATATATTGCATAGTTTGTTCAATCTAAAATCTAAAACCTAGAATCTAAAATCCAAAATAATCCCAATTTGTCGACTTATTGCTCGGTTGTCTGCGAAAGGCTTTTTTTGCCTCCCAGGGTCTTGCCTGAGGCCACCAGGATGGCGATCAATTCAGAGGTTTCTTCAATCACTCCGTTCAGCCTTTTGGCGGCGATGATTCCGGCCTTACCCGTCAGGCGCAACCAGTAACGGGTTTCCTGCAATTCTTTCAGCGCCAGATTCAACTTGTGCTTCAAGTCGGCCCGGCTTTCCGCGCAACGAGCCTCTTCGTAATTGGCCCCCGCAGAAGTGACGGAGCGCACCATTTGCAGCGCGATATGCCGTCCGGAGTATCCTTCCTGCATGGCTTCGGACAATTTCAGGACTCTGGCCGCCAAATCCAACAGCCGTTCCGCGATATCCTCGCCCCGCATGGCTCCGCCCGATTTTAGATTCTAGATTCTAAATTTTAGATTCTAGATTTATTTGTTGGCCCGCGCCTTGGCGATTTCGCTCTTGCTGACCTTGATCCACTGCACGATCGGCCGGCGGGCCGGGCACTGATAGGTGCAGACGCCGCACTCGATGCAGTCGAGCACGTCGATTTCGCGGGTGGCCAGGTAGTCCCGGCGCTCGGCCATGATGCTCAGCTCGCTGGGCACCAGCCCCATCGGGCAGCCGTCCACGCAGCGGCCGCAGCGGATGCAGTCGCGGTATTCGAAGGTCTGGGCTCCGATCAGGCAGAGCACGCCGCTCATGCCCTTGTTGACCGGCAGGTCAAGGTCGTAGTGGGCCAGGCCCATCATCGGCCCGCCCAGGATCAGCTTGTTGACCGCCTCGGCCTGGAAGCCGCACCGCTCCAGCAGCGCCCGGATGGGCGTGCCCAGACGGACACGCAAGTTGCCGGGCTTGGTCACGCCCGGGCCGGTCACCGAGGTGATCCGCTCGGTCAGGGGGCGGTTCAAGGCGCAGGCTTCGTGGATGGCGTGGGCCGTGCCCACGTTCTGCACCACCACGCCCACGTCCATCGGCAGGCCGCCGGAGGGCACCTCCCGCCCCAGACAGGCGTAGATCAGTTGTTTTTCCGCGCCCTGCGGATAACGCACCGGCAGCAGCTTGGCCGTCAGGCGCGGGTCGCCCGCGCGCTCCAGGGCGTCGCTGATAGTCTTGAAGGCGTCGGGCTTGTTGGCCTCGATGCCGATGATGCCCTGCTGGGCGTTCACCGCGCGCAGGACCAGGCGCAGGCCGGCCACCACCGTGTCCGGGCTCTCCAGCATCAGCCGGTGGTCGGCGGTCAGGAACGGCTCGCACTCGACACCGTTTAAAATCACCGCGTCGATCGGCTTGTCCTTGGGCGGCGAGAGCTTGACGTGGGTCGGGAAGGTCGCCCCGCCCATGCCGACGATGCCGGCGGCGGCCACGGCCTTGACGATCTCTTCGGGAGACAAGGTGGTGACGTCGCGGGGCACGTTGCAGCCTTCGGCCCACTCGTCGCGGCCGTCGTTCTCGATGACCGCGGCCTCGACCGGCATGCCCAGGGGGTGGGCGATGCGGACCATTTTCTTGACCGTGCCCGAGACCGGGCTGTGCACCGCGGCCGAGACGAAGCCCGCCGCCGCGCCGATCACCTGGCCGCGTTTGACCGGGTCGCCGACCTTGACGCTGGGCGCGGCCGGCTTGCCGATGTGCTGGCCGAAGGGCACGACCAGCTCGGCCGGCACGGGCGCGTCGGCGATGACCACGTCGTTGGAGAAATGCTTGTAGTCGTGCGGGTGGACCCCGCCCCGAAAGGCTCCGCTCATGCCGCACCCTCCCCGCTGGCCGCTTTGACCGCTTCGGCCAGGGCCGTGCGGGCGGCCTTGCGCTCACGCCGCTCGGCCCGCAGATTGACGATCACCTGCTTGGGGCAGACGCCGACGCACTTGCCGCAGAGCTTGCATTTGTCGTAGTCGATCACCGCCAGGTTGTCGACGACATGGATGGCGTCGAAGGGGCACTCCTTCTCGCACTTCTTGCAGGCGATGCAGGGGTGGCCGCAGAGCTTGTTGGCCACTGCCCCGGGGTCGCGGTTGAGGCACTTGACGAAGACCGTCCGGCTCTCGCCGTCGACGCGCATCAGGTTCCTCGGACAGACGGCCACGCACTTGCGGCAGCCCGTGCACTTGGTTTCGTCGACCTTGGGCAGCTTGTCCGGCCCCAGGCTCAGGGCCCCGAACGGGCAGGCTGACACGCAGCTGCCCAGGCCCAGGCAGCCGTAGCGGCAGGCCTTAAGGCCGCCGGCCATGCCCGGCAGGTTGGCCGCCCGGCAGTCGGCCACGCCGTCGTAGTGGAAGCGGGTCTCCACGCCCTGGGCCTGGCAGGTGCAGAGGGCGTAGTTCGGCTCGCTCACCTGGCTCTCGCAGCCCATGATGGCGGCGATCCGGTGGGCCACGGTCGGTCCGCCCGGGGCGCAGAGGTTGACGGCCGCGCCTTTCAGAACCACCGCTTCGGCGTAGCCGGCGCAACCGGGCAGGCCGCAGGCCCCGCAGTTGACGTTGGGCAGGACCGAAGCGACTTCGGCCACGCGCGGATCGATTTCGACTTTAAAGGCCTGGGAGGCGTAGGCCAAAATCAGGCCCAGCACCCCGCCCAGCACGGCCATGGCGACGACGGCGGTCAACATCTTCAGACGATTCCTTGGAAGCCGAAGAAGGAGAGGGCCATGCCCGCTCCGGCGAAGAAGGCGATGGGCACGCCGCGGAAGCTCTCCGGCAGGGGGGCGCGCTCCAGCCGCTCGCGGATGCCGGCCATCAGGAAGAGGGCCAGGGTGAAGCCGATCCCGCCGGCCACGGACATGGCCAGGCTTTTGGCCACCGCCTCGACCAGCCCCTGGTCGGCGTATTTGCCGACGTTGAGCTGGGTGACGCCCAGGACGGCGCAGTTGGTGGTGATCAGCGGCAGATAGATGCCCAGCGCCTGGTAGAGGGCCGGCATCAGCTTGCGCATCACCACCTCGACGAACTGGACCAGGCCGGCGATGACCAGGATGAAGCTGGTGATGTCCAGGTACTCCTGCATGCCGTAGGGGACCAGCACGAGCTTGTAGAAGAGCATGGTCACCACCCCGGCCAGGGACATGACGAAGATGACCGCCAGGCCCATGCCCACCGCGGCGTCGCGCTTTTTGCTCACCCCGATGAACGGGCAGAGGCCCAGGAACTGGGAGAGCACGAAGTTCTGCACGAAGACCAGACTGAAGAGGATGGTAAAGTATTCGCTCATTTCACGCCTCCGGCAGCGGGACCGGCTGGGCCACGCCGGCCTGGGCCGCCCGCAGCGCCGCCGCGCGCTCGCGCCGCAGCTTGAGGAATTTGAACAAGGCCAGCAGCGACCCCAGGGTGAGGAAGCCGCCCGGCGGAATGATCATCACCTTGATCGTGTAGGGATCGAGCCCCGGCGCCAGGGGCACGCCCAGCACCTGGCCGCCGCCCAGGATCTCGCGGATCACGCCGATCAGGCAGAGGGCCAGGGTGAAGCCCGCGCCCATGCCCAGGCCGTCGACCACGCTGGCCAGGGGGCCGTTCTTGCAGGCGAAGGCCTCGGCCCGGCCGAGGATGATGCAGTTGACCACGATCAGGGGCAGGAAGATGCCCAGGGCGGCCTTGAGCTCGGGGAAATAGGCGGCCATGATCAGCTTGACCATGGTCACGAAGGTGGCGATCACGACGATGTAGCAGGGGATGCGGATCTCGCCCGGAATCACCCCCTTGATCAGACTGATCATCAGGTTGGAGCAGAACAGCACGAAGGTGCAGGCCAGGCCCATGCCCAGGGCGTTGGCCAGGCTGGTGGTCACCGCCAGGGTCGGGCAGAGCCCCAGGAGGAGCATGAAGACCGGGTTTTCGCGGAACAACCCTTTGGTGAATTCCGGCAAGTATTTCACGGTGTTTCGTCCTTCAGGCGGCAACGCCGCCGGTCAAAGCGGGCGTTTATGGAAAGGGGGGAGGATATACCCCGCCCCGGTCCGTGTCAAGGCCAATCGTGCGGCCTGGCCGGGGCGAAGGCGGGATTTACGCCGGCATTTTTCGATTAAAGTTGAAATCGGAACCGGCCGATTCATATAATATGTGGTGGACACTGTAGTCAAGTAACCGGCAAAGGAGTGGGCAACGTGATCTTCACGCACGAGCAGACCGACCAAACCCGGCGTGACATCGAGATTTACGAGTATTTTCTCAAGCCCGGCTATCTGGTGGCCAACACGGACGACACGATTGTGCGCACCGTGGTGGGCAATTGCGTGGCCGTGACCATCTTCGATCGCCATCAGCGGTTCGGCGGGATCAATCATTTTATCTATCCCGCCACCCGCGAACGCCGGAAAGCCACGCCCCAATACGGCAATGTGGCGATTCCGGCCCTGTTCAAGCTGCTGCTCAACCTGGGTGCCAACCGCGGCCATCTGGAGGCCCAGATCTTCGGCGGCGCTTATAACCGCGACCTGGACGACGAGAATCTGGGCGAGAAGAATCTGGCCCAGGCCCGGCGCATGCTCATCGATCTGCGCGTGCCGGTGGTAAGCGAAGATGTCGGCGGTTCGCGCGGCCGGAAGATCGTCTACCACACCGGGACCAATGAAACCGCGGTCATCAAGGTCGACCGCATTCGCGACAATGATTGGTACCTGCCCTCCCCAGACCCGTTCTTCGCCGCCGGGCGCTGATAATTTTCCCTGGCAAAAGGTCGAAGCGTGAGCTATTCTGGGATTGTCGCCTCTTTTTTTAGTCGAGGTGACTAAGTATGCAACCGATTATCCGGGCGTGAGTTGCCGGTAGGGAAGTTCTGACCTACGGCAGGGTGAAAACGTGGCCGAGGCCGTAGCACCCGAGGGCGTCCGATTCTTTGTGGCCGTGCTGGCGGCGACGGAAGCTGATTTGGCTCGGGCGGGTGAATGCCTAGTCCGCGAGTGGGGTACGCCGGATCTGACCGCCGACCCGCTGCGATTCTCGTTCACCCAGTATTACGCGCCCGAGTTGGGCGAGGCGCCGTGGCGGGGATTCTTCGCCTTCCCCGGCCGGTTCGACCCGGGCCGGTTGGCCGAACGCAAGCTGCGGACCAACGAGTTGGAGGTTGAACTGGCCGCCGGTTCGACCTGGTCCCGGCCGATCAATCTCGACCCCGGCTATCTGGCGCCGGACAAGCTGGTCCTGGCCAGCTGCAAAAATTTCTCCCATCGCATCTATCTGGCGGATGGGGTATATGCGGAGGTGACGCTGCTCTACCGGCACGACCGGTTCGAGCCTCTGGAATGGACTTTTCCCGATTACGGTTCGGGAGTTTACGATCCATTTTTTCTGGAGCTGCGGCGGCGTTTGATGCGGGAAAGGCGGCAGTGAGCGGCTTCAAGATTTACTCCATCGCCAGCGGCTCAAGCGGCAACGCTTATTATGCCGAGTCCCGGGACGGCGCGGTCATCATCGACGCCGGGGTCAGCGCCAAGCGCATCGCCGAAGGCATCCAGGCCGTCGGCGGCCACATCGATCGGGTCGACGGCATCATCCTGACCCACGACCATTCCGACCATATCCGCGGTGCGGCCGTGCTCTCCCGCCGCCACCGGATTCCTCTCTTCATGACCCCCGGCACCTTTCAGGCCGCCCGGAGCGAGTTCCAGCGCATCGCCAGCCTGCGGGCTTTCCGCAGCGGGGCCGGCCTCTGCCTGGGTGGGTTCCACATCCACTCCCTTTCCACGCCGCATGACGGGATCGAGCCGGTGGCCCTGGTGCTGGAGCGTAAGGGGCATC
>CAYMGG010000159.1:8387-12909 GCA_964389915.1 uncultured Planctomycetaceae bacterium
GTGCTGACCGATCTGGGGCATGTCTTCGCCGAGTTGGAGAAGGTGATGGGCACGCTCGACGCGGCCGTGCTGGAGAGCAATTACGATCCGCGCATGCTGGCCGCCGGCCCCTATCCGGCCAACCTCAAGGCCCGCATCCGTTCCGACGCCGGACACATCTCGAACGCCGAAGCCGCCACCCTGGTCCGCGACCACGGCGGCGACCGCCTGCGGCAGGTCATGCTGGCCCACCTGAGCGAAACCAACAACCACCCCCGCGTGGCCCTGGCCACCTTCCAGGAGATCGCCCAAGCCGCTCTGGCCGCCGGCCGGCTGCGCCTGGCGGTCGCGCCGCGGCATCAACCCTCGGAGCCGATCTTCGTCGGCAGCCAAGAGTCGCCCGCGGCGGTCGGGTGAACCCCCTTTGGGGGAACTTTTTTTGCAAAAAAAGTTCCCCCAAGCCCCTTCAAAAAAACTCCCCTCCAGCTTCGCCTATTTCGCCGCGCGCTGGGCGACATTTGCGTTCATCGCCCGGGCACGCTGAATTCACCCATCTGAACGCCCGCGTGGGCGGAGCTTGGTTGAGAATTTTTTGCGGGGGGCCGGGGGAGCTTTTTTGCAAAAAAGCTCCCCCGGAAACGGGGTTCACACCCGGCAGCGCGAAGCCCGGAATTCCTCGGGCGAACTGCCGTAAGCGCGTTTGAAGACCTTGGAAAAGTGGTAGGGGTCTTCGATTCCCACCTTGGCGGCCACCTCTTTAACCAGGCGCGTGCGGTCCAGCAGCAGGGACGCGGCCTGGGCCATCTTCAATTGCACCAGATATTGGTAGGGTGAGCAGGGGTGGTAGCGTTTGAAGACCCGGCAAAGGTATTCCTCGCTCATCCGGCAGGCGCGGGCCACGTCGCTCAGTTCGTGCAAGGCGTGGTAATTGGCCTCCAGGTAGTCCCGGCTTTTCTGATAGCTGGCCCAGGAGAGCGAGTCGCGCGTCCGGTAGGGGCGGGCCGTGTCGCCCGCGCGCAGAATCAAGGTTTCCAATAACAGCGTGCAGAGCCGGGCGGCCGAGGGACGGCCGCCCCGGACCGTGCCGCGCAGATCCTCGAACAGCTCCTGGATGCGCGCCGGCTCGCCCGCTTGCAGGGGGCGGCGCCGGCCGAGCGGGCTGTTTTTGAGCAGTTCCGCCGCCCGCCGGCCGGAAAAATCCACGAAATACTTGACCATGACCGCCTCGTCCGACCCGCCGGTGATAGTGTGGGGGATGTCCGGGCCATAGGCAAAAATCGCCCCCGGCCCCAGCCGGTGCCGCCGGCCGCCCAGGACCAGCTCGCCCGCGCCTTTGGCCACATACTCCAGGGAAAAATAATGAAAGCCCGGCCGGTCGATCCGATAGGCCGCGCCACAGACCTCGCGCCCGCCGCAGACCACGGCCAACTCGGCCGCGGGCGAGGGTTTGAGGTCGAGGAAGTAATAATCCCCCTCCCGCACCTGGCGGGAGATGAAGGGCGCGTCGGCCAGGTTGGGCGCGGCGGGCGAGGGACGGCGGGTTCGGGGCATTTCGGGCTCCGGCGACGCGGGGATAAGAATTTTAAATACAGGTCAATAATATACATCATCAGGTTGGTTACCGCCATTCTTATCGCCCGGCATGTGGGGCAGAATACTCTTGTCGCCACGAATGGCGCAAGAGGAGAACGATCATGGCGGGGAAGCTGCCCAAGAAAATGCAAGGCGCAATTTTGCCCGGGAACAGCACGGTCGAACTGCGGGAGTTCGACGTGCCGACGCCGGGTCACGGCGAAGTGCTGCTGCGCGTGAAGAGCTCCACCATCTGCGGTTCGGACATCCGGTGCATCTACCGCCAGCATCTGGGCAAGGGCCCCGAGGGCTATCAGCCCGGCCTGATCGCCGGCCACGAGCCTTGCGGCCAGATCGTGCAGGTCGGCCCCGGCTGCCGGCGCTTCAAGGAGGGCGAGCGGGTCATCGTCTACCACATCTCCGGCTGCGGAGTCTGCAACGACTGCCGGCGCGGCTACATGATCTCCTGCACCAGTTCCTTCCGGCGCGCCTACGGCTGGCAGCGCCACGGCGGCATGGCCGAGTACCTGCTGGCCGAGGAGAAGGATCTGGTGGCCCTGCCCGCCCAGTTGACCTATTCCGACGGAGCCCAGGTCGCCTGCGGCTTCGGCACGGTCTACGAAGGGATCGAGAAGGTCGGCATCTCGGGCAACGACGCGGTGCTGGTGACGGGCCTGGGCCCGGTGGGGCTGGCTACGGCCATGCTGGCCAAGGTGCTGGGCGCCTCGCGCCTGATCGGCGTGGACGTCGCCGCCGGCCGGCTGGAACTGGCCCGCAAGCTGAACCTGTTCGACGATCTGCTGACGGCCGGAGCCGACAACGTGGCCCGCATCCGCGAGCTGACCGGCGGGGCGGGGGTGGAGCGGGCCTTCGACTGCTCGGCCCACGACCAGGCCCGGCTGACCTGCATCCAGGCTACGCGCAAGTGGGGCAAGATCTGCTTCATCGGCGAGGGCGGCACCGTGGCCTTCAAGCCTTCCGAGGACATCATCCACGACCAGAAGACCATTTACGGCTCCTGGGTTACCAGCATCTGGCGGATGGAGGAACTGGTTGAGCGGCTGGTGCGGTGGAACATTCATCCCGACCGGCTCATCACCCACCGCTTCCCGCTTGCCGAGGCGGGCGAGGCCTACGCGCTCATGGCCGGCGGCCAGTGCGGCAAGGTGGCGGTGGTCTTTGACGAAGAGCTGAAATAGCCGCCTGAGGGCAGCGCTGCAATCGTTCCGTCCGGTTCAACGCCAGCATTTTATCCATCTGAACGCCGAAGCAGGCGAAGCTGGCTAAAGTTTTTTGAAAGAGTTTGAGAGAACTTTTTTTCAAAAAAGTTCTCTCAAAACCCAGGCCATTTTTAGCGGTTCTCTAAAGAAGGATTTGACCAATGCTCAAGGGCATCTCCCCGCTCCTCTCGCCGGAAATCCTAGCCGCCCTGGCGCGGATGGGGCACGGCGAGGAACTGATTCTGGCCGACGCGCATTTCCCGGCCGACGCCTTCAACTCGCGGGTGTTGCGGGCCGACGGGCTGCGCATTCCCGAACTGCTGGAGGCCATTCTGCCGTTGTTCGTTTTAGATACCTATGTCGACGCGCCGCTGGTGATGATGGCTGCGGTCAAGGGCGACACGCTCGACCCAGCCGTGGAGGCGGCCTATCGGCGGTCGATCGACCGCTGCGCCCCGGGCACGCCGGCCATCGCCCGGATCGACCGCTTCGCCTTCTATGACCGGGCCAAGGCGGCCTCGCTGGTGGTCATGACCGGCGAGACGGCCAAGTACGGCAACATCCTGCTCAAGAAGGGGGTCACGCCCAACACCTTCATCCAGGACGCCGACGGGATCGACCCGCGCCTGGTGCCGGCCAAGGTTCTGCCCACGGGCGCGCGGCTGCCGGTGGTGGGCTTGGGCACGTTCGGCTCCGACAGCGTGCCGGGCGAGAAGATCGCCCAGGCCGTGCTGGGCGCGGCGGCGGTGGGCTACCGCCACTTCGACTGCGCGGCCGTCTACGGCAACGAGGATCTGATCGGCCAGTCCTTCGCCAAATTGCGGGCTATGGGCCTGCCGCGCGAGGAGCTCTGGATCACCAGCAAACTCTGGAACGACAAGCACGCCGAGAAGGACGTCATCCCGGCCTGCGAGAAGAGCCTCAAGGATCTGGGCTTGGATTACCTGGACCTGTACCTGGTCCATTGGCCCTTCCCGAACTTTCATCCGCCGAAGTGCGACGTGAGTTCGCGCAGCGCCGACGCCAAGCCGTATATCCACAAGAACTACATGAAGACTTGGCGGCAGATGGAAAAGCTGGTCGAAAAAGGCCTGGTACGGCACATCGGCACCTCGAACATGACCCAGCCCAAGTTGGAGCTGCTGCTGCGCGACGCCAAGATCAAGCCCGCGGTCAACGAGATGGAACTGCATCCGCACTTCCAGCAGCCGGAGCTGTTCCAGTATGTGCAGGATCAGGACATCGTGCCGGTCGGTTTCTGCCCGGTGGGTTCGCCCGCCCGGCCGGAGCGCGACCGCACGCCCGAGGATACGGTCGATATCGAAGATCCGGCGATCGTAAAGATCGCCAAGCGGCTGAACGTGCATCCGGCCACGGTCTGCGTGAAGTGGGCGGCCCAGCGCGGGCAGGTGCCGATCCCGCTCTCCACCACCCGGCGGAATTACCTGAGCAATTTACAAAGCGTGGTCACCCCGCCGCTGACCGTCGCGGAGATGCGCGAGATCGCGGGCATCGACCGCGGCTGCCGGCTGGTCAAGGGGCAGGTCTTCCTCTGGAAGGACGGCCAGACCTGGGAGGATCTGTGGGATCTGAACGGGAAGATCACCCCGGCCTGAGCCGGCCGTGAGCGGGGGGAGGCCGCAGCCCCGGAATGCAAAATCGGCGCAGCCCGGACGGGCTGCGCCGATTTTTTCACTCCTGTCTTGGGGGGGGGGGATTTGTGAAAAAAATTTGACCCCGGCCCCCCCAAA
>CAYMGG010000159.1:12919-13445 GCA_964389915.1 uncultured Planctomycetaceae bacterium
GGAACTTTTTGCAAAAAAAGTTCCCCCGGGCCCCCTCAAAAAACTCTCACCCGGCGTCGGTGTCGCCTAGCACCTCGGCGAGCTTCCGGGCCATTTCCACGCGTCGGAACGGCTTTTGCAGGAACCCCAGGACGCCCATGTCCAGGATGGTCTGGGCCTCGCCGTTGATGCTGTAGCCCGAGGCGAGCAGGGTCCGGACCTGCGGGTTGATCTGGCGCAGGGCCAGGTATACCTCCCGCCCGCCCAGCTTGGGCATGACCATGTCCAGGATCACCAGGTCGATGCCGTCTGCGGCCTGCCGGTAGTATTCGACGGCCTGGACCGGATCGTTGTAGACCACGACCTGGTGGCCCAGCTCGCGCAGCATGTCGGCGGCCATGTCGGCCACCACTTTTTCGTCGTCCACCAGAAGCAGCCGGGACCTCGCGCCGGCCGGCATGACCGCCGCCGCCGGCCAGGACGAGTCCCCGTCCTCCCCTTCCGCCAGCGGCAGGTAAACCATGAACGTCGAGCCTTAGCCCGGCTC
>CAYMGG010000160.1:0-12995 GCA_964389915.1 uncultured Planctomycetaceae bacterium
AGTTTTTTGAGGGGATCCGGGGGAACTTTTTTGCAAAAAAGTTCCCCCGGTGCGTTTGGGGTTTACTTTAGCGCGGCACCGCCTCGAGCGTCAGCTTTTCGACCCGCCCGAAGACATAGCCCCATTTGAGCCGCGCCGGGCTGACGACGAGGACCGACTCGCCCGCCGGCAGATCGAGCTCGCCCGCGTCCAGCCGGGTAAAGCTTCCGTCCGGACCGACCGCCGGCATTTCAACCTGCAAAATCTGACCCGCAGGGCCGGCCAAACTTATGACTGAGCCCAGGTCGCCCGGGGCGCAGCCGGCGTGCAGGCAGACGCGGTATCGGCCGGCCGCCGGGCAGCGCAAATGCCAATGGGCCTCCTGCTCTGGCGTCCACCAGCCATCGATGAATTTTCCCTGCTCGCCCAAGCGGAGTTTCGAGCCTTTCACGCCATAGCCGACCAGCTGTGCCTGCCCGGCCGACAGTTCGGTCCGGCCGGTCGCTGCGACCGGGCAGACCGTGACCGGCGGGATAGGGCGTGGTTTTTCGGCCAGCTCGGGGGTTTGGGCGAATTCGAAGGCCAGGACCTGCGGCAGGGCGTCGGGCGGCGAAGGGGGCAGGTCGTACAGTTCGATGCCGGCCGAATCGCGGCGGAATTTTAGTTCCGTCCCTTCGGCCAGCAGCCGCACCCGGGTCGGGGTGGAGACGACGCCCGGCACGGTCAGCGTGTCGGTTTCGGGCCATTCCAGGCAGTGCAGGTAGAGGCTGCGGCCGGCGCGGGTGTAGCCGAAGCGAGCCGCCGGCAGGGCCGAGAACTGCTCCTCGGTCCGGTGGACGGCCACGCCTTCTTCGTCGACCAGCTTGACCTTTTGTGTCTTGTTCTGCGGCGCGTCGAGTCGCACCGGATCGGTGCGGTAAACGGCCGGGCCGACTTTTCCCAGCCACTGGCCCAGCGCGCGCATCACCCGCGCCTGCTTGGCCGGAATCGTGCCGTCTGGCGCCGGGCCCACGTTCAGCAGATAATTGCCCCCGGCGGTGGTCATGCGGAGCAGACTGCGGGCCAGATGCGGCACGGAGAAGGCCGCGGTTTCGCCCTGATAGCCCCAGGCGGTGGGGCTGATCGATTCGCAGGCCTCGAACATATAACCCGTCAGATCCTCGGGCAGCGAGCGCTCGGGGGTGAAGAAATCGCCGTAGCGGGCCCGGTCGTTGACGACCGCCTGCGGCTGATGTTTCTTAATCAATTCATAAATCTCTCGGCCGCCCCACTCCTCGACCGTTTTGTGCGAGCCGTCGAACCAGATCCCGTCGATTCGGCCGTACTTGGTGCACAGCTCTTCGACCTGACCGTGGTAATAGCGCACATAGGCCGGCCAGTCCGGCCGGTCCGAGGCCGGGGGGTTGGCCAGGTCCTTGAACGCGCCCGGATGGTGGAGGTAGTTGGGGTGGCGCCAGTCCGGCTGGGAATAGTAGATGACGAACCGCAGATCGCGCTGCTGGCAGGCGGCCGCCAGTTCGCCGATCAGGTCCCGTCCGAACGGGGAGTTAGTGATCTTGAAATCGGTCAGGGCCGAATCGAAGAGGCAGAACCCGTCGTGATGCTTGGCGGTGACCGCGAGATATTTGGCTCCGGACGCCTGGGCCAGGTCGACCCACTCCGCGGCGTCGAATCGGGCGGGATTGAACTGATGGATCAGCTGGCCGTACTCCTCGCGGTCGATGTTCTCATGGTACTGGACCCATTCGCCACGACCGAGCAGCGAATACAGGCCGAAATGTACGAACATGCCGAAGCGCGCTTCGTAGAACCAGCGAAGTTCATTTTTGATGCCGGGGGGGACGATCATGATTTCGACTCCAATGTGAGGAAAGGCTGGCGGTCTCAGCCGGGGGGAACTTTTTTTGCAAAAAAAGTTCCCCCTCGATCCCTTTAAAAAAACTCCCATCAGCTTCGCCGAAGAGAAGCACGTCTGTAGCTTACCCGCCTTCGGCTGGGCTAGCCGGTTCCAGCGGGTTGATTTTGGATTCCGGAAAGGTGTATATTTGTTGCATGGCTCAAGCCAAGCGACAGGACTATCAGCAGCCGCTCCTTCAGCCGCCGGCCGGTTCGGCGGTCTGGGTGCTGCGCATGGGCTGGCTGCAACGCGACGTCACGCCGCTGCGCGATTTCACTCCGGCCTGGGTCTCGCCGCACCTGGTGCTGGCCGGGCAGGGCCGGCTCTGGATCGGCGGGCGGGAGTATCCGCTGCGGGCGGGCGACTTGTTCGGGCTCTGGCCGGGCGGGCCGGTCCGCTACGCCCAGGACCCCGACCACCCCTGGCAACTCCTCTGGTGCCACCTCTCCGGCGAAGGGGCGCCGGCCGCGGGCCGGGCCCTGGGCCTGTCGGCCGAGGCACCCGTCTGGCGGCCGGCCGATCCGGCGGCCGTGCGGGAAGCTCTGAAGGAGCTTTTCCGCCGCTTCAGCCGGCCGCAAGAATATCCGCCGGCCGCAGTACTGGCCGCTTTTTATGATTGGGTGGCGGCGGTCGACGCCCCGGCGGCGGAAACCGCCGCCGAGCCGCCCGCCCGACGGCTGGTGCGCCAGGCGCGGCTGCTTTTGGAGGGCCTGCCCGAGGCCATGCCCAACGTGGCCGGGATCGCCCGGACCTTGCGCGTAAGCCGGACCACGCTCTTCCGGGCGTTTCGGGCGGAGCTGGACAGTTCGCCGGTCGAATACCTGACCGCGGTTCGGCTGGAACGGGCCAAGGAACTGCTGCGGCTGACGGACCGCAAGCTGGCCGCCGTGGCCCGCGACGCCGGGTTTCGGGACGAAAAATACTTCTCCCGCGTCTTCCGTCGGGCTTTGGGCAAGACGCCTGGCGCTTGGCGCAGACAGTTCCGGGGGGGCTGAGTTTTTGCCAAGTTTTTACCTTCGCGCCGTGGAGAAACGATTATAATAATAATGCCAAAATCGACTTTTTAGGCCGTGTCTGAAGGATCGGCCCCGCGCCATTTCAGATCCGGCCCGAGACTTGTCCCGCGTCTATCCTGGAACGCCCATGAACTTGACGGCGATGACAGACGCCTGCTGCGACTATTTTTTCACGCACGTTTCGGCGGCCTACGGTCTGGTGTTCTTTTTCTTCGGCGCCAGCGTCGGCTCTTTCCTCAACGTCCTGATCTATCGCCTGCCGTATAACTTGAGCGCGATCGAACCGCCCAGCTCCTGTCCAAAATGCGGAGCGCGGATTCCTTTCTTTCTCAATATCCCGATCCTGAGCTGGATCGCCCTGCGCGGCCGCTGCCAGGGCTGCCGCCAGCCCATCTCGGTCCGCTACCCCTTGGTCGAACTGCTGACTGGCCTGATCTGGGCGGCCGTGGCCGCGGCCAACGCCGAGAACGAGTTCGGCCACTTCGAGAACATCGGCCTGATGCTGATCTATCTCGTCTTTTCGGCCATGCTGGTCACCATCTCCTTCATCGACCTGGACCACCAGATCATCCCCGACGAGCTGAGCCTGGGCGGTCTGGCCGCGGCTTTGGGTGCGGCCACCGTGATCCCTTCGCTGCATGAGGATTTCAAGCGCCTGCTCTCCGACTACAACCCCTGGACGGCCAGCCTGATCGGGGCGGTGGCCGGCATGCTGGCCGGGGGGGGCATCCTGGTGCTGGCCATGCTGGGCGGCACCTTCATGCTGCGCCGGCAGATCGTGGTCGCCAAACAGCGCAACCCCGAGATCTCCACCGCCATCGGCCTGGGCGACGTAAAACTGATGGGCATGGTCGGGGCGGTGCTCGGCTGGCGGGAGGCGGTGGCCACCTTTTTCATCGGCACCCTGATCGGCGCCCTGGTCGGCGTGGTCGACAAGCTGCGCAGCGGCGTCTGGCCCGAAGCCTGGCTGACGGTGGTGGTGCAGAGCCCGGAGGAGGCCGAAAAGCTCGACGCCCACGCCCCGCCGGGCCTGATCGCCGGCATGGTCCACCGCTGGCACACCGGCAACGGCGTGGTGCCGTACGGGCCGTTCCTCTGCGCGGGAGCCCTGGTGGCGCTCATCATCCGCTACTCGGTGCAGAACTTCTTCACCCGCCTGGCCGAAGGCCCCCAGCAGATCGCCGAGATCTGGCGGATCATGGGGCATCTGTAACCCCAAACCCAATTGCTAATAGCTGATTCCGGGGGAACTTTTTTGCAAAAAAGTTCCCCCGGACTCCCTCAAAAAACTCTCATCCGGCTTCGCCGTTTCGAGCGTTCAGATGGATGAACTCAACGTCTGCCCCATCCGTTTGACTCGCCCATCTGAACCTGCCGGGTACGCGAAGCGTTTGATGCGGGTGCGGCACGCACTGCAAAAAAGTTCCCCGGACCCCCTCAAAAAACTCTCATCCGGCTTCGCCGTTTCGAGCGTTCAGATGGACAGATTCAACGTCTGTCCCAGTCGTGCGACTCACCCATTTGAACCTGCCGGATACGCGATGCGTTTGAGGGGTGTGCGGCCTGCGTTCTTGGCCGCTTAGCGGTGCAGGGTGGGGTTAATTCCGTCCTATTGAACTATCTCAATCAGCTGGCGTTGGTTTTCATTCCCTGTGCGAACGCCCTCGGCCTGGTTATATGACTTTAAATAATACTTCGCTCATTAATTTGCCCCAAACATAGATGGCGGCGGCGACAAAAGCAGAGAACAAGAAAACCAGCCCCCAGAAGCCGAGCGGGTTGTTATCTTTCCGGCACTTGCTTTTTGAGTCGCTGTGATGAAGGACTCCGGTTTTTAAGCCGATTAAAATATGTCTGCTTAGATGAATGGCTAACCCCCAGCAGACCAGCGTTCCAAGTATGATTCTTAAAATAACCATTTCAATTTTCCAGAGATTTGCTCAGAGCAAATCAAGCTGATAGGGACGGATTTTGGGGACCTTTTTTGCAGAAAAAGGTTCCCCCTGCCCCCGGCAAAAACTTTACCTGAGCAAATTTAAAAAGGGTGAAAATTTTTCGGAAAGGGTTCGGGAAAACCGTTTTTATAAAAAGGGTTTTCCCGAGGCGGTCAGCCGTTGCTGGTTTCTTTTCGGGCTTTTCGCACTGGCCGCAGACGCGATTGCGGCCCGCGTTTTTGGCCGTTTAGCGGCGTAGGGTGGAATTAATCCCACCCCTTCCGCTAAAAGCGGGACAAGAGTTTTTTAAGCCGTCCGGGGGTTATTCCGGCCGGATCATGGCCCAGGGGTCGAGCGCTTCGTCCAGCTGGCCGGCCGGCAGGACCTGCCGGGCCACGGCCACCTCGCGCACGGTGCGGCCGGTCGCGTAGGCCTCTTTGGCGATGGCCGCGGCCGCGTCGTAGCCCAAAAGCGGCGCCAGGCGGGTGCACATGGCCAGCGACTGCTCGATCCGGGCCGCGCAGCCGGCCTCGTCGGCCTCCAGGTCGTCCACGCAGCTCGAGGCGAAGCAGCGGACCGCGTTGGCCAGGATGCGGATGGTCTCCAGCAGCTGATGGGCCAGAATGGGCAGGGAGACGTTCAGCTCGAAGTTGCCTAGCAGGCTGGCCGCCCAGGTCACGGAGGCGTCGGCCCCCACCGCGTAGGCGGCCGCCTGGATCAGCGACTCGCAGATGACGGGGTTGACCTTGCCGGGCATGATGGAGCTGCCCGGCTGGACGGCCGGCAGCTTGAGCTCGCCCAGGCCGCCGCGCGGGCCCGAGCCCAGGAAGCGGATGTCGTTGGCGATCTTGGCCAGGGCCACGGCGGCGCATTTGAGCTCCCCGCCCAGGGCGACCGCGTCGTCGCGCGCCCCTTGGGCGGCGAAATGGTTGGCCGCCTCGCGGAAGGCCAGGCCGGTGTCTTCGGTCAGCTTTCCGGCCACCCGGGCGGCGAATTCGGGATGGGTGTTGATGCCCGTGCCCACCGCCGTGCCGCCCAGGGGCAGCTCCAGCAGGCCGGGCAACCGGTCGCTCAGGCGCGTGTGCGCCTGGTTGACGGAGGCGGCGTAACCCGAGAAGACCTGTCCCAGGGTGAGGGGGGTGGCGTCTTGCAGGTGGGTGCGGCCGATCTTGATGATCCGGGCGAAGGCGGCGGTCTTGCGTTCCAGGCTGGCCTCCAGCAGGTCCAGCGCGGGCAGGAGGTCGGCGGTCAGGGCCTCGGCCAGCGCCAGATGCAGGGCCGAGGGGATGGCGTCGTTGGAGGACTGGCCGAGGTTGACGTGATCGTTGGGATGGACCGGGTCGCGGCTGCCGACCACGCCGCCGGCCAGCTGGATGGCCCGGTTGGCGATCACCTCGTTCAGGTTCATGTTGGTCGAGGTGCCGCTGCCGGTCTGGAAGACGTCGACCACGAAATGTTCGGCATGCTGGCCGGCGACGATCTCGCCCGCGGCGGCCACGATCAATTCCGCGCGGCGCGCGTCGAGCCGGCCGAGGTCGAGGTTGACCTGGGCGGCGGCCAGCTTGATCTTGGCCAGGGCGCGGATGAAACGCGGGGGCAGGGGCCAGCCGCTGACCGGAAAGTTGAGCTGTGCCCGCCGGGTCTGCGCGCCGTAGAGCGCCGTGGCCGGCACCTGCATCTGCCCCATGCTGTCGTGTTCGCCGCGCATCTCCACCGCCCGTCTCCTTAGTTTGGTTTTCTATCAATTCCAGGTTATTCTGAGCGTTTCCGGTGAACCGTTTTTACAAAAAAGCTTCCCCGTTAAGCTTTCCCCAAAATCCCGTCCGCGGGGAGAAGACTAAAGGTTCTCCCCATTGGCGGCGATTACAGTTTTATACCAGAGTGCCGAGTCCTTGGGCGTGCGTTTGCCCGTAGCGTAGTCGACGTGGACAATGCCGAAGCGTTGCTTGTAGCCCTCGGCCCATTCGAAATTGTCCATGATCGACCAGAGGAAGTAGCCCTTCACCGGCACGCCGTCGGCGGCCGCCCGGCGGTATTCGCGCAGATAGCGCTGGAGGAAGTCGATCCGCTGGGTGTCGTGCACCTGGCCGTCCAGGGCCGGCCAGTCGGGGTTGGCCATGCCGTTCTCGGTGATGACGATGGGCAGCTGATAGCGTTCGTGGAGGAATTTCGGCCCCCAGTAGAGCGCCGGCGGGGTGACCGGCCAGTAAAAGTGGGTATGGGCGTAGCCCAGGCCGTGGCCGACCGGTTCGAAGCCGCCGTCCGGACCGCGCCGTCCGGGCGTGCCGTTGTAGATGTTGGCGCCGTAGAAATCCAGCGGCTGGCGGATGATCTCCAGGTCCGAGGCGGGATGGGCCGGCACGTCGCGGCCGTAGCGGCGCAGCCCGTCTTCGGGATAGCGGCCGAAGACGGCCGGGTCGGAGAACCAGGTGTTGTTCCACAGATCGCGGTTGGCCACGGCCGCGGTCCGCTCGCGGGCGGCGGCCACGTCCTCGGGTTTGTCGCTGGCCGGGAAGTGGATGATGCCCACCGGCGCCCAGCCCACGGTCGCGGGGGATTTGGCCCGGGCGCGGATGATCCGCACGGCCTTGCCGTGGGCCAGAAGCGCGTTGTGCGCCGCCCGCAGCACCTCGGCCAGACCGAGCTTGAGGCCGGGCGCGTGCATGCCCGTCAGGTGCCCCAGGCCGATGAAGCACTGCGGTTCGTTCAACGTCATCCAGTGCTTGACCCGGTCGGAGAGGCGGTCGACCACGATCTGCGCGTATTCTTCGAACCAGTCGGAACTGCGCGGGTTGAGCCAGCCGCCGCGGCAGAAAAGGGCATAGGGATAGTCCCAGTGGAAGAGGGTCACCCAGGGCTGGACCCCGGCGGCCAGGAGTTCGTCGACCAGGCGGTCGTAAAAGCCCAGGCCGGCCTCGTTCACCCGCCCCTGGCCCTCGGGCAGGATGCGCGGCCAAGAGAGCGAGAGCCGGTAGGCCTTCAGCCCCAGCGAGCGCATCAAGGCCACGTCCTCGCGGTAGCGGTGGTAATGGTTGCAGGCCACGTCGCCGGTGTGGCCTTCGAAGATCCGCCCCTCCTGGCGGCAGAGCATGTCCCAGACCGAGGGCCCTTTGCCGTCGGCGTCCCAGCCGCCTTCGATCTGATACGAGGCCGCGGCCGCACCCCAGACGAAATCCTTGGAAAAGGTCATGACGGATTCTCCTTTCAGTCTTCCCGGTTCCAGATCCAACCCCAGACCCGCGTGCCGTCCTCGATGATGACATACAGCGAAGGCACCAGGATCAGGGCGATGACCGTGGCGAAGAGGATGCCGTAGCCCAGCGAGAGGGCCATCGGGATCATGAATTTGGCCTGGATGCTCTTCTCGAAGATCATCGGCATCAGCCCGCCGAAGGTGGTGAGCGAGGTCAGGATAATCGGACGCAGTCGCCGCTCGCCGGCCAGGCAGACGGCCTCGGCCGAGGTCCGGCCCGCGTCGCGCAATTGGTTGGCGTAGTCGATCAGGACCAGCGAGTCGTTGACCACCACGCCCGAGAGGGCCACCAGGCCCATCATGCTCATGATGCTCAGGTCATAGCCCATGATCAGGTGGCCCAGGACCGCGCCCACAATCCCGAAGGGGATCGAGACCATCACGATGGCCGGCTGGAAATAGCTGTTGAAGGGGATGGCCAGCAGGGCGAAGACCACCAGGAGGGCCATGACGAAGCCCTTCTTTAGGGCGGCGAAGGAGTCGTCCAGCGAACGCTGCGCGCCCTCGAAGGAGTAGCCCAGCCCCGGATAGCGTTCGGTCAGCTCCGGCAGGGCGGTCTGTTTGAGGTCGGCCAGCACCTTGCCCGCCTCGCCGCGTGGCTGGATGTCGGCCGTGACGCTGACCACCCGCCGACCGTCCACCCGGCGGATCGAGTTGTAGGCGTGGCCGGAGTGGACCTCGGCAGCTTCGCGCAGGGGAATCTCGGCCCCGGCGGGCGCGCGGATCAGCAGATCCTCCAGCCCCTTGAGCGATTTGCGCTCCGCCTCCGGCAGGCGGACCATGACCTTGAGCTCCTCCCGGCCGCGTTGCAGGCGCAGGGCCTCGGAGCCGTAGTAGGCCGCGCGCACCTGCCGGCCCAGATCGGAGGCCGTTACGCCCAGGGCTCGGGCGGCGGGCTTGAGCTTGAAGTCCAGCTGCCGCTTGCCCGGGGTCACCCCGTCGTTGACGTCCTTGACCCCGCCGTAGCCGGCCACGACCGTGGCCAGCTTGGCCGCGGCCGCCTCCAGCTCGGGGATGTCCTGATGATCCAGCTGCACTTCGATGGCCGCGCCGGCTGAAGGGCCGCCCATTTCGCTCAGGAAGGTGAGCGACTCCAGGCCCGGCGGCGAACCGAACCGTTCGCGCCACTCGTCGACGAACTGCTGGGAGGTGACCGGCCGCTCATCTTCGGGGACCATGAAGACGTAGACGTTGCACTGGTGGCTGCCGCTGTCCACGGTCGCCCCGCCGCCGGGGCCGTGGCGGACGGGGGGATAGCCGATCTGCGAGTAGATACCCCGCAGGATGCGGTCGCCGCCGTGGGCGGCGATCACCTCGCGGGCGGCGGTGATCAACCGGGCCTGATACTGTTCGGTTTCGACTACCGGCGTGCCGAAAGGCAGCTCCAGGCCGGCCACCACGATGTCCGAGGCCACCCGGGGGAAGGCCTCCAGGCCGATCCGGCCGCTGGCCACATAGGCGGCGGTGAGGATGAGGATGGTCACGAAGGCGGCGGTCGTGGCGTAGCGCAGCCGCACCGCCAGCCGCACCGCCGGGCCGTAGATCTCGGCCACGAACTTGGCCAGCAGCCGGCCGAAGAATCGCTCGACGCAGTTCAGCCGGGCCCAGAGCCCGCCCGGCCGGGGCGGTTTCTGATGGCCCAGGTGCGCCGGCAGGATGAAGAGCGACTCGACCAGCGAGATGCCGAAGACCAGCACCACCACGCTGGGGATTACGGCGAAGATCTTGCCCATCACGTCCGGCACGAACCAGAGCGGGATGAAGGAAACCATGTTGGTCAGGACCGAGAAGACCACCGGCGAGTCGACCCCGCGCGCGCCGAGGATGGCCGACTTGAGGTAGGGCATGCCGCCTTCGCGGTACTCGAAGACGTTGTCGCCGACCACGATCGCGTCGTCGACCACGATGCCCAGGGCGATGATGAAGGCAAAGAGGCTGATCATGTCGATCGAGACGCCCAGCGCCGGCAGGATGAGCAGCGCCCCCAGGAAGGAGACGGGAATGCCCATCATCACCCAGAAGGCCAGCCGCACCTGCAGGAAGCACCCCAGCAGCAGCATGACCAGGAAAAGCCCCTGGGCGGCATTGCGCAAGAGCAGGCTGATGCGCTGGCTGTAGATCTCGGAGCGGTCGTCCCAAAGGGAGACCGAAACGCCTGCGGGGAGAGTCTTTTTCAGTCCGGCGGCGAATTCGGCGACGATGGCCGAGACCTCCAGCGGAGTCTGGTCGCCGATCCGGTAGACCTCCAGGACCACGGCGGGATGGCCGGAAAAATAGGTGGCGCGGTCGACCTCGGAGAAGCCGTCGCGGATATGGGCCACGTCGCCCAGGCGGACGACCGTGCCGTCCGGCCGGCTTAAAAGGGGCACGGCCAGGAACTGGGTCCCCAGTTCACGGCGCTCGGCCAGGCGCAGCAGGATGTCGCCGCCGGCGGCCTCGACCTTGCCGCCTGGCAGGTCGAGGGCGGCCTGGCGGACCACGGTGGCCACCTGGTCCAGGGTCAGGCCGTAGCGGCGTAGGGTCTCGCGCGGCAGTTCGACGGCGATCTCCAGCGGCCGGGTGCCGGTCACATCCACCTGGGTGATGCGGGGGTTGCGCAGCAGCTCGAAGCGGGCCCGTTCGGCCAGTTCGCGCAGGGTCTCCTCGCTCTGGTCGCCGTAGATGATGAGGTTGACCACCTGCCGGCGGATGGTCTGTAGGGCGACGGTGGGGCGCTCGGCCTCCTCGGGGAAGGTGGTGATGCGGTCGATGGCGTTCTGGATGTCCTGGGCGGCGCGGTCGTTGTTGGCTCCGCGCTCGAGTTCGATCGAGATGTTGGCGGCGTTCTCGTTGGCCCGGGCCTCGACCTTTTTGACGCCTTCGATGCCGCGCACCGCCTCCTCGACGGCCAGGATCACTCCGCGCTCGACCTCCTCGGGGCTGGCCCCGGGGTAGGGCACGCTCACGCTCACCTGATCGAGTTCGAATTCGGGAAAGACCTCCTGCTTGATGGTCAGGCAGCTGTACGCGCCGCCCAAAAGCAGCACCAGCATCAGCAGGTTGGCGGTCACGGCGTGCTTGGCCATCCAGGCGATGGCCCCGCGCTCCTCGACCAGGTCGGCGGCTTCGCTCATGTCATTTGGTCTCGGCGGCGGCGGTCTCGCGGCGCAGGGTCATGCCGGGCACGGGCGCGGGCAGGCGGCTGACGATCAACTGGTCGCCCTCGGCCAGGCCGGAGCCCACAAAGACCGTCCGCTCGCCCCGCCAGGCGATCTGGACGGGGCGGATCTCCAGCTTGCTCTCCGCCGTCAGCAGCTGGACCCGGTCGCCCTCGTGTAGGGCCGAGGCCGGAATCTCGGCCACGCTCTGCCGCGCCCGGCCGGCGAGTTCCACCCGCACGCAGCTGCCCAGGAGCAGGGGATCGTCCTCTCCGCCCAGCGGATCGGGGATCTCGACGATCAGCCGGGCCAGCCGGCCGGCCGACTCGACGTCGCCCAGCAGGCGGATCACCCGGCCCGAGCGGCGGGCCTGGCGCGGGCCCAGATCCTGGATCACCTGGGCGGCGGCGCCGGCCGTGCCGTTCTCGCCCGGCACGTCCAGCCAGCCCAACTGGTCGAGCGGCACCGCCACCCGGACCCAGAAGGCGTCCGTGCCCACCAGGGTCGCCAGCCGGCTGGCGGGGGAGACCAGCTGGCCCACGTCGACGGTCTCCTCCAGCACGAGCAGGTTGAAGGGGGCGCGCAGCACGGTGCGGCCGAGGTTGAGCTCGGCCAGCTCCAGAGCGCTGGAAGCGGTCTGCAAAGCGGCCTCGGCCTGGCGCTTCTGCGGCTCGCGCAGGGCCAGTTCGCGGCTCTCGGCCGGGGCGCCGGCGGAATTGGAGAAGAGGGACCACTCCCGCTCGGCCACCTGCCGCCGGCCCTCCTCCAGGCGCACCTCGCTGCGGGCCTTCTCCAGGTCGGCCTGGGCCTTCTCCAGGGCCAGGGTGTAGTCGCGCGGATCGATGCGCACCATCACGTCGTCGCGCCCGAACCGGCCGCCGGCCACGAAGGCGGCCGAGAGCTCGCTCACCTTGCCCGTCACCTGGGGTACGAGCGTGATCTGCCGGGCGGCCTCAACCGTGCCCAGGGCCGCCACCACCGGCTGTTTATGCTCGAGATGGACGACCTCCACCCGGACCACGTCGGGCACGATCACCGGCGGCCGCTTGGGCGGGGTGCGGCGCGTTTTGACCAGCCAATACGCGCCGGAGGCGCCGCCGCCGAGGAAGAGCGCCACCAGGATGAGTTGCACGACTATGCGCATCGGGATCTCCGGACTGCAAATCTAGAATCTATAATCTAAAATTTAGAATCTAAAATATGCGGACCGAGATGTAATCCGCTTCTTGTCCAGGCCAACTCCCCCTCCCTGTCGGGAGGGGGTTGGGGGAGGGAGAACGGCTCCCTTCCGACTTTCCGCCACCGGCCTGGCTCCAACGCGCAACGCGCCAAGGCGTCTCCGCCACCCCGACCCTCCCCTGGCGGGGAGGGAGCAGCCGGCGTGACGAGGCCTCTTTTCGCCCCGTTGGACTAACGCCCATATCTTTGCAGATATGCGCGAGCGTATTTTAAATTTTAGGTTTTAGATTCTAGATTTTCTCTTTCATTCCCCTGCGTCTTAGCGCGGCGAAGGGGCATAAGTAATCTTCCCGGCGACGCATTCCGGCGCGCCGCCCAAAGCCAGATACAGATTCGTCCGCCGCCCCAACAGGGTCCGGCGGGAGCTGAGCAGGGTCCGCTCCAGGTTCTGCCGCGACTGCAACGCGGTCAGAACCCGCAGGTAGTCGACCTGGCCGTGGGCGTAGCGGACGCGGGCCGCGTCCAGGGCCGCGGTGGCGCTGGCCAGCTGAGCCTCCAATTCGGCCAGACGCTGGCGTTCGGTCGTCTCCAGGGCCAGGG
>CAYMGG010000160.1:13005-13395 GCA_964389915.1 uncultured Planctomycetaceae bacterium
TTGCTGCATGGCGGTGAGGACGGTCTGGCCGTAGGCGAGCAGTTTTTCGCGGGCCGCTTCGCGGCTGCGGTCTGCTTCGGCTTTGCGCTGGCCGGCGTCGAAAAGCGGGGCGGTCAGGCCGTCGGCCAGATTCCAGAGCCACTTGTTGAACAGGTCGCTGGATTTCGAACCTTTATAGCCGGTCTGCGCGGTCAGGCGCAGGGTCGGCAGGCGCGCGGCCACGGCCGCAGCCGCCCGGGCTTCGGCGGCCTGGGTCTGGCGGGCGGAGGCGCGCACGTCGGGACGATTGAGCAGCAGGTCGGCCGGCACCCCGGGATCGACCCCGCCCGGCAGCGCGGGCAGGTCGCCCGCCGGCTCGAAGACCGCCGCGGCCGGCGGGGGCGGCAGGCC
>CAYMGG010000161.1:0-13031 GCA_964389915.1 uncultured Planctomycetaceae bacterium
CAGGGCCACGCGGTCCTCGGGCGAGCCGAGGGGGACCGCCGGCAGGGCCGGCACGTCGCTGACGCCGACCGGCGACGCCAGCCGGCTCGCGCCCTGCGGCCGGATCAGGTGGGCCACGAGCAGCTGGGCTTTGGCCGAGGCCGCCCGGGCGTTGATCAGATCCTCCTGGCGCAGGGCCACCTCGGCGTCGGCCGAAGCCTTTTCGGTCTCGGCCAGAATGCCGGCGGTGATCTTCTGGTGGACCTCGTCGCGTTGTTGTTTGGCCAGGGCCAGGGATTCTTCGTAGATCTTGATGCGCCGCTGGGCCAACGCGCAGTCCCAATAGGCGTTCTCGGTCTGCTGGACCAGAAGTTCCGCCGCCGCGCGCAATTCGGCGTCGGCGATGGCCACGTCCAGCCGGGCCTGGCGCAGCGTGGCCAGGTTGACGGCCGGCCCGAAACCGCGCAGCAAGGATTGGGTGATGGTCAGGTCGGCGGCCAAGTCGTAGGAGGCGCTGTCGTCATGAGGATAATCGCCGCGCACCCGGTCCTGGCTGACCGAGGCGGCGACGGTGGTGCCAGTGGGCAGTCGCTGAGCCAGGGTCAGTTCGCTGGCGATCTCGGCCTCGTCGGGCTGGCGGTTCTCGGCCTCTCGTTTATAGTCCTGGTCGTCGTGCGAGTGCCGGCCGGAGACCGAGCCGCTCAGGGCCGGGTCGAAGGTGGCCCGGGCCTCGCCCACGGCGGTCTGGCTGAGCGCCGGTCCCAGTCGCTGCACCGCAAAGGCCGAGTTGTTCTCCAGGGCCTGTAGGACCGCCTGTTCCAGGGGGAGGACCGCGGAATTGTCCGTTGTCGGCGTGACGGCCGGAGCTTGAACCTTGACGCCCATCTCCTGGGCGGCTAAGGCCGGGGCCTCGGTTTCGGCGGCAAAGCCGGCGGTGTTGGACGCGGACCAGAAAGCGACTCCGAGCAAAAGTCGGACAAGCGGGTGGTGAGGCGTGGGGATCATGGTGCTCAAGCCTTTCACTGGGCGGAGCCGGCCGAAGCCGGGCCGTAATCCGAGAATAGTGCGCTAATGATAGCGCGGAAAAAGTTTTTTGGCTCGCCGAAAAAGTTCGCCGTTTCAGGCCGGGGGCGGCGCGGACGATTGCGATTCAGGCCCGGCTGGGGCCGCGAAGAGCAAAATCGCCGCCGGCATGACCACGAACGTCAGGACGGCCGAGACCAGGATGCCGCCGACGGAAGAGACGCCGATGCCGACGGTCAGCTCGCTGCCCAGACCGTTGGCTAAAGCCAGGGGCAGCATGCCGAGGACCGCGGCCAGAGTGATCATGATCACGGCCCGGAATTCCAGTTGCAGCGCATGCAGCAAAGCCTCGCGCGGCGACTGTCCCTGGTTGACCAGATTCTGCATGTGATCCAGGACCAGCACTGCGTTGTTGACCACGATGCCGACCAGCATGACCGCGCCCAGCAGAACGAAGATGTTGATGCTTTCGTGGACCAGCCACAAGGCCAGGAACATGCCGATCAGCCCCAGCGGGATGGTGGTCATGATGTAGAGCGGTCGGGTGAAGGATTCGAGGATGGCCGCCAGCGCCAGATAGGTCAGAAGAATGGCCAGCATTCCGGCCTCCAGGAATTGGGCCGAGCTGTCGTGCATCCGCTCGTAGTCGCCGCGGAACCGGTAGTCGTAGCCGGCCGGCAGCAGGTGCTTGGCGGCCATCATCTGGCTCAGGTCGTTCACGGCCGCGCTGAGCGAAAGCTCGGGGGTGAGGTTGGCGTACAGCTTGCTGATGCGGCGTTTCTCGGCGCGGGTGATCAGGATGGGGGCGCGCCGCTCTTCGATGCTGGCGTAGTTGGAGAGCAGGACCGGACTGTCGCCGCCGCCGGGGATCTGGAACTGCGAAACCTGGTCCTTGCCCTCGGTTTCGGCCAGTTTGACCCTGATGTCGAAGGTGCGCGCGCCGCTGCGGAAGACTCCGGCCTTGAGCCCCTCCAGGTTGGCCCGCAGCAGGTTGCCCAGCTGTTGGACCGGCGCGCCGACATCGGCCAGCACCGCCCGGCGGGGCTGAATCCGCAACTCCGGCTTGCCCGCCCGCACCGAGGTGTCGGGGCCGGCAAAGCCGGGGACGTCGGCGGCGTATTGCTGGACGGCCAGCACGATCTTCTCCAGTTCGTTCAGGCTGTCGCCGCCGACTTCCAGTTCGATCGGGACCTGCTCGCCGCCGGTGAGGCCCGGGATGCTGACGTTGACGATGCCGTCGGGATAGCCGGACAGCTTTTGGCGCAGCGCGGCCAGCAAGGTGTTGATATGCTCCGGCCGCTCGGTTTTGGGGCAGAATTTGAGGACGATTTGCGCCAGATAGACGCCTTCCGAAGAGCGGCCGGCCATGCCCTCGACCTTGCCGACCATGGCGAAGCGGTGTAAGAGATTGGGCATTTCCCGCACCAGGGCCTCGACCTCCTGCAATCGCTTGACCGTCTGCTCCAGGTTCTGGCGGGTGGGATACTCCAGTTTGATGAAAACCTGGCCCTGGTCCTGCTTGGGCACGAAGTCGAAGCCCAACTTGGGGGCCAGGCCCAGCGCTTGGACCAGGGCGAAGCCGCCCAGGCCGAGGATGACCGCGCAGTAGACGCGCCGCGCCGTAGCCAGGCGCAGCAGGGCCGAATAGCCGGCGCCCAGGCGGTCGAGGTGCGAGCTCCACCATTTTTCGGCCCGCCCCAGCCAGCCGCGGCGCATCCCCCCTCTGAGCAGCAGGGCACAGAGGATCGGCGTCAGGGTGAAGGAGATGAAGAGCGAGGTCAGGTTGACGGCCAGCTGGGTGAGGGCAAAGGGCTTGAAGAACTGGCCGACCACGTCGCCCATCATGCCGATCGGCAGGAGCACGACCATGTTGGTGCCGGCGCTGGCGATGATGGGGACGGCCACCTCCGACGTGCCGTGGCGGGCCGCCGCCCAGGGATTTTCGGCGTGATCGAGATGGCTAACCACGCTCTCCATGACCACGATCGAGTTGGTCACCAGTACGCCCACCGACAACCCCAGAGCCAGCAGGGTCGACATGTTCAGGCTGAACCCCATCTGCTCCATGAAGAAGAGGCTGATGACGATGGTCAGGGGCATGGTCATGGCCACGATGAAGGTGGCCCGCAGATTGTAGAGAAAGAAGAAGAGGATGATCGCGGTCAGCACGATGCCTTGCAGGATGTTGGTCATGGTGCTGTCAACCGAGGCCTGGATGTAGTCGCCGGAATCGGTGACCCAGACCAGCTCCATGCCGCCGGGCAGGCTGGGCGCGAACTTGGCCACCGCCTCGCGTACGGCGTTGACCACCTTGACGGCGTTGGCGTCGGACTTTTTGACCACCCGGATGCCGATGGCCGGCCGGCCGTCGATGAAGACCGCCTGGCGGCGCTCGTCGGCGGCCAGCTTGACCTGCCCGAGGTCGCGGATGAAGCGCCGCTTGCCGTCGCGGCCGGCGACTTGCAGGTCGCCGATCTCGGCAACCTCGGGATACTCTGCGTCGAAGCGGACGGAATATTCCGCCCCGTTCTCGCGAATCCGGCCGGCCGGAAGGGTGAAGACCCCCTGGCTCAGCGCCTGCTGCACGTTGAGGCTGCTCAAACCCGCGGCGGCCAGGGCCTGGCGGTCGAGCAGCACGTGGACTTCGCGGGCGGCTCCGCCCAGGAGTTCGACGTTGGCCACCCCCGAGATGACCGAGAGGCGGGTGCTCAGCACGTCGTCGGCGTAGTCGTACAGTTCGTCGACGGTCAGGTCTCCGGTCAGGGCCAGGGTGGCGATGGGCATGGCGTTCAGGTCGAACTTGAGCACCACCGGCTTCTCGACGCCGGCGGGAAAGTCGCTGAGGATCGCGTCCAGCTTGGCCCGCACGTCGGCGGCGGCCACGTCCACGTCCATCCCGACGTAGAATTCCAGCGTGGTCTGGCAGATGTTCTCCATGCACGAGGAGGTGATGTGCTTGAGCCCGTCGACGGACGAGACCGCGTCCTCGATCCGCTTGGCCACGTCGACCTCGATGTCCCGGGGCGTGGCGCCGGGATAGAGGGTCTGGACCGTGACGGTGGGAATGTCCATCTTGGGGAGGAGTTCCAGGCCCATCTTACGGTAGGAGTTGAGTCCCAGCAGAATGAGCCCGATCAGCAGGCAGCTGACCGCGACCGGGCGCTTGACCGAGACGTCGGCCAGAAACATCACTCGCCCTCCGCGCGGGGCGTTATGGGGGTGCCGTCGTTGAGCAGGAACTGGCCCATGCTGACGACCGGGGTGGCCGCGGCGAAGGGAACGGGCTGCCCGGCCGGCGGCAGGATCTCGGTCCAGCCGCCGGTTTCCAGGCCGGTTTGGACGGTTACCATTTTGGCCGCGCCGTCCGCGTTCAGGAATACGGCCGATTTTCCGGCCCGCTGCACCACCGCCGCCGTCGGTACGCCCAGACCTTCGTGCTCCGCCAGGATCACCGTCATCTGCGCCAGCGCTCCGGGCACGGCCCCGGTGTCGCGGTTGCCGGCCAGCCGGCATTTAATCTCAAAGGTGCGCAGGGTCGGATCGATGGTCGGGCTTTTGTAGTCCACGGTGAGCTCGCCCCAGTCCTGTCGGTCGTTGCCGATCCGGACCTTGGTCCGCCCCACCATGATCCGCGCATAAAACTGCGCGGGCAGATGGGCGCTGGCTTCCAGAGCCTGCACGTCGTCGATGCGGACCACCGGCGAACCGGGAGCGCCCATCTCGCCCGGTTCGGCCAGCCGCTGGCTGACCACCCCGTCGATGGGCGCCAGGCTCGAGGCGTCGCGCAGGTCTTTTTCGGCCACCGCGAGCGCCGTCTCGGCGCGCTTCAATTCCTCGCGGCTCAGCTCGATCAAGGTCTGATTATACTTGCGCACGGCCGTGAGCTGGTCGAAGGCGGACTGTTTGTCTTCGAAGGCATCGAGGCTGACGATTTTCTGTTTATACAGATCCTGATAGCGTTCGAAATCAAGCTTGGCCTTGCGGTACTCGGCCTCGGTTTTTTCGGCCGCCGCCTCCTTCTCCTTCAGTGCGCAACGGGCCACGGCCACCTCCTGGCGGCTCATCTCCACGCTTTTTTGCAGCTTGAGCGAATCGGTCTGGAAAAGCCGGGTCTGGCCGGCCTGGACCAGGTCGCCTTCGCGCACGAAGACCTGGTCAAGTACGCCATTCAAGCGCGGCGAGACCAGGGCATAATTTTTGGCTTTGAGGTTGCCCTGGGAGCTGACCGCGTCGTCGAAGTCGCGGGTCTGGGCGGCGGTCAGCACGACCGGCACGGTTTTGGGGGCGGCGGAGGCGGACGGTTTAGTCTCGGCCGAGGCGCCCCGCAACCGGCCGCTTCCGGCCAGGGCGGCACAGAACAAAAGGCCGACTGCGGCCAGGCCCCACCATTTGCTGATCTTCATGTGCGGCTCTCTCCGTAGACTGGGTTAGCCGCTCTTTTGCGGCGGCCGGCGCTGGGGATAGCGTCGGGCGGTACTCGTTGCTCGCCCTTTAGAATAGGCTTAGGGGGGCGTACGCTTAAAAAAACGCCCCTGCCGGCTAAAAATCGGACCTTTTACCGGGCCGGCCAGAAAGGAGGACCGATTTAGGGGTGAAGAGCGCTCCCGTTTTACGACGAATCCTATCGCCGCTTCGGTTTCACACGCCACCTACGCGGGCGGCTCCCTTGGAGGGAGTTCGTCGAGCGGAACTTCGAGCGTCAGGAGCATGGCGCGGACCGTATTCTCGGCCGCGGCGTTGATCAATTCGCGATCGTATTCCGTTTTTCCGAGCATCATGAGCAACGGCTTCTGGGCCAGGTGGAACAGGACCATCTGGCCGGCCAGGCCCAACGACCAGGCCTGCGCTTCGGCCAAGGGGGCGTGGGGTTTGATTCGGCGATAGAATGTGACCAGCGGCCGGTGCTCCTGGCGGACGATCTCTTCGATCAATGATTCCATGTGGGACGAAGGACTTAGCAGCTCGCGAAACACCAGTTTCCGCTTCCAGTCCGGCCGGTTCGGAACGAGGAATTCGCGGAACGAGGCACGGATGAATTCGCGGATCGCCTGGGCGATCTCCTGCGGGTCGCTCAGGTCGGCGGCCGGCTCCAGCGTTGCTCCTTGAGGGCTTTGCTGACAATCCTTATGGACGGCCAAGCGGAGGGCCTCGCGATAGAGGTTCTCCTTGCTGCCGAAATGGTAATGGATCAGCCCCAGATTGACTTGGGCCTTTTCGGAGACGTCGCGGGTGCTGACGGCGTCGAATCCAAACTCGCCGAACAATTCGCCGGCCGCCAGAATCAACGCCTGTTTGCTTCCGCCGGTTTCACTGGCCATGACACGCCTCCTGGAATTTCGTCGAGCCGGCCAAGGGCCAAGGCTGACAGAACGGGCTTGCTGATAAAATAGCACGCCTAGAATGTTAGTCAAGCGAGTAATGATGATTTTTGGAGACAGCCAAAAAAATGGGCCGGGACGAAGCGTGCTTCGTCCCGGCCCAGTCTACTACTATCTGGTTGTCAGCGAAAGAGCTTGATCAGCAGGGGCATATTGCCCAGGCAGAGCTTGTCCAGGCGCAGCTTGCCGTCCTTATTTTCCAGTTTTACGTCGAACGTATCGCCCGACACCAGGTCGATCGCCACCGGCGGCTCGGTAAATTCTTTCCAGCCGTCGATTTCGACTTCGGCCATCCGGTTGTTGAATTCGCCCGAGAACGGCAGGGCCGACCAGACCGCCAGGTGCCGAACATTTGGTTCGGCCGGATTTTTAAAGCCAAAGGCCATGACTCCGTTGGTCGATTTGATCGCCACCTCGTCCCAATCGTGAATCAGTTCGCCTCTCTGCAAAGCGCGATGCAGCGGTTCGGCGGTGATGCTTATCTTGGCCTCGGAATCAGATGCCCAGCCGCCCAGCAGGGAGTTGATTCGCTGGATTGCGTAAAAGGCGGGTTTGCGGCTGCCGTCTCCGCGCAGCAGGCCGAAATTAGCTTCCGCCTCCTTGGGGTCGGAGCCGTAATCGTCGCGGAAATCGTATTGGCAGCTGACTTCGATCGGCAGCGTGAGCCCCAGGATGAACCGACGGACCAGATAGGCGGCCTGGGCCGGTTCGCTGTAGCCGGCGTACAGCCCCTTTTCATTGCCGCCATTGAACCAGTAACTGGTGTAGCCGAATTCGGTGACCCAGAGGCTGCGGGGCTGTTTGAGCGCGGCGAACTTGTCGTGATAGGAGTTGATCAGGCCGGCGAAGGAGTTGTAGTTGTCGCCGACCCGGACGCCGTCGCGCTTTTCATGGCCCCAGCCGTAGGGCACCTTCTCGGGCGGCAGACTGAAGGCGTAGGGATGCTCGACCACCCCGTCGAGGGCGGGACTGACGCCCGCGTCCAGATAGCGGAAATTGGTGGGCACGCAGGCGCCCAGGCCGATGGTGATGGCGTCGGGCCGTTCCTTTTTGATGAATTCGGCCAAGGCGTTGGTGTGCTTGAGGTGCTCGAGCACCCATTGCGAGGTCGCGTTGCCTTCCTCCTTGCCGTTCCAGGTGCCGGGGTATTTCTGACGCCAGTTGCCGAAATTGTTCGGTTCATTGCCCAGCTCGAAAACCTTGACCAAACCGGTCGTGCCGGCGAGTACAGCCTTGGCCCGGGCCAGTAGCTCGGGGATTTCGTACTTGGCGTCCATATGCAGGACCAGGATTGATTCGATCCCCCGCTCGCGGGCGGCGGTGATCCATTGGCGATCCCAATCCGCGAGCTTGAATTCGCCGTTTTCGAGTTTTTCCAAAGATACCCCGTCGCGGACCCACTTGAAGCCGCAGGCGCTCATTTCGTCCAACAGCCGTGCATAATCGAACCAGCCGGAAAAGGCGGGGTTGCGGCCGTAAGAGAAATGCGCGCAGGTGCCGAAGCGCGAGGCGGGAAGCTCCCGGCTGCTTATGGGACGGCCCAGATTCTGGTCCGCGGCCAGGATTCCCGCCAGACTGACGATGCGCTGGTCTGTGCCGGCGGCATCGACCACTTGCAGCTCAAGGCGGTAGACATTGCGCGGGTTGCCGCCGTCGGCCACGGGCAGGGGCCAGTCGGTCGGTTCGGCCGGCTTGGCCGGATCGAGCATCCGGCGCAAGACCCGGGCGCGGCCGTTGACGGCCAGGCGCAGCGAAAACTCGCCCGGGGCAGTGCCGCCTTCGGCCCGCAGGCGCAAAGTCGGGCTGCGCCACTGGGGGAGCCACTCGCCGGAGATGCGCCAGCCGCGTAGCTCCTGGGTGAACGGCGCCAGTTCGAGCTTTTCGCGCAACTGCTCGGCCGGGGCCGAGCTGACCGCTGACAGTTCGCGGATCATGATCTCGCCGGCCTGGCCCTTCTGATCCGGGTCGTTGGTCGCCATCAGCGAAAACTGGACCAGCTCGCCGGGGGCCTTGGCCTGATTGTCTCCGCCCCAGGCCGCAGTCCACGGTCCGGAGCGATCGAGTTCGTAATCATAATCCCCGGCCGGGCAGGCCTGGGCCTGGCCCTGAAACCAACGGCCGCTGCGGTCGCAGAAGCGCCCCTGTAAGCGACAGGCAACCCCGAGGTTCAGCTTGACCTTGAGCTTCGTGGTTTGCGGAGGCAGGGCGCCGGAATAATTTGCCGCCACATAAGATCCACCGCCGCTGAAGTCATAGGCCAGGCGCAGGCCGCCGCCGGCCTCGGCGGCCAATTTTAAACTCCCTTTGGCGCCGGGGAATTCGCCCCCGTCATGGAACCGCCAATTGGTCAGGCTGTAGCCGGCGTCCACCCGCACCTGGTTCTCCTCGGCGGCCGAACTCAGCCCAAGAGCCAGTAACATTCCGACGGCCAAGGCCGCCCCCTTTCCCGCGTGCATCCGTGCCGTTATGTTCTCGCTTCGGGCCATGATCAACTCTCAGTGTCGGGCGGGCGGAGAACCGCGGCGACCGCGCTTCTGCCCTGCCCCCTTTTCCTCGCTCCCCGCGTTCGGCCCCGGCCGAACTTTTTTATTCGTTCATGCTCGCCGCCCCCAGCCCGTTCGCCGGCGACCCCTGGTCACTGCTTGGTGTGCCCCCACATATCCTCAAAGTCCTGATCGAGAATCCCGACCGTTTTCAGCGAGGCGTGGGTATCCATGAAAAGCACGTTGACCGCTTGTTCGAGGGGGTGGACCGGCCGGCACCAACTGGATGTGTCCGAGGCTTCGCAGCGATTGCAATAGGCGAAAGGCGTGTTCCAGTCGGTCAACAGCAGGCGCTGCGCCGGCCGCGAGGATTTGAGCCAGGGGTAAGGAAAATTGTCGAACGGTCCGTGCCGGAGGAATCCGCCGTGGCCGTAGCCATAGGCGCGGGAGTATTGGGCCGTCCGCGCTTTGGTAGTGGAGGGACAAGCCATGATATGTTCGCCCTTGCCGGCATTGCCCCATGCCTGATTGTTCCAGCCCTGGGGTAGCGTGACCAGCTTGAGATTGACCAGAATGTTGGTCCAGTATTTGCCGCCGCCTGCTGCCCCCCAGACACCGGGCGGAAGCAGGTTGGCGAAGGAGTCGGCATATTCCGTAAAAATCAGCCCCATCTGTTTTTGATTGCTCAGGCAGCTGATGGTCTGGGCTTGCGTGTGCGCGCGATCCAATGCCGGCAGGAGCATGGCCGCCAGCACGCTGATGATAGCGATGACCACCAACAGCTCGACCAAGGTAAAGGCGGCCTGGCCCCGGCGCCACCGACCGGCAATTTCCGGGTCTATGGTACGTCGTTCCGGCTGGAGACGCAGAATGGAGCGAGATACCGAGGGTTGGCGCATATTGGTCTCCTGTAGAGGCCCGGGCAAAGCCAAGGGCGAAAGAATGGATTGGGGCGAAGCGGTTTCCGGTTTGGGGATGGAAGGACAAGCCGGTTTTGCGGCATTCTCGCCCGGAGCAGGCAGCGGGTCCAGCGGCGCAATGTAGATGGGGGGCGCGGGCTGAATTATCAGGATGGAGGAGTTGAGATCATTGGCTGTCGAGGGTGACAGGCTAGAAATATGCGGCAGATCAGCCAGGTTCAAGTCCCGCAAGGTACGCGGTAGATTCGTCAGGCTGTACCCGTTACGGCGTTGAAATTCTACTTCCGGAATCGGGTTTTTGTGAACTACCAATTCTGGCGGAATATTTTTACGAAAATCCAAGGGCACGCTTAGATGGATATGTTGCGGAGGCTGAGCCAGCAGCCCGTGCAAAAATAGCGCTGAGGCATGACTGACAATGCCCAGAGGTGTTCCGGCTTGGTTACGGCTCCATAAAGACCATCTTATATATGAGGTGTTAGGAGTATCTATAGAGTCCGGAAAACGGTATAAACCCTTATCTATCTTTAGCCAATCCCCTGCTGCTACTCGGTATGACTGCATTCTAGTCGTATATCCAGCCTGCTTAGCCTGCTGGGCGGTAAAGTACCCATCAAGCAAACTTGCCAGTTCTTTTAATATCTTTTCATTCATAGCTATATACATCCCATGGCGCTTTTATGAAATCATTACTTAAAGTATTATAGGACCCTAAAGTGCTTGTGTCAAGCAAAAAAGCGTCATATGGGGCGACGAGTTGCGCCTTTATTGCTATTGCGCACTAATTTCAGCTGGGTGTATGCAAAACGGATTGCCAGTGGCTCCCCCAGCACATTTCAGCTTCCTTTTCCTGTCTGGATAAAAAACACGTGAATTACCATCAGGCGTAATTTTCGCCCTTCGGCTATTAGGACGAGATATCTAAAGGGGCAAATAAAGTCGATTTTGGCTTGAAATGACAAAGCGGAATTAGTACGATACGGGAGAATCAACTTTATTCGGATATGCATCGTGCTGCTATCCTAGGGGGTTGAGTTGATCAGTTCTTCCTTTAGATTTTCCGTTCGGTGGATCTGCGCGCTGCTCGCCGGTCTGGCTTGGTTATCATTTTTTTGTTCACAACTATTTGGTATGGAGCATCTTCTGGCTTCGTCAACTCGTTTTGAGGTTGACCGCGCCTCGCGCGGCGTGAATTATCCTGAACTGCCGCCTCTGCCCCGGCCACCACCAGGGGTTGAGGAACTGCTATCGGCCGAATCGGAAATCTTGCCTTATGTCTTTTCTCCTCCGGCCAGCTCTCAATCTCGCCGTCTGACATATCTGGAAATTCTGGCGCGAATCGGGATCAAACCCACCCAGATTCGCCAAAACCCCATCCAGGGCGACCAGCCGGACGAGGCAAATGTGCTGGTCAGTTGTCCCGGGTTGGCTCCGGATGCCGATTTTATCGTGATCGGCGCGCATCTGGACGCTACGCCCGGTTCCTCCGGCGCGGTTGACAATTGGAGCGGCATTGTCATGCTCGCCGCCCTGCAGGATCATTTCCTGCGCCGGGGGCATCGGCGCGAGTTTGTCTTTGCCGCCTTTGGCGAGGAGGAGGCTGGCTGCCGGGGCTCGCGCCAGTATCTGACCCGCCTCCCCCGGGCCGAGCGGGGGCGGATTCTGGCCATGATCAATCTCGATTGCCTGGGCGTAGGCGGGCCGCGGTCCTGGACCAATCGTTCCGCCGACGATCTGGAGGCGATCTTTGCCCGGGCGGCCGAATTGGCCGGCGTGCCATTTACGCGCCAGGTCATGTTCGGTTTTCTCGCCGACGGGGGGAATTTTCTACGCGCGGGCGTCCCGGCCATTACGCTGCATTCCCTGCCTCCGGAATCGCTAGGCCTGATCAACGGTCCGGCCGACAGTACGCGGCTGATCGACCCGCAGCGTTACCGGCAGGCCTTCCTACTGCTCTGCACGGCCATCGCCTTTCTCGATCAGCCCGGCGTGCGCTTGACGGCTACGGATCGGGAGAGCCGCCTGCTGCCGGCTGATGACGAATTGATCAAGCGCGCCCAGAACGAGGATGAAGGTTTGAGCCTGGGGCAATTGCCGCGGGCGGGAGTGGCTTGGCGCTGCGGCTTGCGGCCCGGCGATCGGTTGGTCGCCATAGACCAGATTCCGGTCGGCAGTCTGGCCGAATTGCGCCCGATCTGGCAGACCGTTTGCCGGGGGCAGGCCGTGCCCGTCCAATTCAAACGCCAGGTGGACGGCGTTTGGCGAGACATGGCTTTGACCTTGGCCTATTGAGCGGCGCCGAAGAGCATGGCGCGGTGCGCACGGGTACGGCGGCCTTGGGTTTTAGGGCGACGTCGGCATCGGATATGCATATAATGGGCTTATGAGCAATCCACTCTCACCCATCATCCGGCAGCTGAACCAGGCTCGTTGCGTGGCGATTACCGCCCACGAGCGGCCCGACGGAGACGCCTTGGGCGCCAGCCTGGCGCTGGCCCGTATTCTGAACGGCAACGGTCTGGCCGCCCAGGTCTTGGGGCTCACGCCCGTACCCCCGCGGTTTGCGTTTCTGCCTGGACCGGGGGAACTGCTGGCGCCGGCGCCGGGCTGGGCGCGGCGCTACGACGCGGTGGTCATTCTCGATTCGGGCGACCTCTCCCGGGCCGGGGATTTTCTGCTCGAAGCCAAAGGCCGCATTCCGCTCATCAACCTCGACCACCATGCGACCAACACCAATTTCGGCGACCTGAATTGGGTCGAACCCGGTGCCTCTTCGTCCGGGGAGATGGTCTGCCTCCTGGCCCGCCAGGCGGGGTGGCGTATCTCCGCCACGGCCGCCGAAGCCGCCTGGGCGGCGATCGTCACCGACACCGGCCGCTTTGCCTACGAGAACACCACGGCGCAGACCCTGCGGCTGGCGGCCGACCTGATCGAGGCGGGAGTGGCGCCGGAACGGCTGGACCTGCCCCTCTTTCAGTCGGTATCGCCCCTCGAACTGGCCTTGACCGAACGGGCCATGCGCAGCCTGCGCTACCTGGCGGGCGGCCGGCTGGCCTTGGTCAAGCTTTCGCGCGGCGATTTCGCCGAGATCGGCGGTGGCCCGGAACTCACCCAGGACGTGGTCGACATCCCCCGGCGCATCCAAGGGGTGGAGGCGGCGCTCTTCCTCTACGAGCCGCCGGGCGAGGCCTATACCAAGGTCAGCGTGCGCACCAAGTCGATGCACGACGCCACCCGGCTCTGCCGCC
>CAYMGG010000161.1:13041-13346 GCA_964389915.1 uncultured Planctomycetaceae bacterium
GGGGGGGCATGTGCGCGCCGCCGGTTGTCAGTTGCAGCTGCCGCTGGCGGAAGCGGAGGCCAAAATCGTCGCCGCGGCCGAGGAAACCTGGTTTGCGCAAGAGGCCGGGCTGACGGGAGGCAAGTCCCGATGAACGAGCCGGCCGCGGATAACTCGGCCCTCTTTGCCTTCCTGGGCGATCATTCCGCCGCGCGCCTGGCCCAGGCCCTGCAAGGCAAATCGGCCCTGCTGGCGGCCGTGGCCCTGGCCAATGCTCCCGGGGCGCTGGGCGCCCAGGTGCTGGCTCAACTGCCCGCCGCGCGGCA
>CAYMGG010000162.1:0-13302 GCA_964389915.1 uncultured Planctomycetaceae bacterium
GCCAGGGGGCCGTCGGTGCCGTCAGGATTGGGCGCGGCCAGGGGCCCGGACCAGGCGTCATTGCCGCCGGGGGCGACGAAAAGCTTCTCTTCAGCTCCGGCCGGCCGGGCCAGAAGGAGGGCGATACCGAGGATGGCGCAACACCAGGCGGTTTGGCTCAGCATGGTTTTCTCCGGGTCGAATTCAAGGTTCCGATGAGTACGCCCAACGGGCGGTAGTGGTCAATCAGGTGCGGCCTTGGTCAGCAGTCTGCGGTTCAATCCTCCTCGATAGGGGCAAATTCAGCCGGGCTATTTTCCCAACCAGAAGACATTGCCGCCCGTGGTGTCCGAAGTGTTCATGGGCAGGCCCAGGGGGTCGAGCAGGCCGCAATGGGCATCGACATACGCCAGGTTGATGCGCGCCTGATGGACGAATTCCGGCAGGCCGTCCAACGGCGTGGTGTTGATGTGGTGAGTATAGGCGTTGCTGGGGCTGGGCCGCCAGGAGCCGTCGGAACAGAGCAGGGTCCGGCTGGGCGAACGGGGCGAGGTGATTTTGCCGACCGGATTCAGGCCGATATAGTGGCCGGCCGAGGCGTTCATGCCATAGCCGCGATAGCAATTGGGCTGATTGGCGGAATGCAGGCCCGCCCCGCTGGGGCAGGTGAAGACGCAGGCGGACTGGACCGTATCGACGTTCACGTCCAGGTAGTTTTTAGACAAGATGGATTTCCAATTGTAACCGGGACCGGCAGTCCAGAGGGGCGGCAGGTAGTCGTTGTTGTCGCCGGCATATTGCGTAAAGGCGATGGCCTGCTGCTTGAGGTTGGACGCGCATTGGGCCATGCGGGCGGAGGCATAGGCCTGCTGCAACGCGGGAAATAGCAGGGCGGCCAGCACACTGATGATGGCGATGACGACCAGTAATTCCACCAAAGTGAAGTGTTGGCGGGAGGCAAAAGCGGTGCGCATGGTCTAGCCCCTGTTTGCCTTTCCGGCGGGAGCCGGGACTGAAGCAATTATATACCGTATATTTTGCAGCGTACTTCACGCAAATGCGGTTAGCAAGTCAATACATCGATTATTGAAAAATTTAAAGAAATATAGTAATGATAATAACAATAATCGTTTATAATAATTTGTTCGAATTTTTATTGACTATTGGTTGCCGGCCGGGTAATTTGCCTAAGGGTGCGGAGAGAATTTTCCGGCTGTCTGGTTGGCTCCAGCCGCTGGTCAGGCTTATAGCTTGCTGCCGAATTTGCGGCAGCTGATTAAGCTTGAGTCTGTTATACCATCAAGGATCGTGAGTTATGGCGAAAGACGTGACCATTCGCGATGTGGCCAAGCTGGCCGGCGTGTCGGTTTCGACCGTTTCGCTGGTGCTCAATCAGCGGCCGAATGTCTCGCCCCGCATGGCGGCCCGAGTGCAGGGGGCCATGCGCGAATTGGAGTATAAACCAATCCCGCGCAAAGAGATAATCCGCCCTGGGGTCTCCCGTCCGCGCAAGACCAATCGGATCGCGCTCTATCTGCTGGGGCAGCCGCGGGTATTGCTCAATAGCGGAATTTATTCTCAAGTCATTGCTGGAGCGGAAGAAGCGTTGCGCGAGCGGGGATTGTCGCTACTTTTGGGTTGCGTGCCGCGGCCCGAGGACTTTGCCCGCGAAATCGCCCGCGCCAATTTCGACGGGCTGTTGATTCTGGGCGGCTATGGGCGTAACGAAGCGCTGGCGCCGGTCTGGCGCTATCCCTGCGTTAAGCTGATGGGGCTGCCGGAGAACGACGATATTTTCGACCATATCTGCATCAACGAAGCGGCCACCGCGCGCTTGGCGGCCGATTACCTGCTGGCGCGGGGGCATCGGCAGTGCGCTTTCTTCGGTCGGGGGGTTGGGCCGCAGCGCGGAGGCGCGTTCTATTTGCGCAAGGTGAATTTTTGCACGCGGATAAGCGAAGGGGGCGGTCAGGCGGCCGATTTTGTTGATGACCAGATAGTTGAAATGGGTGACGATTTTCACATTATCCGGCACGATAAAATGGGAACTTTAGTTGACGCATTGCTGGCGGCTCAGCCGCGACCCACTGGGATCATGATTGATGCGGATACGATCGCCATGTCCGTCTATCAATGCTTGTTGGAGCGGGGGATTCGTCCGGGTGCGGATTTGGAGATTGTTTCATGTAATAATGAGCGGCAGGTGATTGCCAGCCTTAACCCGCCACCGGCAGTGGTCGATACGCAATCGCATGACATCGGGCGGCGGGGTGTGGAGCAAGTGCTCTGGCGCAACCTTAATCGGCAATCTTCGCGCAATGTCATCATAATCGAGCCGACCATTGTCCCTGGCGGCAAGATTTCACAATGCAATTTATTGATTTAAAATAAGATGCGGTAATTTTTCTAGTTATGTGCGAGAGGCTAAATTTTCTAGTTTATTGCTGAACTAAATGATGGGAGTAAACTGAGGCGGAAGGTTTGATTAAACCTTAAAATGACTAGCCGAGAGCTGGAAAATGCCGCCCAGTCATAATCAGTTAAGAGAAATCACCCTTAGTCAGCACGGCTATTTTACGGCGGCCCAAGCCAAACGCTGCGGTTTTACGGATGATTTACAGCGTTATCATCTGACTTGCGGCAACTGGATCAAGGCGGCTCGCGGGCTCTATTGCTTCCCGGGTTTGGCCAAATCCATGGCCGAGACTTTTGCCTTCTGGGCTTTGTGGAGCCGTAATCAGAAAGGTCAACCGCAGGGAGTCATCAGCCACGAAAGTGCTCTGGCTTATCATGGCTTGAGTGAATATGACGCCACCCGGGTTCACCTGACCGTACCGCCCGGCTTTCGCAAGCGCCAGGCTCCAGACGGAGTGGTGCTGCACAAGTCCGAGGTGAACCTGTCGGCGGTCGAGAGCGACTCGGCGTTCATGGTCACCAATCTGCCGCGGACCTTGAGCGATCTTCGGGGCGGTCTTGATTCCGAGGCCTGGCGGCAAATTTTGCGCCGCGCGCTGGATGCGCGTAAACTTACAGAATCGGCCGCTGCCCAGTTTAGCCTGTCGCCGGGGGAGGATCAGGCGGAGTTTCTCCCCGGCGCTAGCCTGGCCGCGCCTTTTTCATTGTTCGCGCCGGCGAAGGCCGGTTCGGCGAATGGGGGGGCGGAGGGCGGACCGGCCGAAGCCGGCGCGGAGGTGCCGAGAACCCGGACTGAGGAGCTGACCCAGGCCGCCGTGGAGGGGGTCTGGAAGCTGATCTTCTCCCAGGCCCAGGCGAACCGGCGGGCGCGAGCAGGTTTTACGCTGGTCGAACTGCTGGTGGTGGTGGCGATCGTCTCGGTCTTGATGGCGCTCTTGGTGCCGGCCCTTTCGGCGGCCAAGGACCTGGCCAACCGCGCCGCCTGCGCCAGCAATATGAAACAGATCGGGCTGGGCTTGATGATGTACGCCGATGACCACAAGGGGGTGGTGGTGCCCGGCTGCTTGCAGCCCCTGCCCAGCGTCTGGCAGTACGCCCACAAGTCGCTGTTCAGCTACGTCAGCGGCGATCAGGGGTACGAGGTCTGGCGGTGTCCGGAGTGCCGGGTGAACAATACGGCGGCGGTTTTCACCGACCAGAACCAGTATTTCTACGGCGGCTATGGGGCGAACATCCGGCATATCCTGCTGGACTGCAACTGGGGGGCGAAACCCCACAACCTTTCCGCGCTCAAGCGGCCGTCGGCGCTGCTGGCCTTCGCCGAATCGGTGAGCCTCCGGCCGGACGCGGGTTATATGTGGATCTTCTGCCCGGACTGCGGGGGAAGTATGGCGTATGCGCCGCCGGATTATCCGCAGTGTCTGTCGCAGCGGCATAACCGGAGCAACAACTGCCTGTATGTCGACGGGCACGTCAAGACTAACCTTTACGCCGCGCTCATGACCAACAAGGAAGACCTATGGGGGCATGTTTCACGGTGATTTGGCACCCCGGCCCGGGGGCCGCAGAGGAGCAAACGATGAGCGCCCAGATTCAGCGCCAAGCGCGCCACGGGTTCACCTTGGTCGAACTGCTGGTGGTGGTGGCCATCATCTCGGTCCTGATGGCGCTCTTGGTGCCGGCTCTTTCGGCGGCCAAGGACATGGCCAACCGTTCCACCTGCGCCAACAATCTCAAGCAGATCGGCCTGGCGTCAATGATGTACGGCGACGACTACAAGGGCATCGTCCTGCCCGGCTGCCTCCAACCAACCTCGATGGTATTCAAAGAGACGCCCCGGTTGCTGTACGAAAACGGCTATCTGAAGGATTATGGCGTCTTCCGCTGCCCGACCTGCACTTTCGGCCCCTCCACCTATTATGCCTACACCAACCTGAGCGAGTACCGCTACGGTGGCTACGGCGCTAACCTCAAGCATATTCACCTGGACTGCAACTGGGGGACCCAACCGCTGATGATCTCCCGGCTGAAGCGTCCAGCGTCGCTCATCTCCTTCGCCGAGTCGGCCGGCGGGCGGTCCGATTCGGGCTATCTCTGGGTCTTCTGCCCGGACTGCGGGCCAGTGCCCTCCTCCTGGTGCTATGTGACCTATCCGCAGGCCCTGTCGGAACGACACCAGGGGAACAACAACACGCTTTATGTCGACTCGCACGTCAAGGCCAACAGCTATGCTTCGCTCATCGCCAACAAGGATGATCTCTGGGGGCATCTGACGCGATGAAACGGCGGCCCAAACGCATTGAGAGCTGGCCTGGGAGGGCGGAGATGGCGGTGGCCATTAAACTGAAGCGGGCGGAATTCACCCTGGTCGAATTGCTGGTGGTCATCGCCATCATCAGCCTGCTGGCCGGATTGCTGCTCCCGGCGTTGGAGAAGGCCTTGAGCTGCGCCCGTGCGATCTCCTGCGGCAACAATCTTAAGCAGATCGGCTTGGCCGTGGCGATGTATGGCGACGATCACAAAGGGATGATCGTTCCGGGCAGCACGCCGGTCATCGGGCGCAATTACGTGCATCTGTTGTTGTACAATAAGAACTATCTCAAGGATTACAATGTCTGGAAATGCCCGGATTGCAAGCTGCCGTCCAGCGATCCGGCCCGCGTTTTTGACGGGCACGATGCCAACGGCGCCTACGGGGGAAACTGCGGCGGCTATGGCGCAAACCTCGTGCATATCCATATGGACTGCAATTATTCTCCCCGCGCTCTGAACCTCTCCTCCATCAAGCGTCCGGCCGCGCTGCTTTCCTTTGCCGAATCCGCCGGCCACCGGCAGGACGAGGGCTTTTTCGTCATCTTCTGTCCGCCTTGCGGCCCCAGCCATTATTGGGCGCCGACCGAGTATCCGCAATGTCTGGCCGAGCGGCACCGGCTTAACAACAACACGCTTTATCTGGATGGGCATGTCCGGCCCAATTTCACCGCCGACTTGCTGGCTAATAAAGAAGATCTATGGGGGCACGCGTCGCGCTGATGCCCTGCGGGAACGGGCGATGCAGATCGCGCCATCAGCCGACCGCGGCCCAGGGAATTTTGACCGGAATGAAAAGGAGAGCGGCGAAGCGCGTCTGAAAATGGAAATTGTCCGGCGGCTGACTCGATCGCGCCTGTTTGCTATGCAAACCCCATGAAGGAGATTTGGCCATGTATTTCCCCCCCTCTCGCCCCCCCCGTTTCTGGCAAGCTTGTCTGCTGGGCCTGGCCGCTGCCGGCTGGGCCGCGGGTCTGACCGCCGCCGAAACCGAGGTGACGACCACCTTTTACGTGTCGCCCGCCGGCAACGATCAATGGAGCGGCGCGCGCGCCGAACCGGGCGGTCCGGACGGCCCCTTCGCCACCCTCACCCGAGCCCAGCAGGCGATCCGCGACCTGAAGCAGAAGGGCCAGCCGACCGGTGACATCCTGGTGCGGTTGCGCGAGGGGACGTACGAACTGGCCGAATCCTTGACCTTCACCGCCGAGGACGGGGGCGCGGATCACTACTCCGTGACCTACGCCGCCTACGAGAACGAGCGCCCGGTCGTCAGCGGCGGCCGGACGATCCGGAACTGGCGCAAGGAAAAGGATCTCTGGGTGGCCGAGTTGCCCGGGGCGGCCGGAAACCAGTGGTTCTTCAGCCAATTGTTCTGTAACGGCCAGCGACTCAAACGCTGCCGCACGCCCAACACCGGCTATTTCCGCAGCGCCGGCCCGCTGCGCCCCCCGCCCGGGCGCAAGGACAAGGATTGGAAGGACACCGAGTGCCGGTCGGGCTTCTATTACACCGCGGGAGACGTCGACAACTGGGCGGATTTGGCCAACGCCAACATCTTCGTCTTCCACTCCTGGACCGCATCCGTGCACTGGCTCAAGGCGGTGGATAAGGAGAAGCACAGCCTGAGCGTGACCGCGGGCACGGACTACCCCTTCGGCCACTGGGAGAAGGATCAGCGCTATTACATCGAAAACGTGAAGGCCGCTTTGGACGAGCCGGGCGAGTGGTATCTCGACGGCGCGGCCGGCAAGGTCTATTACCTACCCCGGGCGGAGGATTCGCTGAAAACCTTCGCGCCGGTCGCGCCGGCGGTCGAGCGGCTGCTGGTCGTCAGCGGCGACCGGACCAAGAACCAGCCGGTCGTGAACCTGAACTTCCGCGGCCTCGCCTTGCAACATGCGGCCTGGAACCTGCCCCGCGACAAGAAGCACGACGGTCAGGCGGCCGTGAACCTGACCGCGGCCGTGTACCTCAAGGACGCCGAGAATTGCACGTTCGACCGGGTCGAAATCGCCCACGTCGGCCAATACGCCCTCTGGTTCGCCACCGGCACCCGGCACTGCCGCCTGCAACAGAGCGAGTTGGTCGACCTGGGCGCGGGCGGGGTCAAGATCGGCGAGACGAGTTCCGAAACCCCGGAGAACGCCGCCAGCTTCAACGTCGTGGACAACTGCCTGATCCACGACGGCGGACATCTGGCCAAGGCCGGCATCGGCGTCTGGATCGGCCGCAGCAGTTATCATTCCGTCACCCGTAACGAAATCTGCGACTTCGACTACAGCGCGGTCTCGGCCGGCTGGAGCTGGGGTTACCAGCCCTCCTCGGCCAATCACAACAAAATCCAGTTCAACCGCCTGCACCATATCGGCAACGGGGTCTTGAGCGACATGGGCGGAGTCTACACCCTCGGCCAGTCCCCCGGCACCGAGGTCACGCACAACGTGATCCACACCGTCTACGCCTACTCCTACGGCGGCTGGGGCCTCTACACCGACGAGGGCAGCTCCGACGTCATCATGGCCCGCAACGTGGTCTACGACACCAAGTCCGGCGGCTTCCACCAGCATTACGGCCGCGACAACCTGATCCGCAACAATTTCCTGGCCTTCAGCGGCGAGGGGCAGGCGATCCGCAGCCGCGAGGAGCAGCACATCTCATTCATCTTCGAGAACAACATCGTGGTCACGGACAACGGCTACCCCCTGGGCAAGAACTGGAGCAACGGCAATTTCGTCAACCGCAACAATCTCTACTGGGACGTGTCGGGCACGGCGCCGCGCTTCTGCGGCTATGACCTGAGCGACTGGCAGAACGACGAAGGGCAGGACCTGGGTTCGCAGATCGCCGATCCGTTCTTCCGCGACCTGAAGGGGCGGGACTTCCACTTGCAGCCCGATTCGCCGGCTTTGGCCCTGGGCATCGATTCGCTCGATTACACCCTGGACCACGCCGGCCTCTACGGCCCCGACGAGTGGGTGCAGAAGCCGCTCGGTCTGACCCACCGCGGGCTGGACGAGTCCATGCGCCCGCCGGAAGCGGGGCAGAAGGCCGCCTTCTTCCAGAACCGCCAGGTCGAAACCCTCGAGGAACTGAACGTCGGCGACAAGATCGCCTTCGCCAGCACCTCCGGCGAGGACAACGGCGCTTCCATCCGGGTGACCGACGAGCTGGGCCGCCAGTCCAAGCACTCGCTCAAGTTCACCGACGCCGACGATCTGACCCACGAATGGCAGCCGCATCTCTCCGGCAGCCTCAACTGGCGCAAGGGCACGATCAAGGCGAGTTTCGACCTGTACCTCAAGCCCGGCGCCCGGTTCTGGCACGAGTGGCGCATGAATCAGGATTCGGGTTACAAGGTCGGCGTCTGCCTGCGCTTCACCAGCGAGGGGCGGGTGCTGGCCGGGGCCAAGCTACAGGATCTGGCCGCCTGTCCGGTGGGCCAGTGGGTCAAGGTCGAGCTCGTCTGCCCGCTCGGGCAGCGCTACACCGGCAAATACGAGCTGACCCTGACGCCCGAAAAGGGTCAGGCGCAGCATTTCGAACTGCCGCTGCAAGACCCCGAGTGGCGGGCGCTGACCGGGGTCATCTTCAGCAGCGAAGCCAAGAACGCCTCCGAGTTCTACCTGGACAACATCCACTTCGTGAAAGAGAGATAGGATGGGAAGAGCAACCATGGATATCAGGTCTAGTTTCGTCGGCTCCCTCCGCAAAGCTGAATCCCTCCCCGCCCGGCGGGGGGGGAGGCTGGCGGCTGGTGCGGGGCGCACCTTGGGGCTTTGCGCCTCCGTGTCGGTGGGGCTCGTGTTTTTTGCCGGCCTGCTGGGCCGCGCCGCCGAGCCGGCGGGCGACAAGTCGCCCGGCGAGGTCTACACCATCGTGATCCACGACCTGCCGGCGGCCGAGTCGGTGGAGTATCCCGAGTTTCAGGACTGGCTGCGGGCGCATCCGCGCGCCCGGGCCCAGCGGGTCACGTCGCTCAAGATCTCTTCGGTCGAGCGCGGCGGCCTGCTCATGTCCATCGCCGGCGGCATCGCGCCCGACCTCCTGCGCGTCTATCACCACGAGGCCAAGTCCTGGGTGCGAAACGGCTTCTTTGCCCCGCTGGACAAGTATATCTACCGCGATACCAACGGCGACGGCCGCTACACTCACGGCGTGGACGAAGTCATCTGGAAGCCGTTCCTGAATATTCCCGACCGGATCCGCGAGGAATTTATCCTCGAGGACGGGCATATCTACTATCTGCCGCGGTTTCAGTGGGCCCAGTTCTTTGTTTACCGGCGCGACATCTTCGCCGCCGCCGGCCTGGACCCGGACAAGCGGTTCGAGACCTTTGACGAGATGAAAAGAGCCTGCCGGATCATCACCGATCCCCAGGCCAAAATCCCCGGCGCGCGTTTACCGCGCGGCCGTTTCGGCATGGGCCTTTCGGTCAACGGCTGGATCTTCCAAGGCTATCTCTACGCCATGGGCGGCCGCTCGGTGGTGACTCTGAAGGCCTGTCCCGGTTGCCATGAGGAGGTGCGCATCGAGCAGGGCCAGCTGGTCAACGCCTGCCCCCATTGCGGGGCCGACCTGCGCGGGGTGAAGGGGCGCGAGCAGGCCGCCTTCAACAGCCCGGAAGGGTTGAAGGCCCTGCAATTCTGGCAGGACCTGATGTGGGCTCCGTTCGTCAAGGCCCCGGGCACGGGCGAGCCGGTCGAGGTCGGCAAGCCCGGCGAGGATCTGCATTATCCGTTCGAGGTCACCGATCCGACCAACGGGAAGAAGTTCACGATCGAAAACGAGAAGCAGGTGATCTTCGGCTGCGCCAAGCGCCTGATCGACGAGGACGCCAACGGCCTGGAACAGTGGGCCAACGGCGAGGTGGCCATGCTCAACGCCTACACCCTCGATCCGCTGCTCAACTGCGACATCGACCCGTCGGTGGTGGGAGTGATGCCGATCCCCGAGGGGGGCGGCGCCAGCGGCATCCACTATTACGGGATCTACAGCGGCGTCAAAGACCGGCAGGGCGGCGAGGACCGGGTGGACGTCTGCGCGCGCATGATCCTGGATTTCGTCTCGCAGTTCTACGTCGCCCCGGACAGCCCGGACTATCTGAAGTACCGCAAGGCCTACGCCCGCCACCTGGTGAAGAACGGCTTCTACCGGCTCTGCACCTACGAAGAGCTCAAGGCCGCGGGCCTGGACGAATACGCCCGGGAGATTCCGCCCGCGGTGCGCGAGATGCGCCGGCTGACCCTGGACCCGGACCACTACACCTTCCTGCCCATCAGCGAGGGCTACTCTCGGGTGCAGAACGAGATCTTCGGCTACGTGCTGCTGAGCCAGATCGCCTACGACCCCAAGTGCGATTTGCAGGCCGCGCTCGACCGGGCCACGTCCATGGCCGACTCGCAGGTCTTCATGAAGGACGAGATGGTCAAGCAGATCATGGGCAAGTACAACCTGCTCTTCACCGCCGTGATCGTGCTGCTCCTGGGCGGAGTGGGTTGGGCCTTCGCGCGGGTGCTGCTGCGCCCGGGCGAGGTGCCCAATAATTTGCGCGAGGCCAAGCGGCTGAGCCTGGGCAAGCGGGCCGCTTCGCTCCTGCTCCTGTTGCCGGCGGTGGGGCTGATCCTGCTCTGGGCCTACTATCCGCTGCTGCGGGGCTCGGTCATGGCCTTCCAGGAGGTGCGGATCATGGGCGCCTCGCGGTTCGTCGGCTTCGAGAACTTCGTCCGGGTGGTGACCAATCCGCTCTTCCCCTCGGCCATGAAAGCGACCTTCATCTACGTGCTGGCCGTGCTCTCCCTGGGCTTTATGGCCCCGGTCTTCCTGGCGGTCTTCCTCTCCGAGATCAAGTGGGGCAGCACGGCCCTGCGGGCCATCTACTACTCGCCTTATCTGCGGGGCGGGGTGGTGGTGCTCTTCATCTGGAAGATCTTCTACATGCCCACCGACGAAGGGCTTTTCAACCACCTGCTCTCGCAGTTCGGCCTGGGGCCGGTCCGCTGGCTGCAGGACCCGGCCATCAACAAATGGTGCATCGCCATTCCCGGCATCTGGGCCGGCACGGGCAGCGCGTGCCTGGTCTACCTGGCGGCGATCAAGGGCATCGACGACAGCCTGTACGAGGCCGCCGACATCGACGGGGCCGGCCCCTGGCATAAGCTCTTCAGCATCACTATCCCCAGCCTGAAGCCGCTGTTGGTCATCAATTTCGTGGGCGCTTTCATCGGGGCCTTCCACAGCATGGGCAACATCCTAGTCCTGACCGGCGGGGCCTACGAAACCAACGTGATCGGCTTGCAGATCTTTCTCGAAGCCTTCAGCTATCTGCGCTTCGGTCCGGCCACGGCCCTGGCCTGGATTCTGGGCAGCATGCTGATCGGGTTCACCATCTACCAGCTAAACTTTCTACGGAAAGTTGAATTCCGAAGGAGCCAGTGATGCCGATTCTGACCAATGTGGGCCAAGCCAGCTGGGGGCAGCGGACCCTGCGGGCGATAATCTACGCCGCGTTGCTGACGGGCGCGGCCGGCATCATCTATCCCCTGCTGATCGTGCTCGGCCAGACCCTGAGCGACAACTTCGACCTGCGCGACAATGCGATCGTGCCCTATTACCTGACCGACCGCAACGAGCTGTTGGTCAAGTATCTCTTCAATCACGAGCCCCGTTCGCCCAGCCTGCTGGCCTCGCGCCACCAGCGCAACGACTGGAGCAGCCAGGCCGGCATGCGCGGCGATTCGGCCTACTACCGCGAGCAGGAGGAGGAATTGCTCAAGCAGGGCCTGGCGCTGGACGCCTGGCCGGCGGTGACCGCCGATTTCGACGCCTTCAAGGCCAGCCTGCCGGTCGACGACCTGCTGGTCCGCATGTTCCGGATCGAGGACTATTACCGCCCTTATTTGCAGAACAAGTACGGGGCGGCCGCCGACGAGTTGCGCCGACGGCTGGAGGGCGGAGAGGAGCAGCCGGCCTGGCTGGCGGGGCTGCTGCCCGATCCGGGCGAACGCGCCGCGGCCGTGCGCGACCGCGGCCGGTTGGGCGTGCTCATCATGAACCACGAGTTGCCCAGCGATTATCGCGATTATTACGCCGTTGAACTGCTCCCGGCGCGCAATTACCTGGTCCCCTTCTGGCGGGCCGGGCACGAGCCCAAGGACGAGTTGTGGCGCGAGTTCAAAAAATCCCTGCCGGCGGGGCAGCTTCTGCTCATCCCCGACGAGGCCTACTGGCATGCGTACCTCAAGTCCCATTACCGGGTCATCGGCCAGCTCAATTCCGCCTGGGGGGAGACGCACCAGGGCTTTTATGAATTGGCTCTGCCCGATAAAACGCCCGCCAATCCGGCGGTGCGCCAGGACTGGGAGACCTTCCTGACCAAGCGCTGGCCGCGCCGGCTGCTGACCGTGGGCGGCGATCACAACCCAGCCTGGCAGATGTTCGTGCGCGCCAAGCTCAAGGCCAAGGCCGACACGGACGAGGCCGCCCTGGCTCTGGCCGGAAAGCTGAGCGGTCAGTCGCTCCAGACCTGGGCCGATCTGCGTCTGCCCGCGACCCGGCCGGCCGACGAGACCCTCGACCTGTACTGGTGCGAATTCACCTCTTCCGGCCAGGTGCCGGCCGCGGACCTACGCCCGACCCGCGTGACCGACCAGTTCCGCCAGTTCCTGCGCACCAAGTACGCCGCCGGCGGGGACGAGGCCCAGGCTCTGGCGGCCCTGAACTCGGCCTGGCGGACGAAGTTCGCCGACTGGGCGTCCGTACCGTTGCCGGCAACCTACGTTGATTTCTGCAAGGCCAAATTCGAGCCCGGCCGGCTGCGGCTCGAATTCGCCACCGAGTCGTTCACCCGCGTGGTGCACTATCTCTTCGGCAGCGGGCAGGCGGTCTGGAACACAATCGTGCTGGTCGGGCTTTCTCTGCTCTCGGCACTTTCGATCAATCCGCTGGCGGCCTATTCGCTCTCGCGGTTTCCGATGCGCAGCACGCACAAGATCCTGCTCTTCTTCCTGGCGACCATGGCCTTTCCGGCCGAGGTGGCGATGGTGCCGAACTTCCTGCTCCTGCGCGACCTGGGCTTGCTCAACACCTATGCGGCCCTGATTCTGCCCGGCATGGCCAACGGTTTCAGCATCTTCCTGCTCAAAGGCTTCTTCGACTCCCTGCCGCAGGAACTGTATCAGGCCGCCGAAATCGACGGCGCGAGCGAGTTCCAGATCTTCCGGTTGGTAGCCATGCCGCTGGTCAAGCCGATCCTGGCCTACATCGGCCTAGGGGCGTTCGTGGCCGCGTACAGCGGCTTTATGTGGGCGTTGGTTATCTGCCCGCGCCAGGAGATGTGGACCTTGATGGTCTGGGTGTATGACTTCCAGACCCAGAACCACGGCAACAACTATGTCATGGCGGCCACGGTGCTGGTGAGTCTGCCGCCGCTGGTCGTCTTCCTGTTCGCCAACCGGATCATCATGAAGGGTATTGTCATCCCCGCGATGAAATAACCCGAGGAGAGCTACATGGCCGAAGTGAAACTGAAAGGCGTCTACAAGATTTACGAGGGCGGCGTGGAAGCGGTCCACGACGTCAACCTGACCATCCACGACC
>CAYMGG010000163.1:0-13164 GCA_964389915.1 uncultured Planctomycetaceae bacterium
CGCCGCTCTTTTGTAGTGAACTGGCGCATTTTACTTTTGCGTATAGCGCCTTCCGGGAGGCGTAATAATAATTCCAGTTATTGAAAGCCGAATACGATCGAGTTGCGCTAACTTTGAATTCGTCCATCTGAACGTTCGGGTGGGCGAAGCCGGGTGAGAGTTTTTTGGCGGGGTCCGGGGTACCTTTTTTGCAAAAAAGGTACCCCGGAATCGGCCCTTATTATTCAGAATCGGTATAATTTGGTAGGGTCGGGTTCCGCCTCGACCGCTTTCGCTCAGGCGCCGCCGAGGTGTCAGGTTTTATGGAGCGCTATACTTAGACGGACCGCTACGCCTGCCTGCGGGAGCCGAAAGGTACATACCTTCGCCTGCAAAAAAAGCCCCTTGCCGGCCAAAGCCGGCAAGGGGCGAAGAGTTGGCATCCCCACAGGGAATCGAACCCTGGTCTGCAGACTGAGAATCTGCCATCCTAGACCGCTAGACGATGGGGACACACTATTTTTTTGGGGCCGTCGGCGAAGCGTATTGCCCTTTGCCTTCAGCGCGCTACTTCATACCATACCGGTGTAAGTCGAGTCAAGAAAAAACGCCGGGCAGATCGTTAGGCCGAAGCCAAAAACGTCCCCCCCCCTCGCCTTTTCCCCGGCCTCGCCTAGAAGTCAAATCCTCGGTTGGGCTTTTTCTGGGCGTCGGCGGCCGGAGCTTCGAAAGTTATCTTCTTGCGACCGGCCACCGGCGCCTCCTGAGTGCCGGCGGTTTCGGCGGCCGAGGTGCCCTTGCGGATGCCCTTGAACAGCAGGGTCAGATCCTCCGGCGTGTCCGAGTTGTTGAGCGCTTCGTCCTGCGTGATCGTCCCGGCCTGGACCAGGTTGAACAAGGCCTGGTTGAAGGTCTGCATGCCGTAATAGGTGCCGTCCTGCATGGCCTTGTGGATGGATTTGGTCTTGTTCTCCGCGATCAGCTGGCGGACGGTCTCGTTGGCCACCAGAATCTCCTGGGCGGCGATCCGGCCGGTGCCGTCGGCCCGCTTGGCCAGGCGCTGGCAGACGACGCCCCGCAGGATCAGGGCCAGCTGTTCACGCACCAGGTCCCGGGCGTCGGGCGGCATGGTGTCCAGGATGCGTTCGATGGTCTGCGGCGCGTCGTTGGTGTGGAGGGTGGCGAAGACCAGGTGGCCGGTTTCGGCCGCCGTGATGCCGAAGCGAATGGTCTCCGGGTCGCGCATCTCGCCCATCAGGATGATGTCCGGATCCTGGCGCAGCACGGCCCGCAGCGCGTTCTGCAACGCGCCCGTGTCCAGGCCCAACTCGCGCTGGTTGATGGTGGCGATCTTGTCGGTATAGACAAATTCGATCGGATCTTCGACCGTCATGATGTGCACCGGGCTGACCTGGTTGATGTGCTCGATCATGGCCGCCAGGGTGGTGGACTTGCCCGAGCCGGTGGGGCCGGTGACCAGGACCAGACCGTTTTCGCTGTCGGCGATCTGGTTGAGGATGGGCGGCAGGCCCAAGCCTTCGATGGTGGGGGTTTCGATGGGAATCAGGCGCATGACCACACCCGGGTTGCCGCGCTGCACGAACATGTTGACGCGGAACCGGGCCAGACCGGGAATTTCGTAGGAGAAGTCGGCTTCGCAGGTCTCCTCGAAATTCTTGATCAGCCGGGGGGTCATGATGGCGTAGAACGCCTCCTTGATCTCCTGGGCGGTGAGCGGCGGATATTCGCTGGGCAACAGATCGCCGCGCACCCGCAACAGCGGCGGACGTCCCACCTTGATGTGCAGGTCGCTGCCGTTCTGGCGATCCAGTTCCTTCAGGCATGCATCCAGATCCATCGCGCGTCTCCCGTTTTCCGGCCCGTTTAATAACACCGCCCGCCGGCAGATATAGCAGATTCGCGCCCCAGGGCAAGCCGAAAGTGCCCCCGCCGTCGCGGCCGGCCGCCGGCGCCGCGAGTTCAACCCAAACCGGAAAATCTGGTCCGCTCGGACATGCCCTCCAGTCGCCCTCAATTTTGGCCGAAAAACAGATAAGGAGTCTTGTCCCGCTAGAATTTCCGCCCCGGGCGAAGACCCGGCCGGCGGCGCCTGCGAGAGGATGTCAACATGCCCAGATCCACGCCCCCCGGTCCGCGCTTCGCCCGCCGGCCGGTTTGGCCGCCCCCCGTCTATCTGCGGCTGATCGGCGCGGCGCTTCTGGCCCTGCTGCTGCTGGCGGGGCGCGGCCGGTCGACCGAGACCAATCCCGCGCCCAATCCGGCGGCCGGCGAGGAGGTTTCGGCCATGCGTCCGCCCCGAGCGGGCGGTTCGGCGCTGGCGACCCTGCGGCTGCGCATATATCTGAACGGCTGGCCGGCGGCGGCCCGGGTGACGGTCGAGCAGGCCGACGGCAGCTACGCCGGAACCGCGCCGGGCGAGCAGTCCTTCTGGGGCGACGGCGGAATGACGGTGCAGGTCCAGCCCGGGCGGGTGAAGCTGACGGTCGAGGCCGGCCCGCGCGCCCTGCCCCTGCGCCGCGAATTCGAACTTGCCGCCGGGCAGGAGCGCAGCGAAGAACTGATCATGCAAGCCTGCGCGCCGGTGGCGGCGGCGGGCTGGTGGCTGTGCGATCCATATGTCGAAGCGGTCGCCGATGACGCGGAAGCCGCCCGACTGAAGCGCGTACAGGATCTGGCCCTGGCCGCCCGCGGCGAAGGTCTGGAGATCGTCGGCCTGGGCCGGAGCGAACGGCTGTCGGATACGACCGGCGGCTGCTATGCCGCCCTGGCCGACGGCCCGGCCCGGTTGGCCTGGGCCCTGACCCAGGCCGGGCGGGAACGGTTCCTGCCGCTTTACGCCTGGCGCGGAGAGACGACCGGCGGGGCGTTCTATGCCCTGGAGCTCGCCCCCCCCGCCCTGACCCCGGACGGCTCCGGCCCGGCGGCCCCGGCCCCGGATCTGGCCAGCCGGCTGGCGGCCATCCGCGACCGCGGCGGGCTGGCCGTGGTCGCCCATCCTCAGGGTTGGCCTGACCCGGCCAAGCCGGGAGCGCATCCCGGCGCGGCGATCGATCTGCCGCTCTTGCTCCTGGCGGGCGGGCTGGTGGACGCCTTGGATCTGGCCGGAGAAGAGGATCTGCCGGCCTGGTTCGACCTGCTCAACCGCGGCTACCACCTGGCCGCCCTGGGTGGCGGCCCGGACGGCAGCGAGCGACGCTTCGACTGTCCGCGCCTGGGGTGCTACCTCGAACTGCCGGCCGGTTCGCCCCGGCCGCCGACGGTCCTGGCCGCCATCCGCCAGGGACGGGTGATCGTGGCCAACGGCCCCTACATCAATCTACGCCTGGACGAGGTAGGGCCGGGCACGATTCTGCCGCCCCGAGCCCGACCGCGGCGGGTCTTCGCCGAAGCGCTGGCCGGCTCGGCGCCGGAGGACGACATCGAAGCGGTGGAGCTGATCTACAACGGGCGGACGGTGCGCCGCTGGGAGGGAGATCAATCGCAGAAGAGCCTGCAAGCCGAACTGGAGCTCGCTTTCCCCGATCCCGGCTGGGTAGTCGCGCGTTACCGTTCCCGCGCTCCCGGCTTCTGGGCCGTCACCAATCCGATCTACCTCCAAGGCGTAGCCCCAGCCGCGCCGATTTCGGCCCAAGCCACGGTCTCCCTGCGCGACGCCGCCACCGGCCGGCCCCTGGCCGGAGTGGTGGAAGCCTTCAATCTCGGGCAATTGATCGAACGGATCGAAATCGGGGCCAACGCCACCCGCCTGGCCCTGCCGGCCACGGCCAGCCTGCGCCTGACGGCCGCGGGCTATCAGCCGCGCGAATACCGGCTGTATGAGGACTGCGGCGGCCGAGCCGCCCTGGAGGCGTTGCACGCCGCCCGCCCCGCCGTCTTCACGGCCGACGAGACGGCCTGCCGCGCCTTGACGGACGCTCTGGCGAATCTGACTCTGCGGGCCGACCTCTCGCCCGCCGGGACCGGGCAGTAGTTCTGTCCGGAGGCCGCCGGCCCGGGCTTACGAGGCGGGAGGGGGAGCGGCCGCCAGGTCCGCCTGGTGCTGGTTCAGACCGGCTCGTATCCGCTCTTTGAGGTGTTCGAGTTCGAACGGTTTTTGAATTATGTCGAACACCGTAAACTCACCCACTTCTTCCTGGATCAACTCCAGCGGCCGGCCGGAGACGATGATGACCACCGGGCGCCGGGAAAGCGGCAATTCCGCCAGCCGCCGCAGGAACTCCACCCCCGCCATGCGCGGCATCTGCAGATCCACCAACGCTAGATCGACGCCCTGCTCCACCTCCCGCAGCGCTTGCGCGCCGTCGGACATGACCACGGTCGAATGGCCGTCCTGCTCCAGCAGCAGCTGCAACAGATCCCGCGTATCCGGCTCATCGTCGAGCACCAGCACCCGGCCTCGAGTGGGAGCCGCGTCGACGGCCGCCGCGACGGGTCGGTCGGCCGGCTCGGGCGCGCGCGTCCGGGGCAGGCGCACGGTGAAGGCGCTGCCCACCCCCACCTCGCTCCAGACCTTGATCTCGCCGCGGTGCTTGGCCACGATGGTGTGGCTGACGCTCAGGCCCAGCCCCGTGCCCTTGACTCGCGCCTGGGGGCTGCCCAGCTGGGCGTATTCGCCCTTGGTCGAATAGAAGGGCGAGAAGATCTGGGAGAGTTTGTCGGCCGGGATGCCGCAGCCGGTGTCGGAGACCTTGACCTGCACCCACTGGTTGTCCTCGCTGGTCTCGATCACCAGCCGGCGGATCGGCCGGTCGAGCATCGCGTGCTGGGCGTTGAGCATCAGGTTCAGGATCACCTGCCCGATCTGGCCGGCGTCCATCATGATCTCCGACACGGGATGGAGCTGGCGCTGCACCTCGATGCCGCCGCTCTCCAACTCGCGCGCGACCATGGCCAGCGACTCCTCGGCCACGGTGACCAGGTTGGACTGGACCGTCTGGCTCTGGGTGACGCCGGAGAAGGTGAGCAGGTTGCGGGTGATGTTCTTGGCCCGCAGGGCGGCCTTGACGATCCGCTCCAGGAACCCCGCCTGCTCCGGATCGAGCCCGGGGAAGCTCAGGGCCAACTGGGCGAAGCCCAAAACCGAAACATTGATGTTGTTGAATTCGTGGGCGATGCCGCCGGCCAGCGTGCCGACCGCCGCCAACCGCTCGGATCGGACCAGCGCTTCCTCGGCCAGCTTGCCGGAGGTGATGTCGAGCACGATCCCATTGTAGCAGCTGAGCACGCCGCGCTCGTCGGTGACGGGCACGGAGATGACCCGCACCCAGCCGCTCTCGCCGGCGCGCAGCACGCGGTATTCCTTCTGTCGGGGCACGGTCGCCGCCGGCAGGCTGGCGATGACGGCGGCCGTGTGCTCGCGGAACCGCTGGCGGTCCTCGGGCGGGAAGTGTTCGTCCCAGGTTTCGATCCGCTCGGGGTCGGCCCCGCCCAGAAGCTCGCGCAGCGAAGGGCTGGCGAAAACCACCCGCAGCCCGAGGGGCGCGGCCGGATCGAGAGCCACCCGGAAGACGGCAAATCCCTGGGCGCAGTCCATCAGCGAGCGGAAATTGTTCTCGCTCTCGCGCAGCTCCCGAGTCCGCTCCAGCACCCGCTGCTCCAGCTCGTCGTGGGCCCGTTGCAGGGCCTGGCGCGCCCGGCGCTCCCGGGTCTGGTCGCGGAAGACCATGACCACGCCGGTGATCCGGTCGGTCGCGTCGCGGATCGGCGCGGCGCTGTCGGCCACGGGGCGCTCCTGACCGTCGCGGGCCAGGAGCACGGTGTGATTGGTCAGACCGACGATGGTCCGCTCGCGCAGCACGCGATGCACCGGGTCCTCTAAAGGCAGGCGCGACTCCTCGTCGATGATCCGGAAGACCTCCTCCACCGGCAGGCCGCAGGCCTCGGCCTGACTCCAGCCGGTGAGTTGCTCGGCCACGGGGTTGAGGCGCTTGACGCGCCCCTCCGTGTCGGTGGCGATGACCGCGTCGCCGATCGAACGCAGCGTGATCTGCAAGTCCTCCTCGCTGCGGCGCAGGGCGGCTTCGGAGGCGGCCAGCTCGCCCATGCGGGCCTCGAGCTCGCGGTAGGCCTCGGCCAGCGCTCGGGACATCTCGCCGAAGGCCCGCATCAGAGCGCCAATCTCGTCGCGGCGGTCCGATTCGGGCACGGGCGCGTCCCACTGCCCCTGACGTAGGGACGCGGCGGCCCCGGCCAAGGCCCGGATCGGCGCGACGATGCTGCCGGTAAAGAAGAGCGCCAGCAGCGTCGCCACCAGCAGCGTGAAAAAGGCGGTGGCGATGATGACCACCTGCTGACCGTAGATCTGGTCGAGCAGCCCCGCCACCGGCGACTCGTACAGCAGGGTCCATTGGATGGCGCTCTGGCCGGACGGCTTGATCCGGGCGAAGGCCTGGAGCCAGCCGGGCCGGTCGGCGGTCTCCAGCAGCGTCCCGTGCGACGCGGTCAGGATCTTCTCCGCATCGTGCGGGCACTCCCGGGAGAACGCACCCGCAACGCCGGAATCCAGAAGCGACCGGCCAGTTTCGTCCAGCAGACAGACGCGGGTCTCGGGGTCGTCGGGGGCCAGGGCGGCGAAGATGCGCTCCAGCTCGGCCTGCAACACCAGCACGCCCGCGATGTGGTCCTGGTCGGTGCGCAGCAGGATGCAATAGCGCAGGGTCGGCCGCCCCCCCGCCGGATCGGGCTCCACGGGCGAGATGTAGACCGGAGCCCGGCCGCCGCGGATGAACGAAAGGTGCAGGGTGGCCGAGAAATACTCGCGGTTGAACGGCTCGGCCGCGGCCGGCCGGGGCGCAGCGGGCGGCCCCCCCGCACCGGCGACGGTCAACACCTCGCGGCCCAGCCGGTCGAGAATTGTCACGCTGCGGTAACTCCGGCTGGAATGGCGCAGGAAATTGCGCAGATACTGCTCCAGCTCCGGCCCTTGGACCGCAGCCGGCGGAGCGGCGTTGATGAAGGCGCGCGTGGCGGGGGCCTGGCCGAGAAAGAGCACGTCCCCGGCCGGGTCCAGCAACTGGCTCTCGGTTGCCGCGGCCTTGGCCCGGACCAGCTGCAACGCTTGCAGCCGGGCCGCCCCCAGGATCTCCTGGCGCGAATACTGGATGTTGTAGGCCAGGCTGAACCCGGTGGGGATCAGCAGCACCACCAGGAAATAGAAGATCAGACGGCGGCCCAGACGGTCGGCGATAAAATTGATCGTCATGGCTCACCCCTCGTAACGCCAAAAAGGCTCTCGGCCCGGCGCTGGGCGAGTTCGCCTGCGGCATCCAGCCCGAGCCGGCCCAGCAGCAGGTCGTGATAGACCGAACCCAGGATTTCGGTCCATTGCGGCACGGCCGGCCGGACTTGGAGCCCCAGCTCCCGCCGCCGGTCCAGTTCGCAGACCGCCACGTAGGCCGGATAGCGGCGGGCGCAGGCCTCGTCCTGCAGCAGACTGCGGCGGGGAATCCCCGCCAGGCCGTTATCCGCCAGCCTCGCCAACGTGCGCCGCGAGGTCAGATATTTCAGCAGCCGCTCGGCGGCCGGTCGGCGCGCGCCCAGCCGGGCCGGCAGGCCGAGACTCCAGGTGTCCGCCGGCGTGACCGGCGGACAGCCGGGGGCCACCGGAGCGGGCAAGTAGCCCACCCGCCCCCCGCCGTCGTCCGCGGCCGCGGGGTCGACCAGATAACTGCGGGCGGTCCAACCATACAGCATGGCGGCCTGGCCCGCCGCAAAAATCCGCAGGCACTGGTCCCAAGCCAGGGCCGGAGTTTCCGGCGGCGAACACTCGCCCAGGGCGAGCATGAAGCGGGCGGCCCGCCGGCAGGCCGCAGTATTGAAACAGGGCCGGCCCTGCGGATCGAGCGGAGCCTGGCCGAAGGCGGCGCAGAGGTGCAGCATGGTCTGCCCCAGCGCCTGCCCGCGCAGCCCGTTCCAGACTATGCCGTAAAAACCTGCCTCCGGCCGGTTGAATTTTTGCGCGGCCGCCAACAGCTCGTCGGGGGTGCGCGGCGGCTCGAGTCCGGCGGCGGCGAAGAGATCCCGCCGGTACCAGAGCAGTTCGGCCTGGGCCTGGAGCGGCAGTCCCCAGAGCTCCCCGTCCTGGCGGCAGCCGGCCAGGGCGAAAGCCAGGAAATCCCCGGGGGCCTCGGCCACATTCTCACCCAGGGGAGCCAGCACGCCCTGCTGCCGCAGCTCCCCCAGCCAGGCTGAATCGAAGCCGACCAGCTCGTAGGCCGACTGCGCGTCCCGGGCGTTGCGCAAAAGCAGTTGCCGGGTGTCGCCGTACCCGGCCACCTCGATCGTAAGCTGGCAGTTCAGATCCCGCTCGATCTCCGGCACGATCAGCCGCAAAGCCAACGACACCGGCTCGCCCGAGATCAGCAGCCGGTACTTCTCCCGCCCGGCGCCGGGCGAATCCGTCCCGGCCTGATTGAGAGTACCGCTGGGGCAAACGTGCCGCCGCACACTGCTAAGCACGGCCGGATCGGCCACCAGGCAGACCAAAACCAACCCCGACACCGCCACGGCAATCAGTAACAATTGTTCGCTGATGCGCATTGTGGCTCTCAGGCAACTGGCATTTTATTTTGATTTGCTTGCTGCTACCAGGATGACGTCAGAAGCCGACCATTCATTAACTCTAATTCACGCTTCCAGTTCTGTCAACCTTTCGCTGCGCGGCGGTCAAATTCTGTCGAAGGGAAAAGACCGTCTCGGGGCTTCGGCAAGAAACGACGGGTAAGGATGTGCAAAAAACCTTGGCTAATCGCGATTTTTCGGCATTTGCCCGCCCGCGACTCGGCAGCAATCGCCGAAACCGCTTTTTCCATCGACTGGATAGCCATTTGGACGGCAATCTCTTAACTTGTTTATTGCCGAATCATTTACGGCGCGAAGGCAGGACACTTCCAGTTTTCCCCTCTGAACGACCGAAACCGCAAAGCTGGATCGCAGTTTTGGGGGGCTCGGGGATCCTTAATTATGCAAAAGGGTTCCTGAAAACCGGCCCCCACCAACCTGAGAGCGTGTGCGAAAAGCCCGAATCGGCATTTCAGGCAAGGAGCGGCGCGCTAGGCAACGCCAAAAATCTCAAAGAGATCGAGGTTTTTTGCGCGTTCGCGCCGTTGCGACGCCGGATCAAGCGCCGAGACGAGCTTTTCACACATGTGCTGAAGCGCTACGCGCCGGCAGTTGGCAGGCCGGCGGACTTGTCCGAGAGTGGTCGCCAGATGCGGCGGAATGGACCGACCGGCGGTCAGTCGGCCGGCTCATCCAAAAAGCCGGTCAATGGACTGGAAGCGGACGCCCGCTCGCCTCGCCGCCCCGGACCGGCCAAAAACGCCTGCCGGCCGGCCTGGACCGCCAGCTTGAATGCCTCGGCCATGGTCGAGGGCTCGCGGGCGGTGGCGATCGCCGTGTTGACCAGCACGGCGTCGGCTCCCATTTCCAGGGCCTCGGCCGCGTGGCTGGGCAGACCCAACCCCGCGTCGACCACCACCGGCACCGTGGCCTGCTCGATGATGATCTCCAGGTTGACCCGCGTGCGCAGGCCCTGATTGGCGCCGATCGGGCTGCCCAGGGGCATGACCGTGGCCGTGCCGACCTCGGCCAAGCGCTGGGCGAGGATCGGATCGGCGTTGATGTACGGCAGGACGATGAACCCCTCCTTGACCAGGATCTCGGCCGCCTTGAGGGTTTCGATCGGATCGGGCAGCAGGTAATGCGGCTCGGGGGTCACCTCCAGCTTGACCCAGTCGATCCCGCTGGCGGCGCGGGCCAGCCGGGCCACGCGCACCGCTTCGGCGGCGTCGCGCGCCCCGGAGGTGTTGGGCAGCAACTGGTAACGATCGCGCTCCAGCGCGTCGAGCAGATCATCGTGCGGCGCGCCCAGATCCACCCGCCGCAAGGCGACGGTGACCAGTTCCGAGCCCGAAGCCGCCAGCGCCGCGCGCATCGCCGCCGGCGAAGTGAACTTGCCCGTGCCCACGAACAGTCGGGAAGAGAACTCCCGCCCGGCGATGACCAGTTTGTCAGACATGAACCCCGCTCCTTGCAGAAAGACTCCAGAATTCCTTCCGGGATTGGAGGGAGCTTTCTTGCCGAAAAGCTCGCTCAATTTTTTCAAAAAAAACCCGGCATCGGTCGCAGACACCAGCCCCGCCTCAGCCCCCGCCGACGAACCGGACCAGTTCGATCCGGGCGCCGGGCGCCAGCCGACAAGTGGAAAAATCCTCGCGCCGGACCACCTTGCCGTCGACCTCGGCCACCACCCGGGCCGACTCCAGCCCCAGGCCGGCCAGCAGCGCGGCCAGCGTGGCGGGAAAAGCCTCGGCCGCATACTGGCGGCCCTGGCCGTTGACGATCAACTCGGGCATGGTTCTTCTCCCAGCAGCAGGCGGACCACGGCGGTGGCCTGATGGCCGGCCGCCACCAACACGCGCGGGGCCATCAGGCCCATCCCTTCGCCCGCCGCGCTGGTCTCGTCGCCGACCAGATACAGCCGCCGGCCGGCCCGGCGGGTGCGGATCAAATTCGGATCGCCCAGGCCGGCCAGGCCGCTGGCCGCGACCACGGCCAGTTCCGGCCGTTCGGCCAGCAGCGTCTCGACCAGCATCTGCTTGGCCTCCGGCTGATCCAGGCATTCGGCCACCACGGCGCAGCCGGCGAAGATCCCGGCCGCGTTGGCGGGCGTCAGCGGCTCGGCCAGGGTCTCGACCTGTCCGCCCGGCCAACCGGCCGCCAGATTCTCGGCCAGGGCCTCGACCTTCGGCCGGCCCAACTGCTCGATCCGATAGGCCTGACGGTTGAGGTTGCTGGGTTCGACCACGTCGAAATCGACCAGCAGCAGCCGGCCCACGCCGATCCGGGCCAACGCCAGGGCCACCTGGCTGCCGAGCCCCCCGCAGCCGGCCACCCCCACCCGCGCCGTTGCCAGGCGCTCGGCCACTCCCGGCGTATGGCGGGCCGCCGCCAAGGCCCGCAGCTCGGCCGGCGGCGGGATCTCGCCCCGCCGGATCAGACAGACCCGATCGGTCGCCGCCAGTCGCCGCCGCGGCCATTCGGTCGCCGGTACGGGAAAGCCGTTGACGATCACCAGATCGGCGTCGGGCTTGACCTTGCTGCGCAAAACCGAGAGGGTCAGCTCCGCCGTCCAGTTGTATTGTCGCTCGTTGACCAGCATGGGCGGACCGGCCTCGGGCCTAATCGGAATACACGTCGATCCCGATCGATTCCGGGAGTTTTTGGAGGGCCAAACCGATTCCCCAAATCCTGCTAAAAGCTCTTATTCAGTTCCGCCTTTTCGCCTGAACGCGATAACCGGCGGAAAGGGCCCCAAAATCAAACGGCCGCCCGGAGGGGGCGGCCTGATGATAAGTGCGCCTCCCTCCGCCGATCCAAATCGGGTCAGGTTCAAGGGGTCCGCGGCCCAACTCACTACCGCGCTCTCAGCCCGTTCGGGCGGGCTCCCCCGGCCGGCGCGCCGAAGCGCGCCTCGAATTGTCCCGGCTATCATAATCCATCCGGCAAAAATCATAAACCTGAATTTTGTGCCCGGCTCACGATTTCCAGCCGGAAACAGACGCCGGGGCGGCCCTGCGGCCGCCCCGGCGAGATAAAGCGTAAATTCGATTCGGTGCGGGACGCTATTCCTTGGCCACGGCCGCTCCGGTGTAATTGAACTGGTTGCCGGCCTGGGCGCCGAAGGTGAAGCCGACCTGCGATCCGCCCGGCCCGAACCAAGCGCCATAGCCGCCGCCGGCGACGTTGGCGCCGCTGAAGGTCTGCCCGTCGCGCGTGATCTGCGAGACGTCGGCGGTAAAGGAGTTGACGTTGTTGATCAGCCCGGTGCTGGAGGCGCCGTTGAACTCCATCTTCACGTTGCCGTAGTCGGTGCGGATGTCGGTGGCCTTGGTGTTGGTCCCGGCGAAGCTGAAAGTGAAGGAACTGGTGCCGGCCAGGGTGGTGATCCGGCCGGTCGCATTATCCAGCTCGCGGGCGTAGCTGAGGCCATTGTAGACGCCAGTGCCGGAGCGCATCAGCAGATCGGACACCTCAGTCTTGACCCCGCCCACCCAGAAGCCTTGTGCTTCCTGCAGAAGCGAGGTGTTGGGAACGGTATTAGCCGTATGAGGGGCGGCCGCCGCCGCTTCCGAACCGGCGGTGTGATAGAAGCCCCACTCGCCCCAGACCGCCCAGGGCTCGGCGCTGACCTGGGCCGAGGCCGGGGCCGTGACGATGTAGTGGCCGCTTCCCATGATCGCGCTTTTGCCGCCGCTGCTGGTCAGGCTGCTCTGCTCCTCGTCGAACGTGTCGGCCCAGAGGTTGTCGGCGACGTAGACCGCCTCGTCGTATTGCGTGTTGAGGTGGAGGTTGGCGCTGATGCCGCTACCGACCAGGCTCAGGCTGCCGGCCGTGATCGTGCCCTCGTCGCGGTTAAAGGTAACCGCCAGATTGCCGCCGGCGTCGGAAGCCTTCCAGAAAGAAGCGAACTGCGATCCTTCGGAGGTCGGGTAAAGGTTCCAGCCGCTGGCCAGACCGGTGATCTGCAACGTGCCGGTAGGCGAGGTCGACTTGGAGTAGTCCCAGGCTTTGAAGGCCGCCCCGGCGCTCTTGAAGTGCCCCAGTTCCTCGTCGGTCAAGGAGAGCAGGTCGCCGTCGGCCACAAAGCCCACGCCCTGGCGATCCTGACCGTAGATGGTGCCCCAGGTCATCTCGCCGTCCCAAACCGCCGGACCGGCCTCGTCGAGATCGCGGCCGGTGGCCACGAAGGTGGAATACTCCCAGAGCGCGTTGCCGTTCTGGCTGCCGACGATAAAGCCGGCGCGCGGAGCGCTGCCCAGCAGATTGGTGCCGTCGTCGTCATAGTCGCTGAAGATGAACAGCGCCCGGCCGTTGTGATAGTTGATGCCGCCGTACAGGTCGGTCAACACTGAATTGACCGCCGAGCCCTGATCGGTCTCGACCAGGATGTCGCCGAAGAGATACATATCGATGCCGTTGGTGGGCATGGTGGTCAGGGTCGGCTTGCCGGCATAGCCCAACTCGGCGAGGTTGTAGTCGTTGTCGCCGGCGAAATAGACGAACTGCCCCAGGTCATCGAAGAAATAGGCCGCATCGGTCAGGGTTTCTCCCGCCCCGGCGCGGGTGTAGGGCGCCAGCTCGTCCAGGGCCACGCCCGGCGCC
>CAYMGG010000164.1:0-3703 GCA_964389915.1 uncultured Planctomycetaceae bacterium
CCCCGACCAGTCCGTCTCGGCCCCCGCCGACTGACCAAAGGGAGGAGTCGCCATGCCGATCGAAGTGCACCCCGCCACTCCGGAAGAACTAAAGCGCCTCGGCACGGCCAAATGGCCGGTCTGGGAGTGTCCGCCGTCAACCTTCGATTGGTCCTACGATGAACCGGAAACCTGCCACATCCTGGCCGGTGAAGCCACGGTCACCGGCGACGGTCAGAGCGTCACTTTCCGAACTGGAGACCTGGTGGTCTTTCCCCGCGGCCTGAAGTGCGTCTGGAAGGTTACCCAGGCCATCCGCAAGCACTACCGCTTCGGCTGACCGCTGCGGGGTGACCCCGTACTGTTTATCCTTTTGCCAGGCGCGCCCAGATGGCCGCGCCTGGTTTTATTTTTCTCCGGTCGTTTGACAAACAAGGCCGCATGAAGTATGTTTTATTTATGATTCTTTTGTTTCATTTTTGATACTTTGCTAATTTTCCTTTCCTACCCACTGGCGGTACAGCTGACCCCGCCTCCAGTGTGAGTGTGAGCCGATATGCCGACAGCCTTGGACCGTGGTTTGTATCTTCTCGAGCTTCTAGCCAAGCGCGGCGAACTCTCGTTCGGGCAGTTGGCCGAAGCCCTGGGCGGGATGAGCCGGGCCAGCCTCTCGCGCCTGCTCAAAAGTCTGATCGCTTCCGGGCATGTGCACAAGAATCCTCAATCCGGACATTACGGCTGCGGCCATCGCCTGGCCGTGTTCGTGGCGGTCAAAACCCCCGAGCGCGGCGAGCACTTGATCGCCCGTTATGGACAGCTTCAGGATGAACTATCCGAAAAATACGATCTGACCGTGATCCTGTTGGAACGGGTACTGCTGACCTTGATCAATATCCGCAAGGTCCAGACCCTCTCCTCGCCTTTCATGCAGGAGGTCGGCCGCATCAACGAAGAACCCAGCCAGCCCTGGCTGCGCCTGCTGGCCGCTTTCACCCCGGAGGCCAAACCGCTCCTGGACGACGCCGCGGACCGCGCCGCCGCCGAGGAGATCGCCCGCCAAGGCTATGTCTTCGACGACCAGACCCTCAGGGCGAATTTCCGCCGCGTGGGGTTCCCCTTGTTCGACGAAGCCGGCCAGATCATCGGCGCCCTGGGCCTGGGCGGCAGCGTGCTGCAAATCACCGACGCCGGTCTGCCCGACCTGGTCGCGGATATCACGCCGCGGGTCGCGGCCGCCTGCCGCCAACCGTTGCGGCGGTAGAAATAAGGCCTCGTCCAGAAACCGCATTCGCAACCTTGATCCAGTTTATAGGAAAAAACTTTCATGCCCCATCAACCCTCAAATCAAGCGCGACCGGAACGCACGGTAACGGACAAGCCCAACGTGATCTGGATCTTCGGCGACCAGCACCGCGCCCAGGCCCTGGGGATCAACGGCGATCCCAACATTCACACGCCGCACCTCGACCGTTTCGCGGCCGAGGGCCTGAGCTTCACCCAGGCCGTGGCCGGCTTTCCGCTCTGCTGTCCTTTTCGCGGCTCGCTGCTCTCCGGCCAATACCCGCACCGCTGCGTGCCCGGACACGAATACCAGATGCCGCCCGAGACGCCGACCATCGCCCACGCCTTCCGTGAGTCAGGCTATCACACCGCCTATTTCGGCAAATGGCACCTGGACGGATTCAAGGAACGCGGCGGCCGCGCGGCCTTCCATCACATTCCACCGGAACGCCGGGGCGGTTTCGACCAGTGGTGCGGTTACGAAAACAACAACGCTCAATGGGATTCGTGGGTTCAGGGCGGCGAGGGCGATTCGGCTTTTCATTACCGCCTGCCGGGATTTGAAACCGATTGTCTGACCGATCTCTTGATTGAATATCTCCGGGGGCGGCCGGCCGAAGGCGAAAATCGCCAGCCCTTCTTTGCCGTGCTCTCGGTCCAGCCGCCGCACGATCCCTACATCGCCCCGGCCGAATGGATGGGCCGGCACACGCCCGGCCAGATCCGCCTGCGGCCGAACGTGCCGGACGTGCCGGCCATAACCGAACGCGCCCGCCGGGAACTGGCCGGCTACTATGCCCAGATCGAAAACCTGGACTGGAATTTCGGCCGTATCCGCGCCGCGCTCGAAACGGCGGGCCTGGCCAAGAGCACGCACCTGATCTTTTTTTCCGATCACGGCGACATGCACGGTTCCCACGGCCACTTTCTCAAGACCTCCCCCTACGCCGAATCCCTGAACATCCCCTTCATCGTCGGCGGCGGGGCGCTGTCGCGTTACCCTTATCGTTGCGGCCGGACCAATGCCCCGATCAACCATGTCGATATCGCCCCGACGACGCTCGGGCTGTGCGGATTGCCCGTTCCCGCCGGCATGGCGGGCACTGATTACAGCGGCTGCCGCCGGCACGACGGCGCGGCGCCGAGCGGCGGGCGGGCCGATTCGGCCTTTATCCAGAGCGTCATCCCCACCGGCCACGGCGACAGCATCGACCGGCCCTGGCGCGGCGTGGTGACGCCCGACGGCTGGAAATACGTCGTCTTGTCCGGCCAGCCGTGGCTGCTCTTCAACCTGCGCGAAGATCCCTATGAGCAGGTCAACCTGGCCTACAACTCGCGTTACCGGACCGAACACCGCCGGCTGCGCGACCGCCTCGGTCAATGGCTGACCGACACGGGCGACCAATTCAATCTGCCCGAAGTCTGAGCTTTCTATAAGGAGCGAGCGATGAAAAGCGAAATGACCGCGCGCGAACGCTGGCTGGCGGCCATGAATTTCGCGGAATTGGATCGGCTGCCTTTCTGGCCCAAGATCGGCGGCGCTTACCTGGCCAAGCACCGCCCGGGGATGACTGAGGCCGAAATGCATGCCTGGCTGGGTACGGATTACCCCGCCGGCCTGCCCGACATCCTCGCCGAAGAACGCCACCTGAGCTCGGCCGAAACCGTAACCACGCCCGGACAGGAACGCATCACCGTCTATAAGACCCAGGTAGGGTCGACCCGCTCGCGCGAAATCTGGGCCGCGGATTCGCAATCCTGGCATCCGTGCGAATTTCCAGTGCATGACGAGGCTTCGCTGCGCGTCATGACCGAATTCTACCGCGATGCACGCTTGGCGCTCGATCCCGCCAAACTAGAGCGGGCGCAGCAGCGCGCCCGAGAGATCGGCAACCGGGCCTTTATCACCGCCAACATCGGCGAATCGCCGCTCATGTATTTCGTCGAGCACCTGGCCGGTGTCGCCGACGCGCATTATCTGCTGGCCGATTATCCCGAAGCGGTCGAGGAACTGTTCGCCGCCATTCATGCGGTCCTGCTGGAGCGGACCCGGCGACTGGCCGAAGCCCAGCCGGCCGATGCGCTGTTCCTTATCGAAAACACCTCGACCACCTTGATCTCGCCGGACCAGTACCGCCGCTATTGCAAGCGGCACATCGCCGAATACGCGGCCGCGGCCGCCACCCACGGCCGCAAGATTCTACTGCACATGTGCGGCAAGCTTAAAGCCTTGTTGCCCGACCTGGCCGAACTCTCCGTGGCCGGTTTCGAGGCCTTCACCTCGCCCACGGTCGGCGATTGCCGCCTGGCCGACGGCCGGGCAGTCTGTCCCGACAAGCTGCTGATCGGCGGAACCAATGCCGCGCTCTGGCTCCGGCCGGCCGAGGAGATCATCACCGAACTTGAACGCGATTTGGCCGCCCTGCCCCACTGGCGGGGTTTA
>CAYMGG010000164.1:3713-12978 GCA_964389915.1 uncultured Planctomycetaceae bacterium
GGGTTTGATCCCCTCTAGCGGCGGCATGATGCCGCCGGCGGCCACCCCCGAAAAGATCAAAATCGTTGCGGATTGGATCAAAAACCTCAGTCCGGTAGTTACCCTCTAGCTGCTGTTTAGGAATCCGCCATGCCCCAGAAATCGCCCAATCTGATCTTTGTCTTCGCCGACCAGTGGCGCGGCCAGGCCGTCGGCTACGCCGGCGACTCGAACGTACGTACCCCGCACATCGACGCCTTCGCCGCCCAGGCCGTGCAGGTCACGCAGGCCGTGTCGGGCTGCCCGGTCTGCACGCCTTATCGCGCCTCGCTCCTGACCGGGCAGTATCCGCTCACCAACGGCATGTTCGTCAACGACCAGAGCATCCGCGGCAACCCCGTCAGCTTCGCCCAGGCGTTCAATTCCGCCGGCTACGCCACGGCCTATATCGGCAAGTGGCACATCGACGGTCACGGCCGCAAGGCATATGTCCCCCCCGAACGTCGCCTGGGTTTTCAATACTGGCGCGGTTACGAATGCACGCACGATTACAACAATGGTCCGTATTACGCCGACGCCCCGGAAGTGCATAACTGGCAGGGCTACGACGCGGCCGACCAGACCGAGGCCGCCATCAGCTATCTGCGCGGCCGACAGAACCAGGAGGCACCGTTCGCCCTCTTTCTCTCCTGGGGGCCGCCGCACAATCCTTACGAGACCGCGCCTGAAGAGTTCCGCCGCCAGTACTCGGCCGAACATGTGAGGCTGCGCCCCAACGTCCCGCCGGCCGAAGCGGCCCAGGCCCGGACGGAACTGGCCGGGTATTACGCCCACATCGCCGCGTTGGATGCCTGCTTCGGCCGCCTGTGGGGCGAAGTCCAGGCGGCCGGCCTGGCCTCGGACACTTTGGTGGTGCTGACCTCGGACCATGGAGACATGCTCGGTTCCCAGAGTTGCTGGCGCAAGCAGGTGCCGTACGCCGAATCGATTGACGTTCCCTTCCTGGTTCGCCTGCCCAGCCAGACCGCGGGACGCCAGCTGCCGCTGGTCATCGACGCCCCCGACGTGATGCCCACGCTGCTCGGGTTGTGTGACGTGCCGATTCCCGCCACGGTGGAGGGCGAAAATCTGGCCGGGGCAATGGCCGGCGGCCTCTGCCCCGACCGGGCTGCGCTGCTGGCCTGCTATCGCCCGTTCCACGAGTGGAGCTATGCCAAGGGGGGGCGCGAGTATCGCGGGGTGCGCACCGCGCGCTATACTTATGTCCGCACCCGCGAAGCGCCGTGGCTGCTTTTCGACAATCAGAACGATCCCTATCAGCAGCGTAACTTAATCGGCACCCCCGAGGGCGACCGGCTCCAGCGGCAGCTGGAAGAAAAGCTGCGCGCCCTTCTAGCCCAACGCGGCGATGCGTTCGAATCCGGCCCGGAACTGATCGCCCGTTACGGCATCGCCCTCGACGCCCAGGGCGACGTGCTGGTTACTTATTAAAACAGGAGAATCCGCATGACCGAGCGGCCGAACATCGTCTTAATCATGGTTGACCAGTGGCGGGGCGATTGCCTGGGCTCGGCCGGGCATCCGGTGGTGGAGACGCCGCACCTGGACGAATTTTTCTTTTCCGGCGTCCGGTTCGATCGGGCCTATTCGGCCTGCCCGTCCTGTATCGCCGCCCGGGCCGGTCTGCTGACCGGCTTGAGCCCCCACACGCACGGCCGGATCGGCTATCAGGACCATGTGGCGTGGAATTACCCCACGACCCTGCCCGGCACATTGGCTGCCGCCGGCTACCACACCCACTGCGTGGGCAAGATGCACGTCCACCCCGCCCGCAATCTAATGGGCTTCCATAGCGTCGACCTGCACGACGGCACGATCAACCTGACCAAGCGCCTGCCCAATGATTACAGCCTGGTCGACGATTATGCTTCATGGCTGAAAGACCGCGAGGGCGTGGACGCCGACGTCCAGGACACGGGCCTGGGGGCCAACTCCTGGGTGGTTTCGCCCTGGCCGTACCGGGAGATGCATCATCCGACCAACTGGGTGGTCACGCGGGGGATAGATTTTCTTCGCCGGCGCGACCCGGGCAAACCGTTCTTCCTCAAGCTCTCGTTCGTGCGGCCGCACCCGCCGTTCGATCCCCCGATCAATTATCTGCAAAAATATGGAAATAAAGTCCTGCCGCCCGTGCCGCGCGGCGATTGGATCGAGGATCCGGAAGACAAGGCGCAAATTGGCCTGCGTGCCAGCTTCGGCGCTGGCCGGGTCCGGCCGGACCTGGAAGACCAGGCCCGGCGCGCCTACTGGGCCCTGATGACCCAAATCGATCATCAGATCGGGCGCTTCGACCTGGCCCTGCAACGGCACAATTTGCGCGAGAATACGGTCGTCATGTTCACCTCGGATCACGGCGAATTGTTAGGCGACCACAACCGTTACGCCAAGGCCATGCCGTTTGAAGGCTCCGCGCGCATCCCGCTGTTGATGCGTTTCCCCGAAGCTTTCAAACTGCCCAAGCGCCATGCCTGCCGCCAGGTCGTCGAGCTGCGCGATCTCTTCCCCACCTGCTGCGAAATCTCCGGCCTGCCGGTTCCGCCTGGGGTCGAAGGGCGCAGTGTCCTGGGTTTGCTGCGCGGGGAAACGGCCGGGTGGCGGGAATACCTGCACGGAGAGCACGCCTTTGGCAACATGAGCAACCACTGGCTGACCGACGGGCGGGAAAAATTCTGCTGGTTCCCGCAAAAGCGCCGCGAACTGCTTTTCGACCTGGACTCAGATCCGCAGGAATTACACGACCTTTCGGCCGCTCGGCCCGAACGCGCCGCGCATTGGCGCCAATTGCTGGTCCAGGAATTGACCGGGCGCGAGGAGGGCTATGTTCAAAATGGCGCTCTCAATCCCGACGCGCCCGCGCAATGCCTGCTTGGGCAATCCGGTTGGTTCGGCGACCGGCCGTAAGCAAATCAATATTTTATCCGTAACCCGACCTGACAGAGGAGGTGTTCATGAAAGCCGTGATGGTGATGTTCGATTCGCTCAACCGCCGCTTCCTGCCGCCCTATGGCGGAGATTGGACGCATATGCCCAATTTTCGCCGGCTGGCGGAAAAAACCGTGACCTTCGACACGGCCTTTGTCGGCTCCATGCCCTGCATGCCGGCGCGGCGCGAGCTTCACACCGGACGTTACAACTTCCTTCATCGCAGTTGGGGGCCGCTGGAACCGTTCGACGACTCCCTGCCCGATCTGCTGCAAAACCACGGCGTCTACACTCACTTGGCCACCGACCATTACCATTATTTCGAAGACGGCGGGGCGACCTACCACAACCGCTATACGACCTGGGAGGGCATCCGCGGTCAAGAGGGCGATCCTTGTTTCGGCCAGGTCGCCGACCCGAATATCCCGCCCTGCGCCTATCCTCGCGGCGGCGAAGCCTCCGGGGGTCGCCTGCCCTTCAAGGGCAACATGTTCCGGCAGGACTGGGTCAACCGCGCCCAACAGACCGACATCACCCAGCAACCCCAACACCTGACCATGACCGCCGGGCTGGACTTCATCGCCCGCAATCGCGAGGCCGACAATTGGTTTCTGCACATCGAAACCTTCGACCCGCACGAGCCCTATTTCACCCAGCAGAAATACAAGGATCTCTATCCCCATACTTACCAGGGCAAGCATTTCGACTGGCCGGTCTATCGCCAAGTCTGCGAAACTCCCGACGAAATCGCCCATGTCCGCTATGAATCGGCCGCGCTGCACAGCATGTGCGACGAATACCTGGGCAAGATCCTCGACGCGTTCGACCGGCATGACCTGTGGAAGGACACGCTGCTCCTCGTCAATACGGACCATGGTTTCCTGATGAGCGAGCACGACCTCTGGGCCAAGTGTCATTGCCCCTTCTACAATGAAGTGGCCCACATGCCGCTCTTCATCTGGGATCCGCGCCTGGGAGTGAAGAATGTACACCGCCGGAGCCTGGTGCAGACCATCGATCTGCCGGCCACGATCCTCGAATTCTTCGGCGCCCCCCAACCGGCCGACATGCAGGGCACGCCCCTGCGCGGCGTGATGGCGGACGACGCTCCGATCCGCGCCGGCGGCCTGTTCGGCATTCACGGCGGGCAAGTAAACGTCACCGACGGCCGTTACGTCTACATGCGCGGGCCCGCCGATCCGTCCGTCAATGGGCCATTGTACAACTACACCCACATGCCCACCCACATGCGCGGCTTGTTCCACGTCGAGGAGCTGCGCACCATGACCGCCGCGCCGGCCTTCAAATTTACCAAGGGCTGCCCGGTGATGAAGATCGACTGCCATTGGGGCGGCGGCCAGGGCGGTAAAAAAGGCGACATCAAGCTTTCGCCGCATCTCTGCCGCACCGAGTTGTTCGACCTGCATGACGATTACGCCCAGCAGCGTCCGCTCAACGAGCCGGAAATCGAGGCGCGGATGGTCAAGTTGATGATCGAACTGATGAAATGGAACGACGCGCCGGCCGAACAGTATGAACGGCTGGGGTTGACGCTCTAGTTGCAGACAGCGAATGAATGCAAAAAGACACCCCGATCGGCAGCGACCGGGGTGTCGGAGTTTACCGGTAATAGTCATGGCGGTTCACGCCGTCAAAAGCCGCCTCCCGCCAAACAGCAGTTCTTGAAAGCGCTTGCCCGAACCGCAGGGGCAGGGATCATTGCGTCCGAGCTTCTCTTCGAGATATTTGCCCGCACCTACGACGCGCAGCCCCCGTTTGACCTGGGTTTCCGAAGGGAACCCCCGCCGACGCTTTCTGATCGGCTGCTCAAAACCAGTCCTTCTCGTAACTGTTCCTGGCCATGTTGCACCTCCTTCCGTAATTTCCGGCCAGCCGTCCCGGCCGGAAAAATATCTGTGGGCTACGCTACCAGCCTCGGTCTTCGCCGGACAGCGACGCGCCGATCAGAAAAATTCCGCCCATCACCCAGCCGAAAAGCCATAAACGTCCGAAGAGCAGCATAACCCCGGAAATGCCCAGAAGCCCGCAAGGAATGCAATAACGCCACCACTTGGGGCAGTCGGCCCACCATTGGATCAACCACCAGACGCCGCGCATTAACATCTCCGTTAAATGTGCCATCGCGCAAGTATGTACACGGCCAATGCAACCAAAGCACCATATAATAGTACCGCTGAAATTATGGCGAATGGGAAGCGCTGCGAATGCTTATTTGTAATTATTTTTAGCGCCACAAAATTCAGATACAGATAAATGAAATTCACCGCAAAAGGGATTACCACCAAATATGCCAGAGAAATATCTCTGGGGAAATGCGCGCCAAACTTTTCGGCCACAATCAGCGCCCATAAGCCAACCCCGGATAATAAAAAGAAAACTGCCCCGCCAAATCCCCGCGGCAAGCCTAGTACATGACCATATCGATCAATTAATAAAATCAACTCGAAACTCGCGGCGACACTGACGCCAAAAACCAAAAAGCCACGAAAAATCTTTTTGAACATGGGTAGCACTATAAAATGCCTAGTCGCATTTAGGATGGAAAAACCCCACCCTACCGCGTCGAAACTGCCGCATACGGCCAACAAAACCGGCCGAGCACTAGCTCTACTTTCGCAGCCGGTCAACCCCGGGCGGCAGGCCCAGGTATTTGAGCATGACTTCGTATGCCTCCAGGCACTTGAAGAAAAGTTTCTTGCCCCCGTCGTTGGCGCTGGAAACATACAGCGAATAGTGCCGCCGGAAATTGAGCCGGTCGCTCTCTTCGGTATAGATGCCGGCCTTTTCGCGGGTCTCCTTGGCCCGTTTGCGATAATCCCAGCGCACCGTGCAGTAGCCGGCCACCACCGTGTCGCTGGTGAGCAGGTCCACGCCGGCCGAGGCCTTGCTCGTCTCCCAGCGAAAATCGGCCAGCAGATAGTGCAGGATCTTCTCGCGCAGGCCCGGCCGCGGGCAATAAGCCGGCACGACCAGCCGGCCGAGTTCCACCCCGGAGCGCGGGTTCCAGGAATAGCCCAGGAATCCGCAGCCGGGCGCGATCAGCAGCACCGGCGAAAACCGCAGATAGACCCGCTGCGACTTCTTCTCCGTCGGAAAGAGCGGTTCCTTGAAAATGACCGCATCGGCCTTTTCCAATTCGGCCAGTTCGGCCAGCAATTCGGCGCGGGAGTTGACCTGCCCCTTGGCGGGCTGGAAGTTGTCCCGCAGGGCCAGAGGCGGAAACTGCTCCTGCAATTTGGCGCAGAGCCGCGTCACCCGGCGGACCTCCTGGGCCTCGCGCTTGCCCAGTTCGCCCGGAACATAGGGCACCCCCGCTTCGGCCAGCCGGCTCTGGGCGTCCTCGCGCTGCGCCTGCTGCTTGGGAATCCATTCCCCGGTCAGGCGCTCGCAGAGCCGCTCCTTGCGCGCCGCCTCCACCCGGCAGGTCTGGGCCAGTTCCGCCGCCTGGACGTAGACGGCCTTGTGGTCGGGATTGCGCCGGTCGAGCATGGCCTTGCGCTGCTCGGCGGCCTCCTGCCGTTTGCGCAGGGCGACGGCTTCGGCCTGGAGCTTGCCCAGCAGTTCGCGCAGGGCCATCTCGCAGACGTTGCAGTTGATGATCCGGCGCCAGGCCTTGTCCGCCCGCCAGGGCGGAGTGTTCTTGCCGTTCAACTCCAGATCCTGGTCGATGGCCGGGGTGGTATAGCCCCGCGCGCAGAACCAGATGTATTCGTCGGCGTAGAGGACGTGCGTTGCGCCCTGGGCGTAGTCCCAGTTCTCCACCGCCCGTTGACAGTCGCCCAGAATCTCGCGGGCGATGGCGTTGTCGATGAAGGCTTCGCCGCTGCCCAACAGGCCGTAGCGCAAAAAGGCCCGCACGAACGGCGCAAACGGGGCGGGCGTCTCGCCCGCCGCGAATTTCATGGCCACCGCCTCGTATACGTTCCAGAAACTGGCGGTCAGCTCTTTTTCCAGGCCCACGTTTTCCCGCTGAATCGCCGCGACATAGGCCAGGCGGCGCCTTTCCTTTTCCAGCAATTCCTGCAATTCCGGCGGCTGCGACTCGGCCGAGGTCAGCCGGCCGAGAATACCGGTGTTCTTTTTCTGCTCCGCGACGAACGCCTCGATCCGTCGGCGGATGCCCTGGCGCTCCGCGCCTTGCCGGGCGATGAGTTCGCCCAGGGCCAGCAAGTAGGCGGTCCGGCCAAGCAGCTCCTGCCCGGCTCGCAGTCCAATCTGGGAGAAGACCGCGTAGAGCGGCTCCTTGATGCAGGTCTCCGCCCCGGCCCGCGTGACTTTGGGGTCCAACCGCCAGAGATCCTCGAACAAGCGCCACTGTCTTTCGCCCAGCGCCAACACGACCTCGCCGCCCGCCGGGATGCCGGCGGCATTTTTCTTGGCCTGCCGCTCGCGCAGGGCGACAAGCTTTTCGGCATTGGGCGGACGGGAGAATTCCTGCCGCTGCCGATCCAACTCGCCGCGCCATTCGGCCGCCAACCCTTCCTGGCGGAGCAACTCGCCCCGCTTTTCGTCCAATTCGGCCAGTTGCAGCCAGACGCCGATCCGCTCGCTGATGGCTTCGCGCAGGCCCCCGGACAATTCCACATTGCGTGGTTCGGCCGGTTCGCTGCGGGTCAGCGGGATCGGCTCTTCGGCGAATTCCTCGAAATCTCCGACCTGACTGACAAATTCGTCCGTTCCGCCGGCCAATCGGTCGGAACAGAACAGGGCCGCCACTTCCGCCTCGATATCCGGATTTTCAGTCTCTTCCACCATTTTGCACCAATTAGCCATCCTGGCCGGTTTGGCCGTCCGCCTCCGGACCCGCCCGAAGAAGGTCGGCCGCAAATTTTCCCTGTCTCAGCAACCACCAAAATAAACTCTGCGCCGGATTCTGTAAATCCAAATAACAGCCGGGAAGAGCAAGCTCTTCCCGGCTCATTTTTTCCGCGCGCGGATTGGTCGTTTATTTATTTGCTGGCGGCCGAGTTGGCCCGTAGCTGCGCATTCTCCATTTTAAGCTTCTCAATCTCGTTCTCGTACTGGATCTGCTGATTCTGCTCCTTGAGGGCCGCGTTTTCCTTCTTCAGGTTGTCCTTGTCCATGGACGCACCCACCGCGTTACCGGCCAAAGCGCCGCCGGCCGCGCCGATCAGGGCGCCTTCGGCCCCGTGCCCGGACTGATGACCGATGATCGCGCCCAGAGCCGCGCCCGCGCCCGCGCCGATCCCCGTGCCCTTGGCCTGATTGTCGCATCCACCCGCGCTCAGCGCCGCCACCAGCAGGGCCGCGCCCGCCGTCCACTTCAACCGCGAGAACATTTTTATCCTCCTGGAATCCGACGAAACACGCCGGCCTTGATCCATAAATTCCCTGTCACCCGGCCCATTCAAACCTTCGCCGCTATAATCATTCTACTCAACCCCGGCCGAGTTTCAAGTCCCCGGGGAGGTTCGACTCAGGCACCTCCCCGCAACCCGAGCACTTGCCGGGCCAGGCCGCCCAGATCGGCCCGATCGCGCAAGGCGTCGGGGGTCAGGCCCACGCCTAGAGTTGCCTGTTCAGCCGCACCGGCCAGCCCGCGCGCACCCGCAGCATCGGCTAGACCAACGGCGCCATCCTGATCTATATTTCCTGTAACTCTAATTAGTCGCCAGGTTTCCGGCGATCCTTGGCCGCCGACCGCCGCGGCGAAATCCTGATCGACCGTCAAGCCGAAACCGTCCGGGGCCTGGTTCAGAACCTGGCGACTGTCGGCCCAACTCCGCAGCGCGTCGGCGGGGCCGCAACCTGGCTCGATCGATAGGTCCAGGCCTGTCAAGCCTCCCGCCGCGTCATGGAGCGTATCCAGTACCCGCCGCCAAGCTTCGGATAATTCCGACTCGTCTGCGATCTGCGGCCGCAGCACCAACCCTCCGGCTCCCAGCTCCCGGGCTCGCTCGCCCCAGGCCTGCAACTCGTCTACGGCCGCCCGCCGTCGCGAGCGTTCCCGGGCTCCGGCCGCACCGGCCCAGCTGACAACCGCCACCCGCAATTCGCGTCCGGTCAATTCCCGGCGCAGGCCGGCCACCTGCTCGAGGCCCAATCGGGCCGGGCCAAAATCGCCTCCGGCCCCCAATTCCAACGCCTCGAACCCCGCCCGGCGCAGGTCGCTAAGCAAGCCAGAAGAGCGGTGGTCCAGACGAAAGAGCGGCGCAGTCAGAGCCGCATTCCCGGCCGGGCCGTCCGCCTCGGCGCTCGAACCGCCTGCCTGGCCGGGAATGATGATCAGGCCCGGACTCATGAACCGCTCCCGCTGAACAAC
>CAYMGG010000165.1:0-282 GCA_964389915.1 uncultured Planctomycetaceae bacterium
ATCTGGGCCGGGATCTGGTCGAAAGGCACGTGGCCCGGGCCGTCGATCATGACCTGCACGCCGCGGGCGCCGGCCCGGCGGGCCAGGTCGCCCAAAGTGTAGAGTTCGTCGAGCTGGGCCCGGTCGCCGGCGTCGGCCAGCGCCCCGGGGCGCAGGGCGTCGCCCAGCGAGAGGGTTACGTCGCGCTCGCGGCAGAGGTCGATCACCTCGTCGAATTTTTCAAACAGCGGGTTTTCCTGCTGATTGGCCACCATCCAGCGGGCCAGCAGGGAGCCGCCCCGG
>CAYMGG010000165.1:306-12938 GCA_964389915.1 uncultured Planctomycetaceae bacterium
CGAGACGGCCTGGCGGGTGATGCCGCAGTGGACGGTGACGAAGTCCACCCCGTCGGCCACATGCAGGCGCACGGCTTCGAGCATGTCGGCGGCGGTCATGCGGCGGAAGGGCTCGCCGCGCTTGACGGCCATGTGCCCGGCCTCGTACATGGGCACGCTGCCCAGGGAGATCGGGCAGGCCGCGCGGATGCGCCGGCGGATCTCGCGCAGGTCGCCGCCGGTCGAGAGGTCCATGGCCGCGTCGGCCCCGGCGTCCACCGCCGCCTTGAGCTTGGTCAGCTCGGCTTCGGGGTCGCACTTGTCCGGCGAGGTGCCGAGGTTGGCGTTGACCTTGACCCGCAGGCCCACGCCCACCGCGCAGGGCCGCGCCAGGTCGTGCCCCTGGGCCCAGGGAATCACCGTCGTGCCGGCCAGCAGGTTCTGGGTCAGGGCGGCGGGGTCGGTTTTTTCAGCCTCGGCGGTCGGGGCCAGGCGCGGGTCGGTCCGGCCGGCGCGGAGATTATCAAGCAGGGTTGCGGTCATCGGCATTTCCTTGACGTTCGCCCCGCCAGGCGGGACGGGAAACGGATACAAAGTCGGCGCTCACCGCCGGCGGAATTACAAAACGGGCAGATCATCATAAGGCAAAGCTCCGCGCGCTTAAATCATAAATTTCTGGGCCGGCGTTTTTCGCGTCAGGAAAATTCTAATTCCGGTTCCGCAAATAAAGACCGTTTCCGGGGAACCTTTTTTGCAAAAAAGGTTCCCCGGACCCCGCTAAAACTCTTATCAATGAGAGATCGTCCATGAATAACCTCAGTCAAGGGAAGTCCCGTCAGGCAGCGTATTACGGCGGGAAATGCGCGTTTGCGGGACTCGGCGGCAGATCACAATTATCGCCTTTATTTTAAGGCTAGGCTTAATTGGTGAAGCCGGGGCGGATTTTTTTAAAGAGCCAGTGCGACGTTTTTGAAAAAGGTCTGCTCAAATCCAAAGCGATTTTGGGGATACATCAGGGCAGGGGAGAGGGCGTCGGCTCTTATTCGGCTAGGCTTAAGGCGCTGGGCGCGAAGAGCAGGGGGCGCAGCGGTTCGCCCCGGCTCTCGCAGCGGTGCTGGAACAGGCGCAGGTAATTGTCCGGCAGATGATCGTCCGGATTCAGTTCCAGATCGGCCAGGACCGCGCCGATGGCGGCTGCGTCCGAGCCCTCGACCTCGACAAAGCGCCCCAATTCGGGCAATTCGTCCAGGGCCACCTCGCAGCCCCGGTAATGCCAGGTTTCGCGCTTCTTTTCGTAGCGCCAGCGCGGCTTGAAGCCCAGGGCCGAGAGGGCGCGGGCCACGGCGGCGGCGTCCGTCACCTCGCTCTCTTCCTCAAGTACGGATTTGAATTGGGCCGCGGCGGGCCGGTGCTTGACCGTCAATCGGCCGGAGGTCCGGCCGGCGAACATGCGCAGCCGCAGCAGCACGCCCGTGGCCGGCGCGGGCAGGTGAGTGGTGTCGTAGACGCAGTTGTGTTCGATCACGGTCTCGCCGGGTTGCGCGCCCAGCCGGTTCAGGCGGGCGCGGACGGCTTCGTGCGCCGCTAGGGGAATCTTGGCCTCCAGTTCGACCGCCATCGGTCCCCCGCTTTTAGCGCAGCAGCTTGGCCACGGCCTTGAATTCGTCGGTGCCGGCGCAGCCCAGCATTTCAAAAAGTGCGCTTTCGGCGCAGGTGATGACCGCGCCCTCGCGGCGCAGGCGCTCCAGGGCCAGGTTGCGATGCTCCGGCCGGCGGCTGCCCACCGCGTCGGCGGCGACGTGGACCTGCGCGCCGTGCTCCAGCAGGTCCAGCGCGGTTTGCAACACGCAGACGTGGGTCTCGACCCCGCAGAGCAGAACCTGCTCGCGCTCCAGTTCGTCCAAGAGGTCGAGGAAAGAATCCTGGCCGCAGCAGGAGAAGCTTAGCTTTTCGAATTTACGGGCTTCGGCGGTCAGCGGGGCCAGTTCGGGCACGGTCTGGCCCAGGCCTTTGGGATACTGCAGGCTTTCGATGACCGGCACGCCCAGCCGCGCGGCCCCTTCTAACAACAAGGCGCAGTTTTTGACGACCTGATCGCCGCCGGCGATGGCGGGCAGGAGCTTTTCCTGCACGTCGACCAGCACCAGCACGCAGTCCTCGCGGCGCAGAATGGTTTCGTGGGCCATGGCTTCTTCTCCGACCGGTCAGGGCGGCTGGCGCTGACCATCCGCCCCATTCTAACGTAAATCCCCCCGGCGGAAAGGGGCAAAATCCCGGGCCGCCGGTTGGCGTGTCAGCGCGCTTGGCGACACCGGGCTTTAATCAAGAAACCATTTCTACCCGTTGCGGGCTGCCTGGTCGAGCATCTCCTCGCTCCGGATTTCGGGATGATGATAGCGGTGCTGTCCGGCGCTGCGGCCGAATTGGACGGCCTGGGCCGGGCACCAGTGGAAGCAGGCGAAGCACTGCTCGCAGTCGCCTTTCCAGCGCGGCCGGCCGGAGGCCATTTCGATATTGCCGACCGGGCAGAGCTTGGCGCAGAGGCCGCAGCTAGTGCACTTTTCGTCGGCGCGGAAATGCTTGTCCGCCGCCGCGAAGTGCGGCAGGCTGAAGCGGGAGATCAGCCGGCCGACCGCGCCGACCAAGCCATTCTCCTCATAATCGCCTGTCTGGCCGGCGACCAACCGGGCGGCGATCGTCTGCAAGCGTGGTTCGGCTTGCGCCAGTTTGGCGGCGGCCTTGGCCGGCGCGGGCGCGCCGCCCAGAGGCGGATAATTACTTGGCGTGGGCTTGAGCACATAGCCGGCGGCGAGATCGAGGCCCCGGCTTTGCAGGCTCGCCCGTACCGCACCCAGCGCGCCACCGGCCATGCCCGCGCAGAGGGCCACGGCGAAGATCCGGGGCGCGGCCGGAACGCGGGCCAGGAAGCGCGCCACCGCCCGCGGCGGCCCCCAGGCATAGACCGGAAAAACCAGGCCGACCAGGGTCGGCGGCGGTTCGTCGACCGGCGTGCGCTTCAATTCGACCGCCAGGGGCCGCAGTTCGGCCCCGCTCAGGGCCGCCGCCAACCGCTTGGCCGCCCAGAGCGAATTCCCCGTGCCGGAGAACCAGTAGATGCGGACTGAGGTCATATCCTAACTCCTAACGGAAGCGGTTGGTGACGGGCAGGCGGCGGTCCTTGCCAAAGGCCTTGGGCGTCACGCGCGGGCCCATGACCGCCTGCCGGCGTTTGAACTCGGCCCGGTCGACCAGGCCCGCCACCTTGCGCACGATCTCGGGGTCGTGGCCGCGGGCGATGATGTCCGGCTGGCAGAGATCCTGTTCCACGTACAGCTCCAGAATCGGGTCGAGTACGGGATAGTCGGGGATCGACTGGCGGTCCTCCTGGTCGGGGCGCAACTCGGCGGTGGGCACGCGCTCGATGGTGCTGACCGGGATCGCTTCGCGGCCGGCCCGCTGATTGACGAAGCGGGCCAGTTCCCAGACCTGGGTCTTGAAGACGTCGCGGATAGCGGCGTAGCCGCCCACCATGTCGCCGTAGAGCGTGCCGTAACCCACGGCCACCTCGCTCTTGTTGGAGGTGTTCAGGACCAGCCGGCCGAACTTGTTGGAGAGGGCCATCAGGATCACCCCGCGCAGCCGGGCCTGCAGATTCTGGTCGGTCAGGTTCTCGGGGTCGCCGCTGGCGCCGACGAAGTGGGGGGCAAGCTGGCCGGAGAGGAAGTTGTGGACCTCGCCGATGGGGATTTCGGCGAAGCCGATGCCCAGGTTGCGGGCCACGCGCTCGGCGTCGCTGCGGGTGTCGGCGGAGGAGTAGCGGCTGGGCAGGCTGACGCCCAGCACGTTCTGCGGCCCCAGCGCGGCGGCGGCCAGGGCGGCGGTCAGGGCCGAGTCGATGCCGCCGGAGAGGCCGATGATGACGCCGGAAAAGCCATTCTTGCGCACATAGTCGCGGATGCCCAGGACCAGGGCGTCGTGGATCTCGGCCACGGGCGAGAGCTTTTCGACTGGCCGGGGCGGCACGGCGGGCAGCGCGGCTTTTGCGCTCGGCGTCAGCATGCAGGTTCGGACCGGGCGCAGGTCGGGAAGTTGGCGCGGCGCGCGGGGCGGCGCGGGCGGCAGGTCGAAGACTAGCAGATCCTCGGCGAACTCTGCGCCGCGGGCCAGAATCCGGCCGGCCGGGTCCATGACCAGGCTGGCGCCGTCGAAGACCAGTTCGTCCTGCCCGCCCAGCAGATTGCAGTAGAGGAAATAGACTTCGTTCTGCCGGCAGAGACGGGCGAAGGTCTCCTCGCGCAGCCGGTGCTTGCCGCGCTGGAAGGGGCTGGCCGAAAGGTTCAGAATGGCCGTGGCTCCGGCGGCGGCCTCGTCGCGGGCCGGGCCGCCGTCCTCCCAGGCGTCCTCGCAGACGATCACGCCCAGCTTCTGGCCGGCCAGGTCGAGGATGAGCCCTTCCGTGCCCGCCTTAAAATAGCGTTTCTCGTCGAAGACTGAATAGTTGGGCAGCAGGACCTTGTGATAGAGGGCGCGGACCTGCCCGTCTTCCACCACGGCCGCGCTGTTGTGCGGGCCGCCGTTTTGGCTGGAGGGATAGCCGATCAGGGCCCGGCCGGGCAGGTCGGCGACCAGGGCCGCGAACTCCGCCTCGCACGCGGCCAGGAACCCGGGCTTGAGCAGCAGGTCCTCCGGCGGATAGCCGGCCAGGGTGAGCTCGGGATAAACGACCAGATCCGGGGCGAAGCGCAGGGCTTCGGCCTGGGCGGCGCGGATGCGCGCGGCGTTCTCCTTGAGCGCGCCGACGGTCACGTTGATCTGGGCCAGGGCGATGCGGGGCATGAAGTGTCTCCGTGGCAGGCCGTTGAAATCAAAATGAACTGCTCAGAACCATTGTACGAGAAAACTTTTTTGGAAAAAAGTTTTCTCGCGCTCTTTCAAAAAACTTTAGCCCAGCTTCGCACTTTCGAACGTTCAGATAGGCGAGTCGAACGAGTGCGGGCCGCACACGCTAATGACGTTTCTCATGTATCGGTCGATTCGACCGCAGACCGGAGGGTGGGAGTAAGGCCACTCGACGCCGAAAGCGCACGAATGCAGAAAGCGTAGAATTCGCCCATCTGAACGTTCGAAACGGCGAAGCCGGGCGGGAGTTTTTTGGAGGGTCCGGGAACCTTTTTTGCAAAATAGGTTCCCGGAATCGGTCGTTGTCGACTGGGGTTACGGTTCAGACTTCGCCCAGCACCCGGCAGTAGAGGTCGGAGAGCGCTTGGGCCCAGGTATCCAGCCGGAAGCGTTCGGCGATCCGGGTTCGGCCCCAAGCGCCCAAGCGCTCGGCCAGGGCCGGATCGGCCAGGATGCGGTTGAGGGCCGCGGCCAACGGTTCGGGGTCGGCTACGGGGGTGAGCAGGCCCGATTCTTTGTCGGCGATGAGGGCCTCGGCTCCGGCGGTGCGGGTGGCCACCGCCGGCCGGCCGCAGGCCAGGGCCTCCAAGAGCGCATAGGGCAGGCCCTCGTACAGACTGGCCAGGACAAAGGCGTCCACGGCCCAGTAGAACTGCTCCATCTCCGCGATCTGGCCGAGGAAGACGACGCGCCGGGCCAGGCCCAGGGTCGCCGCCTGGCGCCGGCACTCCTCCAGCCGGCTGCCTTCGCCGGCGATGAGCAGCTTGGTCCGATCGCGCAGCCCGGCCAGCAGGCTGGCCGCATGCAGCAGATCGTCAAAGCCCTTCTGTGGCTCAAGCCGCGCGGCCGTGCCGACCACGGCTTCGTCGTCGGCCAGGCCGAAATGCGCCCGGGCGGCGGCGCGCTCCTCCGGCGTGGGCGGCCGGAAGCGGTCGATGTCCACCCCGTTGGGAATGACCTCCAGCTGCTCCAACGGCCCCAGGCCGGCGCGCAGGGCGTTCTCGGCCTGGGCGTCGGTCAGGACGATCAGCCGGCGGCACCACTGGGCCGCCCGGCGCTCCAGCCGCCGGTAGAGCCAGCCGCGCCAGCCGGTCCAGTGCCATTCGAAAGGAAAGACGTGCGGCGTGTGCACGGCCGGCAGGTTCAGCGAGCCGGCCGCCCGCCGGCCCAATTGGCCGGCCTTGGAGGAGTGGGTGTGGACCAGGTCGGGGCGAAGTTTCGCCAGATGCCGGCGGATCTGGCGGTAGGCCCGCCAATCGGCCGCCGGGCGGGGGGCGCGGGTCATGGGGATCAGGTCCACCTCGCAGCCGCGGGCGCGCAGTTCGTCCGGGAAGTCGGCCCGGCAGCCGGGCCGCTCGAGGCTGAGCAGGAAATGCAGCCGCCAGCCGCGCTCCGGCAGGGTCGCGGCCAGCAGTTCGAGCTGGCGCTCGACTCCGCCGGCCACGGGTTCGGCGATCTGGACGATCAAGGGTGCCGATTGGCTCATGATGAGGGCGAATCACTTTCTGATAATGATTGGCTTTTTATCCCGGGCCAAATTATAGTAAGCGCCGGTGTCAAGGGGCGCGAAAGCCGCAAGCGGAGACAAGTCGTGAAAATTCTGGTGGTTGACGATTCCGCCACCGCCCGCAACATTCTGGTCCGGCTGCTGGCCGGCCGGGCGGACTTAAAGGTGATACAGGCTTCCGGCGGCCGCGAGGCGCTGGCTCTGCTCAAAACCGAAAAGCCGGATCTGGTCATTACTGACATCTACATGGACGACCTGAACGGCGAAATGGTCATCCAGCTGGTTCGTCGGCTCAATGCCGAAACCCCCATTATCGTGCTCTCGATTGAAACGGACAAGGAATATCTTGATCGCTTGGGCAAGCTGGGCGCGAACGCCTTCTTGCGTAAGCCGATTTCCCAGACCGAATTGCTGGCCGCGCTAGCTCCCTATCTGCCCCCGGCGGACGCGAACGGGTGACGGCCGAAAACTCCTCCCCCAATCAGACCGACTGCGCATGCGGCCAGCAGGCCGACCGGCTTACGGGCCGCGACTGGGCGGCGGTGGCCCTGGCCGCCCTGGCCGTGCGGCTAGTCCAGGGATTGGCCACGCAGGGCATCCCGCCGTTTGAAAAATATCCGGCCCTGGCTTGGCGGCTTTGGACCGGCGCTCAGAGCGAGCCCTTCTCCTCCAGTCCGGTTTATGTCGCCTGGCTGGCCGGGTTGATGGGATTGGGCGGCTTCAGCCTGGAAACCTTGCGCTGGTTCAATTACGGTTTGGGCGTGTTGGCCGCTCTGCTGGTTGCCGGATTGGCGGCGCGGTATTTCGGCCGCCGGGCCGGCCTGGCCGCTGGCCTGCTCTACGGGCTTTGCGGGCCGGCGCTGGTTTACGAGAGCGATCTGCTGACCGCCGCGCTGGTGGTGGCGGTCAATTTCCTGGCCCTGGGGGCGTTGGAACGGGGGCGCGACTCGGGCCGGATCTGCTGGTGGGGCCTGGGGGGGCTGCTGGTCGGGGTGGGCGTGGGTATTCGTCCCAACCTGCTCCTGGCTCTACCGGGTTTGAGCCTCTACGCCTTCTTCGCCGGACGCGGCTGGCGACCGGCCCTGGCGGCGCTGCTGGGCACGGCGCTGGCCCTGGCCCCGGTCGCGGCGACCAATTACCGCCTGGCCGGCGAGCCGATCCTCTGCACCTGGACCGGCGGGGTGGTCTTCTTCACCAGCAACAACGGCACGGCCAGCGGCGGTTACGCGCCGCCGGCCAGCCTGGCGGAATTGGAGAACCGGATGCTGCGGCAGGGGCGTTCTTCCGTGCCGCCCGAGCATCGGCTCTTCAAGCTGCTGGCCGACCGGGCGGCGGGGCGGACGCTGACCTATCGGGAGCTGTCGGCCCAGTACCGGCAGGCCGGGTGGGCGGCGTTGGCCGTCGACGGGGGCTGGGATCTGCGCCTGCTCTGGTCCAAGCTTCGGCTGCTGACGGCCAATACGGAATATTTCGACACCGGTTCGCTGACCCGGTATCACGAGCAGTTCAAGCAGCGGCTCTTCTTCCTGCCCGGGTTCGGGCTGCTCCTGGTGCTGGCGGTCCTGGGGCTGGGCCTGGCGAACCGGAACGAATGGCGGGCGCTGCTCCTGCCGCTCAATTTCGCCTGGCCGTATGTGTTTACGGGGCTGGCCTTCTATGCCGACGGCCGGTTCCGGCTGCCGCTGGCGGCGCTGCTGGTTTTGCCGGCCGGCCTGGCGCTGGCCCGGCTGACAACCAAGCCGGCCGGCGGCGAGCATTCGCCGTTCGCCTGGCTGGCGGGGCTGGCCGCCGCGGCGCTGGCATTCCTGCCGGCGGACGTGGTGGACTGGCAGAAGCACGTGGTCCGGCCGGCCTTCACTGAGTCCATGGCCGGTCTGGCGGCGGTGCGCGCCGGCGAGTGGACCGGGGCGGTGACGCATCTGGAGAAGGCGGTGGCCCGCCGGCCCCTGGGGTCGGCCGAGGCCTGGGCCAATCTGGCGCAGGCCTACGCCCGGCAGGGGCACGAGGACTGGGCCGCCAATGCCGCCCGGCGGGCGACCGGCGCCTGGACCGTGGGCGAACTGCAGAAACTGCGGGCCGCTTTTACCAGCGAACAGGCGCCCGAAGAGTTGGCCTTCACCCTGGCTTTCGGCCAGGCCCACTGGCGCGAAGGCAACCACCGGATGGCCGAGGAGTATTTTCGCAAGGCCCTGGCCGCCGCCCCGGCCCATTACGGGGCACGGTTCAACCTGGCGGTCTGCGCCCTGGAGCGGGGTGACCATGCCGCCGCCCTGGCTGATCTGGACCTGGCCTTGGCGACCGGACTGCAATACGAGCTGGTCTCGACGCGCGCTCGCGAATTGCGCGCGCAATGCCTGGAGCGGTTGGGGCGCACGGAGGAGGCCCGGGCCGAGCGGGGGCGCGCCGCGGGCGAGCGCGAGTTTGACGCCCGGGCTTTTGCGGGATTGGCCGAGGCCCCGCATTAGGTTCAATATCTGAGGCTGAATTCGTCCAACTCGACTGCCGGCCGGGTGTTTGAGGCGCGGCAGACAAACTCCAGACCCGTCTTTTCAGGCAGCGCTGAAATTGGCGACTTGACGAATCGGGGGAGGGAGGTTATGATTCCGCCTTTTCCGGTTCGGGCGCGGCCCGAACCCGGGGGTAGAACGTGTTACTCAAAGACCTGACGCCGGTTCTGATCAACCGTGCCATCCGGCTGTACCTGGAGCGGGCCTACCCCGATCCCGCGTTGCGCCGGAAACAGGCTATCGAATATCCCGCCGGCCTGTCCATGGCGGCGGTGCTGGCGGATTTTGAAACTGAGCGGACCACGCCGGCGGCCTATTATAAGCGTCTGGGCAGCCAGCACTATCCGCATATGAAGCTGGGGCTGGTGGAGGCCTATTTTTCGGACGAGTTCATCTTCAGTGTCGACCGGCACGACGGCTTCGACCCCGAGATGAGCCCCGAGGCCTACGAGCAGTGGCAGGGCGTCCGCTCGCTCAACTTCCAGACCAAGGCCGACATTGAGCGGGCCTGGTATGATGCGGACCTGCCGACCCTGCGCCGGCTGCGCGAAGAGCGGCTGACCGTCACCGACGTGATCCGGGCCTTCTCGGGGCACACGGTGCTTTTGGTGGACAACGACGCCGACTCGGGCGCGATCATGCAGATGATCCTGACCGGGGCGGGCTACGGTTGCGTCTGGGCCGCGGGGGTGCGCGAGACCGAGCGGTTGCTGGCCGAGCCGTCCGGGCGCTCCAAATACGGCCTGGCGATCGTCGACGTGATGTTGAACGACGGCAACGGCCTGGAGGTGGTCAAGCTGATCCGGCGGCGGGTCGAGACCCAGGAGATGCCCATCATCCTGACCTCGGCCATGAGCGGCTCGGACGTGCTGGTGCAGGACGTGGATTTCTACCTGCGCAAGCCGTTTTCGGCCGAGTCGCTGGTCAAGCTGGTGGCCGAGTCCCTGCGCCAGCGGTACGACGGCCGCGACCTTTTGGGGGAGAAGCGCAAGAAGAAATAGGCGGGGCAAGCCGGCGGAGGCGCCGCCCGACGACATGGAGTTGCGCAGGGTGTTCGGCGCAGCGGGTCGTCCCGGGCCTCGCGGCCTAAAGTTGGTGAAAAAATCTCCGGATGAGAGAAGATAGAAGAAGAACTGGTTCGTTATTGCGAAAGGTAGTTGGCAAATGGTTATGAGCGACGAAAAGAAACAGGAAGTGGTCAAGGGCTTCGCCACCCACGAGGGCGATACCGGCAGTCCCGAGGTGCAGATCGCGCTTCTCACCGAGCGGATTCAGTATCTGACCGAGCATCTGCGCGCGCACAAGAAGGATTTCCATTCGCGGCGCGGCCTGCTGATGATGGTCAACAAGCGCAACCGGCACCTGCGTTACCTGCGCCAGACCAATCTCGAACGCTTTCGCCAGATCGTATCCCGACTCAACCTGCGCGCCAAGGAATAGGCGCGCGACTCTCCGGTCTGGTCCGCGAGCCGCGGGCCGCGGAGAGGTTCGCCCCGCCGTCCTGTCGGGCGGCGGGGTTTTGGCGTTTCTGAAGATTGGCTGACGGACGGATGAATATAAAAAAAGAAAGGTGGCAAACATGTCGGTAGCTGAACAACTCAATCTGCGCGAAGTCACGGTCGAGCGCGAGGTGGCCGGGAAGAAGATCTCCATCACCACTGGGCTCATGGCCAAGCAGGCCGCCGGCGCGGTGCTGGTGCGCACGGGCGACACGGTGGTCCTGACCGCGGTGACCTGCGAGATCGACGATACGCCGCGCGAGGACGATTTCTTCCCCCTGACCGTCGACTACCGGGAGAAGACCTACGCCGCCGGCAAGTTCCCCGGCGGCTTTTTCAAGCGGGAGAAGGCGCCCACTACCAAAGAAACCCTGACTATGCGCCTGACCGACCGGCCGATCCGGCCGCTCTTCACCAAGGGCTTCAAGGGTGACGTGGTGGTCCAGAGCCTGGTCCTCTCCTCCGACCTGGAGAACGAGTCCGACATCCTGAGCATCATCGGCGCCTCGGGCGCGATCTCGATGTCGAACATGCCCTTTGACGGTCCGATCGGCGCGGTGCGCATGGGCCTGATCGACGGCCAGCTGGTGGTCAACCCCCTCAACTCCCAGATGAAGAAGTCCAAGCTCAACCTGGTGGTGGCCGGCACCAAGGAAAACATCACCATGGTCGAGGCCGGCGGCGACGAGATCTCCGAGGATCTGATGCTGACGGCCCTTGAACAGGCCCACGCCGCGATCAAGGTCATCTGCGAGATGATCGCGGAGCTGCGGGTCAAGCACGGCGCGCCCGAGAAGCTGGTCTGCGCCGAGCCCGAGCCGCCCGCCTGCCTGTCCGCCGTGCGCGCGGCCGCCTACGAGAAGCTCAAGGTCGCGGTCTGCACGCGCGGCAAGTTCGGCCGGCGCGACGCGGTCAAGCAACTTAAGAAGGAGATCGTCGCCCAGCTTTGCAATCCCGACGACGACGCCGCGCCCAGTTCCGGCGAGGTCAAGGAGTGCATGGACCGGCTCAAGACCGAGGTCATCCGCGAACTGATCCGCAACAACACGCGCGTCGACGGGCGTGACCTCTACACCGTCCGGCCGATCGACTCGCGGGTGGGCGTGCTGCCCCGCACGCACGGGTCGGCCCTCTTCACCCGCGGCGAGACCCAGGCGCTGGTCACCATCACCCTGGGCTCGGCCAGCGACTGCCAGAAGGTCGACGGCCTCTGCGAGCCGTACGACGAGACCTGGTACCTGCACTACCAGGCCCCCGGCTTCAGCGTGGGCGAGAGCCGCATGCCCCGCGGCCCCGGCCGGCGCGACATCGGCCACGGCATGCTGGCCCAGCGCGCCTTGCAGGCGGTCATGCCCCACGACCAGGGCTTCGGCTACACCGTCCGCGCGGTCAGCGAGGTGCTGGAGATGAACGGCTCCTCCTCGATGGCCACCGTCTGCGGCGCGACCCTGGCCCTGATGGACGCGGGCGTGCCGATCAAGAAGCCCGTGGCCGGCATCGCCATGGGCCTGATCCAGGACCCCGGCAAGGAACCGGTCATCATCACCGACATCCTGGGCGACGAGGACCACTACGGCGACATGGACTTCAAGGTCTGCGGCACCGCCGACGGCATCACCGCCCTGCAGATGGACATCAAGGTCAAGGGCATTGCCACCGAGACCATGCGCCGCGCCCTGGCCCAGGCCCGCGACGGCCGGCTGCACATCCTCGGCAAGATCGCCGAATGCCTGACCGGTCCGCGCGCCGACATCAACGACCGCGCCCCGCGCCTGCACACCCTGACCATCAATCCCGACATGGTCGGCAAGGTCATCGGCCCGGGCGGCAAGACCATCCGCGCCATCCAGGACGCCTCCGGCGCCAAGCTGGACATCGACGACTCCACCGGCGTGGGCGTCATCCAGATCTGCGCCCCCGACGCCGAGAGCCTCAAGGCCGCGGTCATGATGGTCGATAAGCTGGTCGAGCAGGCCGAGATCGGCAAGACCTACGAGGGCACGGTCCGGGGCGTGCGCGACTTCGGCGCCTTCATCGAAATCCTGCCCGGCACCGAGGGCATGTGCCACATCTCCGAACTCGACGCCCGCTATGTGGAGAAGGTCGAGGAGGTCTGCAAGGTCGGCGACACCCTCAAGGTCAAGGTGACCGACATCGACGACGCCGGCAAGATCCGCCTCTCGCGCAAGGCCGTGCTGATCGACGAGGGCGTGATCCCGGCCAGCGACGACAAGCCCCGCG
>CAYMGG010000166.1:0-12862 GCA_964389915.1 uncultured Planctomycetaceae bacterium
TACCGCGGGCGCGCCGGAAGAGCGGCTGATCGACAACGTCACCCTGCCCAGCCCGGCCGAGACGGCGCGCTCCTTCGGTTCGCTCTGGTTCGATCGGGCCCTGGCCCGCAGCGCGGCCTGGAGTCTGGGGCGAGTGCTGGGCGGGTTTCTGTTGGCCGCGGCCGTGGCCGTGCCGCTGGGCGTGTGCGCGGGCGCCTTCCCCTGGCTCAACTCCCTGCTGCGGCCGATCTCGGTCTTCGGTCGCAACGTGCCGGTGGCGGCTTTGATTCCGCTCACGCTCATCTGGTTCGGGCTGGGCGAATTGCAAAAAGTCATGTTCATCTTCCTGGCCTGCGGAGCCTTCATCTTCTTCGACACGGTCGGGGCCATCGCCGGTGTGCCGGCCAAGTATCTGGACACGGCCTATACGCTGGGCGCGCGATTCACCCCTATGCACGGGCTGCGCTGGGCCGCGCTCTGCGGAGCGCTCTACGCTCTCTGCTTCGGCTTGGCTTATGCGGTTCTAGTCGAAGCGCCCGGCGCGCACGACGCGCCCGCGCTCTGGCAGGCCTGGCAGTGGGGTTGCGCCGGCAGCGCGGCGGCGGGCTTTTTCCTGGGGGCTCTGCTCTGGTTCCCGCTGGTCGGATTCCAGGCCATCCGCAAGGTGCTTCTGCCCCTGGCCCTGCCGCAGGTGGTCGACTCCCTGCGCCTGCTCTTCGGCCTGGCCTTCGGCTACATCATGCTGGCCGAGGTCATCAACGCCGAGCACGGTCTGGGCAGCATCATCATCATGAGCCAGCGGCGCGGGCCGCGCGAGCACATCTATCTCTGCCTGGTCATCATCGCCCTTCTGGCTTACGGCATCGACCGGTTGATCCTCTGGGGCCAGGCCCGGTTCTTTCCTTACCGTCAGATCGGAGACACCTGAACTTGTCTGCCGCCGCCAGTGGGGTGCGCCCTTGCGAGATCCACGAACCTGCGCCGGCCGGCGGCGGGGAGCGGCCCAACGTGGTCGAATTTCGCGGCGTGGGCAAGACCTACTTTCCCGGCACCCGGCGGGAATACACCGCCATCCGCGACGTCTCCTTCGTGGTCGAGGATCTGCCCGACGTGGGCGAGTTCGTGGCCATCCTCGGCCCCAGCGGCTGTGGCAAGAGCACGATTCTGCGCCTGTTGGCCGGACTCGCGCCGCAGTTTCCGGCCACGGCCGGCGAGATCCTGGTCCGGGGCCAGCCGGTCCGGGGGCCCGGGCCGGACCGGGGCATGGTCTTTCAGGACTACACCAGCTTCGACCACCTGACCGTGCTGGACAACGTGGCCTTCGGCCTGGAGTGCGGGGGGATGGCGCGCGGGGAGCGGCGGGAGCTGGCGCTGGAGTGGGTGGCCAAGGTCGGCCTCGACCCGGTCAAGGACCGGGACAAGTATCCGCACCAGCTCTCCGGCGGCATGCGCCAGCGGGTGGCCATCGCCCGGACCCTGGCCCTGAAACCGCGCCTGATCCTGATGGACGAGCCGTTCGGCGCGCTCGATCCGGTCACCCGACATAACATGCAGGACCTGCTGGTGGGGCTGTGGCGCGAGGTCGAGGCCACGGTCTTTTTCGTCACCCACGACGTGACCGAGGCCGTCTACCTGGGCGACCGGGTCTACATCCTCTCCAACGCGCCCGGGACCATTCTCCACCAGCTGCGGGTGGCGCCGCCCGACCGGCCGGCGCGGGTGATGCAGCGGGAGGCCGCCTTTCAGGATTCGGTCTTCCGCATCCGCGACATTCTCGACGCGCTGGAGGAGGGCAAGGACTGACCATGGCCCCCCGTCCGGGATTTTTCGCATACGTTTCCGCCGCCTTCAAGTGGCACTGGAACCTGCTGGCCGTGGGCGCGGCCGCGGGCTTCTCCGTGCTTTCCGGCCGGCCGGACGTCTTTATGCCGTTGGTGGCGGCGGGAGAGATACTTTATCTGGGGATGCTCTCGACCCACCCGCGTTTTCGGCGGGCGATCGATGCCCGGTTCGTCGAGACGACCGACCGCGTCAGCAGCGAGCAGCAGTTGCAGCAGATCATGGATGAGTTGCCGCGGGCGGGTTTGAACCGGTTTACGGCTCTGAAACGGCGCTGCGAGGAGCTCTCCGCCCTGGCCCGGCAACTGCGCGGCGCTGCCAGCGACCGCAGCTATGACGAACTGCACCTGGAGGCACTCAACCGGCTGCTCTGGACTTTCCTGCGCCTGCTCCACGGCCGTGACGCGCTGGCCAAGTTCCTGGCTTCCACTGACCGCTCCGAGCTGACCGAGGACGCCGAGCATACCCGCAAGCAGCTGGAATCCCTGCAGGCCGAAGGCAAGCGGCCAGAGCTTTGCCGTTCGCTGGAGGACAAGTTGAAAACCGTCAGCCAGCGCTTGGCCAACTACGATGCGGCGGCCGAAAACGGCGAGCTGATCGACGCGGAGTTGGACCGGATCGAGCAGAAGATCGCCGCGGTGGGCGAGCTGGCCATCGGTGCGCGCGACCCGGCCGCCCTGGGCGCCCAGGTCGACGGCATCAGCGACAGCCTGACGGCCACCACCGAGGCCATCCGGCGGCTGGACGTGGTGCCGGTTTTGGACAATTCCGCCGCCCCGGCCTTTTTGGAAAAGGCGACCGAGACGGCCTGACTTTTCAGGATTCATCGGCTGCTCCGTCAAAAGTCAGATTGACTGTGCCGCATCGGGCGAGGCTCAAGTCGATAGCGGCGAATTCGTCCCGCTGAACGTCGAAACGGCAAAGCCGGATGAAAGTTATTTAAGCGAGTCTGAGAGAACTTTCTTATAAGCAAGTTCTCTCAGCAGTGCGTGGTTCATCGGAGGATTCCGCATGACCGACCAGTCCCTGCCCGCCTGGGCCGACAATCTGAAGTCGCAATACCTGGCCGGCGGTTCGAGTTTTTTCATCCTGCACGGCAACGTGGAGGACGTGGTCGGCGCTGAGGAGAACGGGAGCTACGCCACCTTCGGGCTGGCGGACTTTTTGGCCCGGCAGCTCTTCGGTCGCTACGAGCTGGTGTTGCATTACGATCTGGGCCGCGGACTGCGGGCGCTGCCGGGCGGTGACGGCGTACGTCTGCAAGAGATGAACCGGCGGCTGGAACGCTTGAACGGCGGTCTGGCTGAGTTGAGCCCCGAACCCGGCGCGGTCCTGCGTTGGCTGGACCGGCTGGTCGAGTTGTTGCTGGTCAAGGGGGCGTCCGGTGAGTCGCCGCGGACCGCTTTCATTTTTGATTATGCGCAGATGATCTGTCCGCCCGGCGAGCGGTCGGGGCAGTATTTGGCCACGTTCCTCAACTGGGCGCGCAGCCCGGTGGTCAAGCGGGTCAACATGGTCTTCATTCTCCTGGCGCCCGAGTTGGGCGAGCTGCATCCGGCTTTGCCCCAGAGCGCTCATATCGCCGAGGTCCGCGTGCCCCTGCCGACCCTGGCCGAACGGAAAGCCCATGTGCTGCGGCGCTTCCCTGACGCGGCCGGCCAGGCCGACCGGCTGGCCGAGATCAGCGCCGGCCTGACTCTGAGCAACCTCGACAGCCTGCTGCGCCAGGCTCAGGCCGTTCCGGCCGCCGCCGCAACCGCCGACGGGCCCAGCGCGGGCGACCGGCTGCTGGCCAAGACCAAGAAGGAACTGATCGAAGCCCAGTGTCCAGGGTTGCTCGAATTCGTGGAGCCCCAGTTGGACCTGACCCTGGTGGCCGGGCACACGGCGGCCAAAAAGCGACTGGCCGACGACGCCAAGCTGATCCGCGCCGGCCGGCTGGCGGGCGCGCCCATGGGCTATCTGATCTGCGGGCCCGTGGGGGTGGGCAAGACCTTTATCGCCCTCTGCTACGCCGGCACGGTGGGCATCCCCTGCGTCACCATCCGCAACTTCCGCAGCAAATACGTGGGCGAGACCGAGGCCAATCTGGAGCGTATCCTGGGCGTGCTGCGCGAGCTGGGGCCGGTGGCGGTGATCGTCGACGAAGCCGACGCGGCGGTGGGCAACCGCGGCGCGTCGGGCGACTCGGGCACTAGCGCCCGGGTCTTCGCCAGCCTGGCCGCCCAGATGGGCAACACCGCCTACCGGGGCAAGATCATCTGGTTCCTGCTCACCTGCCGGCCGGACCTGCTGCCCGTGGATCTGAAGCGCCAGGGGCGGTGCGAGGAGCATATCCCGCTCTTCTATCCGCAGAGCCCGGAGGAGTTGCGGGAGATGTTCCTGGCCATGGGCCGGAAAATGAAACTGGAACTGACGCCCGAGATGCTGCCGGAGTTTTCCGCCGGCCAGGCCCTGAGCGGCGCGGATATCGAGGCCGTACTCACCCGCGCCCGGCGCAACGCCTGGCTGGCCGAGAAACCGCTCGACCGGGAATTGCTGGCGGCGGCCCTGGCGGGTTTCCGCAGTTCGCGCGGGCCGGAGCACGAGCTCCAATGGCTGGCCGCGATCTGCGAATGCACGGACCTGGAATACCTCCCGTCCGAGGTGCGGCACACCGCCGCCACGCCCGAAGGCTTCGCCGCCTTCCAGCGGCGGTTCCAAGAATTGCAGAGCCGGTTCTGACCGCTTTCCGGGGCACTTTTTTTGCAAAAAAGTTTCCCCGGACCCTTCCAAAAAACTCTCAACCAGCTTCGCCGTTTCGAATGTTCCTGAGGGATTCGATGCGGACTACAGGTGCTCGGCCAGGTCACTTTTCAGAAATTTTCACCCGGAATTTTGAGTGACCGTCCAGTTTGGACGGGCGAGTCGGGCGAATGCGGTAGGCGGTGAAGTCGTTTAGCCGAACCTTCGAAACGGCGAAGCGGGGAGAAAATTTTTTGAGGGGGGGGCGGGGGAGCTTTTTTATAAAAAAGTTCCCCCGAAAAATGGTTGGCCGTCACTTGCCCAAAGATAGCCGCAAGGCGAGGGCTTCGGGCAGGCCGGCTTCGATAATCTTGCCGGCGGCGAGTTCGACGTCGTATTCGACCCGGCGGATTTCGACCAGCTGGCGGCCTTCGTCGTAGATCGCGTAGGAGGCCAGGGGGTTCTCGTCGCGCGGCTGGCCGACCGACCCGATGTTGATTATAGTCTTGATCTGGGAGTCGAGTTCGATCAGCGAGTCGAGCGAGTAGGTCATGGGATCGGTGTTGAAGAATGAGAGCGGCTGGTGCGAGTGGCCGAGGAAGAGCAGCGGCTTGTCCATCGAGCGGAAGTTGAATTCCGCGTCCTTGACGGTCTGGACGTAGTTAAACAGCTCCGGCGACTGCAGCGAACCGTGGACGATGGCAAAGTGCGGCGTGTGCTCGATGAACGAGAGTCCGCGCAGGAACAGACGCGAATCTTCGGAGAGGGCTGCGCCGGTCCACTGGGCCGCCACCCGGGCGTACTGGTTGAAGAAGGTGATGTCCAGACGGTCGACGGCGGCGTGGTCGTGATTGCCGGCGATGCAGAGGCAGCCCAGTTCGCGGATGCGCGTCAGGCACTCTTCGGGGTTGGCGCCATAACCGACAATATCACCCAGGCAAAGGCATTCGTCGATTTGGCCGACACGCTCCATGTCGGCCAGCACGCTTTCCAAGGCCTCGAGGTTGCCGTGAATGTCGCTGATCAGCGCATAACGCAAAAGGGGCTCCCCGCTCCATCCGGGCCGCGGCTTTCGGCCGGCGGCGTCTCCGGGCGGCGGTTAGAAACGGACCTCGAAACCCGCCAAGCCGGCCGCCGGAGCGGTCTGCGTATATTCCCGGCGGATGCCGTACCCAATGTTCTGGCGCAATTCAGCCAGAAAGGCGTCGAGCTCGGCGGGTTCGCCTTCAGCGACCAACTCCACGGCCCCATCCGGCAGATTGCGCACCCAGCCTGCCACAGAGAAATCTTCGGCCGTCTGGCGGGCGGTGTATCTGAAGCCGACGCCTTGCACGGTTCCCTCGAAACGGATTTGCCGCTGTTCACGCATGTTGCTCAGATTTTATGCCCAACTCCATCCGACAGCAAGAATTATCCGCAAAACAATTGTCGCGAAGTCGGCAAAAAAACGGGGCGACGCGAGCGTCGCCCCGGTGGGTGGCCTGAACTGGCGGTCAAGTTTGAGACGGGCTTTAGAACCCGGGGTCCTGATCGTCTTCCGCCGCGCCGGCCGATTCGCCGCCGCCGATTTCGACCAGACCGTAAATTTTTTCTTCCATCAACTTGCCGGGCTTGAAGGTTACAACCTTGCGTTCCGGGACCATTACCTCCTGGCCGGTGCGCGGGTTGCGAGCTTTGCGGGGTTTGCGGGTCCGGACCTCGAACACGCCAAAGTTGCGCAGCTCCAAACGCCCTTCGGAGGCGAGCACGTCGATGATGCCGTCAAGGGTCATCTGGACAATGCGCTTGATGTCGGTCTGGCGCATTTCCATTTCTTTGGCGATTCGGAGCACCATATCATTCTTGGTCACGAGTGTCTTCCCCCTAATCCAAGTTCGCCGATAAAAGCTTTGCTATAAACTCGTCCAGCCCCCGCAAAATGCGCGCTGCGGGCGGTCTGCCGCTTGACTCTCTTTCGGGATGCCACAAAACCTTATGATAACTAGGCTTGTATCTCAGTCAAGTTTATTTCCGCAAGAAATCTCTTTTGCCCGCAATGTTTTCAGGGCGTATCGCAGTTGGGCGTATCGGCCGCCGCATGGCTGTGGGCCGTGCATAAAGGGTCCGCGGGGTCGGTGCGCGCGTAAACGAAATTCAGCTGCCGGCGGGCCGTGTTGAGAATCACCCGGCGCAAATGGGGAGAAAGATATTCCGCCCGTTGCGGGCGGGAATCCATCAGCGGGACCGGCGTGGCCGGGGAACTGCTCTCGGTCATGGTTCTCTCGCCTTTTTGATCTGTGGCGGCACGCGTTAGAAAAATTCAGCCCCGGGCACGGGAACGGGCGCCGTCGCTAGCGCTTTTCCGGTCCATCCGCCTACCATTGGCAAGCATTGCCGTTCGTGGTCGAGCTATGCAAATGCCGACTGCAGTGATGTCCCGCGACGCCGTCGCCGTCGCCGTAGAACTGCCCCAGGTGCCGGCGGGTGGTGTTCAGCCGGACCGGTTGCAGCCGGGGGCGGACATATTCCCGGCGGAGCATCGGGTCAGGGACGGGCAGGAATTCGGCTGGCATGGCGGCACGGTCCTTCCTGGCGATTGGCTCGGGTTGAGCCGAAAAGGTTCATTCGGCCGAGCAGATGCCTTCTGGCCTCCGCACTAACGGGCCGCTGAAAAGGTCCGCTAAGGGGCATTGCACGGATTGATTGGCGGGGGCGAATTATGCGTATGCACGGTGCAGAATTGGCCCGGGCCACCGTAAATATGCCCCAGTTGCCGACGATTGGTTTTCAGCTCCACCCGGTTCAGGTGCGGCGCGCGATAGTCGCGGCGGCCGGCCGAAGCCGAGTTGGCTGGCGCGGAGGAAGGCTCTAACTCATTCATAGCGCCCGCCTTTCTGATTCGATAAACTCGCGCAGCGCCCGCGCTCGGGCACAGACTTGCGGCGCGGGCAGATCCGGGTCACCGGTGGTCAGGCGATTCTTGCCCGCGCAGGGAACACAGTAAGCCAAGTCTTCACAATTATAACAGCGGCGGGGGCGGACGCAAGCCTGAGTCCGCAGCCGGCCGTTGATGAAGCGCCAGGCCTCACGCAGTCCTTCGCGGCGCCAGGAGCGCGAGGGCTCGCGCAGCAACGGGCAGAGGCAGGCATCACCGTAAGGGCCGATGTGCAGGCCCTGCTCGCCGCCCCGGCAGACGATCTGTTTGTCCAGCCGGCTCGGGCGCTGCGGCCGGGCGAATTCCCGAGCCCAAACCTCGCGGTGGAACGGATCTTCGCGCTCCTCGGCGGCCAGCGTCCGCAGATCCACGGCCAGCTCCAACGGGCTTAAGTCTCCGTCCAGACGCGGAAAGAATTCGCCGTCCACGTAGAGCGGCCAGCCGTAGGCGGCGGCCAATTCCCCCAAGGCCGGCAGGTCCGGCCGGGTGGCCGCCAGGATCGGGGCTTTCAGATGCACCCGGCAGTTGCATCCGGCCAGCCGATCCAGGCCTGCCCGGACCTGGCTCCAGGCCCGCTGCCCGGTGACGGCCGCGTAGGTGTCATCGCAAGCGCCGTAAAGCGTGACCTCGCAGAGTAGCGGTGGCAGATCGGTCAGCAGGGCGGCGGTTTCCGGGTCGACCCGGGCGGCGTTGGTAAAGAGCGTGAGCAGAAATCCCTGTTGCTTGGCCGAGCGCCAGATCTGGCCAAAGTCCGGCCGGGTGAGCGGCTCGCCGCCGGTCAGGAGCAGGGAGAGGCAGCCCAACTCGGCCAGGTCGGCCAGCAGCCGGACGACCTCCGCCGTGTCCAACTCGGGCTCTGCGCGGTAATGGCGGACATAGCAATGCCGGCAGGCGAAGTTGCAATTGAAAGTCAGGTCCAGGCTCGCGCTCAGCGGCAGCGGGCCGTGCCGGCGCTGGAGTTCGGCGGCGAAAGCGCTGTAATCGCCGGGGTCGGTCATGACGAGGTGCCGGCGGGAGCGGCCAATTCCGCGGCGTTCAACTCGGCCAGGAAGGCCTCCAGATCGCGCCGGGCGGCTTCGGCCTCGACCGCGAAATTTTCCGTTACTGCCGTCACCAGGGCCTCCGTGGTGCAAGGCTCGGCCAGTTGGTCCCAGATCAAAGAAGCTACCGGGTCCAGCCGGAAGAGAGTTTCAAGGTCCCCGCGTTCGCCGCGGATGGGCACCAACACGGTTTCGTCGCCAATGCGCCGGGCGACGACCTGGGAACTGCGCTGCCAGCGGGTGTTCATGTCAACCTGCCTTCCGTAATCAGGTTAGCGCCAAGCGGGGGCGGCTTTAAGCCGCATCGCGGAAATAATTTCTGGACTCGGACAAGTCGTGGCGATCCTTGGCCGATATCATATAGCGAGTGGCTAAAAATGTCCAGTTATCCTAGGCTGATAAGGGGGTTTGTGCCAATTAAAGAAGTCCTCAAAGCCTGAACTTACGTTGAGGCAAAGGATTGCTTTTCGGAGAGCTGGGACATATGGTATGATATGGTGTGGGCAACTGAAACAGAAAAGGCATTCCCAGAATTTGATTTTGGCTCTGAAATGGCCTGGGAAAAAAGCGGGGAGAGCGGGTAATGGGATCGGCGGCTGATTCGCAACGCAAGATCCGACAGGTGGCGGGCTATCGATTTCTGACCCGCATCGCCGTGGGTGGGGTGGGAATAGTCTGGAAAGCGGTCCATCGCGACAGTCAGGAGGCCGTGGCCATCAAGCTGCTGCGTCCGGAGTTGGTGGAAGACCGTGAGGCGCGCGGCGGATTCGAGCGGGAATTCAAGGTGGCCAAGGATTTCAGCCACGAATTCCTGCTGCGCTATATCGATCAGGGACAGTTGGGGCGCACCCCGTATCTGATGATGGAATATTTTCCCTCGGTCACGCTCAAGGCCTGCCTGGGCGGCGACAAGACCTGTCCGATTTTCGGCAAGGCCGGCGAGCTGATTGGCAACCTGGCCGGCGCCCTGCGCTATATCCACGAGCGCGGCGTGATCCACCGGGACATCAAGCCCGACAACGTGCTGGTCGACACCGAGGGCCGGGTCAAGCTGATTGATTTTTCCGTCGCCCTGAGCGGGATCAGCCGCTGGCTGCCCTTTGGGCGCAAGGTGGCCGGAACCCCCAGTTACATGGCCCCCGAGCAGATCCGCAAGGGCGCGGCCACGACCGCCACCGACATTTATGCGCTGGGGGCCACGGTCTTCGAATTGTTGGCCGGCCGCCCGCCCTTCATCGGCGAAAGCCAGGACGATCTGCTGAACAAGCACCTGAACGAAAAGCCGCGCGCGGTCTCCCATTACAACCGCCGGGTCAGCGGGGAGATGGACAAGCTGGTGGAGGCGATGCTGGCCAAGGAGCCGGCGGAGCGGCCCGGCGACGCCGGTCAGATCGTGGCCAAGCTCAAGCGCATCCGCGTCTTTTCGCCCTGAGGCTCCAGATGGAACCCAAGCGCTGTCATGGTTGCAGCCGCGAGATCGGCAAAGGGCCGGGTTTTTTCCGGGCCGACGGCCGCTATTTCTGCGCTGAATGCCTGGCGGCCGAGAACCGCCGACACACGCCCTCACCGCCGCCGCGCCCAGCGCCGGATCTTTCCCGCCTGCCGCCCGTTCCGCCGGTTCCCGGCCCGGGGGGAGCGGTTCCCGCGGCGAAGGCGCCGGCCGCCCCGACCTCTGGCAGCTACGCCGGCGCGGTCATCACCGATCCGCCGGGCGGTTACGTCACCCTCAATTCCGTGCTGATCTCGCTCGTTTGCGGTCTGCTGGCTTTTGCCTTTACGGACCACGTGCTTCTGGGGCTCTTGGGCGTCATGGTGCCCCTGGGACTCCATTGGCTGGCCATGCATTTTTCCGCCGATTAAGCGGAAACTCCCTTATATCAATTCAAGTCTATCGTGACTGATTTTGGGGGACCTTTTTGGCAAAAAAGGTTTCCCAAGCCCCAGCCAAAAAACTCTCGCCCTGTTCACCAAGCCGGACGTCAGTCGGCCATCAATAACTTGAGCTGATGTTGTCCGGGCGGTGCGGCGCCAATTCGGCGACCAGCCGTTCGAGCTGGCCTGCCTGCGCTTCCAGCGAGAAGCTCTCCCGCATCAGTCGTCGTCCCGCTTCGCTTCGTTGAAGGCGAAGCTCGGGTGAACCGGCCAGGGTCGCCAGGGCGATGGCCAGACGCTCGGTCAGCGGCGGTACGCCCGTGCGGCCGGGTTGGAAATCGTGCTGTCGCCAATCCCAGTCCTCCAGGCGCAGCGCGGCCCCGCCCTCGGCCAACTGCCCCAGCACCCCCTCGGCGCAGACGATCAGCGGTTTTCCCAGGCACATCAAATCAAGCGCGGCCTGGGCCGTGCCGGCCGAGCCGGGATGGAACTGCGCGCCGAGGTCCATGGCCGCCAGGGTGGCGGCATATTGATCGCCCGGCGTCGTGAAAACCACCTTTTCCTTCAGTCCCAGTTCGTAGGCCAGCCGTTCGAGTTGCGGCCGACATTCGCCTTCGCCGGCGATCAGGCCGCGCAGTTGGGGGGCGAAGCGGATCGCCCGGGCCAGGGCCCGCAGGAAAAGCTCGTGCCCGCGTTCGGGCTTGAGGCGGCCGACCATACCGGCCACGAGCGTGTCGGGGCCGAAGCCCAGTTCGGCCCGCCGGGTGGCGCCGGAGAGTTTTGGGCTGAAAAGCTCGGGGTCGACACCGCCGGGCACGAATTGCGCGCCCGTGGTCGCCGGCGAAAATTGTAACGCCGCGGCGGTCAGTTCCGGCAGCGGGGCCACCTGCAACGGCGCCTCCGGCGGCCAGGTTCCCCGGTCGAGGATCAACTCCGGCAGAATGGTCGGGTCGGGGGTGAGAATCCGCCGCGTCCACGGCCGGCGCAGCAGCAGCTTGGTCCATTCGCCCACGCAGGCCACGGAGGTCCGCTCCAACCCGCTTTTGGTCAGGACATAGCGGCTCTGCCGGGTGTGATGCAGGAAACGCACCAGCGGCACGCGCCGGCCGAAGGCCAGGCCGGCGGTCAGATGCTCGGCCGAACGGTAGACGAAGACCAGGTCCGGCTGCCAGGTCCGTTCCAGGCCGCGCAGGGCCCGCAGGTCGGCCAGATAGAGCCAGAAACGAGGGCCGACCGAGAGGTTCAGCCCCGACCAGAGCAGACCGGCCTTTTGGGCGGCGGCGGCCAGCGAGTCGCCGGCCCGACAGGCGAAGCGGACTTCGTGGCCGCGTTCGGCCAGCAGCCGGGCCTGGGTCAGGGCCGCGCGGCCGGGGCCGGTGTGCTTGTCGCTGGAAATAAGAAAAAGCAGTTTCATGGTCCGCGCAGTATAATGCCCTCCGGGGCCAGCGCCAAGGTTTGAATTTTTGCCTGCGGGCGGGAGATCCGGTCATGCGCATCGCCACATTCAACTGCAATTCGGTCCGGCAACGGCTGGAGCAGATTCTCGCCTGGTTGAAACAGAACCAGCCCGACCTTCTGGCCCTGCAGGAAACCAAGGTGGTGGACGACGATTTCCCGGCCGAAGCCTTCAGGGACATCGGTTGGCAGGTCTATTACCGGGGCGAGAAATCGTACAACGGCGTGGCCATGGTCTGTCTTCGCCAGCCCCAGGTCGTGGATTTCGGCCTGGGCGACGATGCGGGCGAGAGCGAACCCCGGCTGGCCCACGTCCGGCTGGATGGACTCGAGATCGTCAACACCTACGTGCCCCAGGGGCAGGATCTGGAGTCGGAAAAATTCCGTTTCAAGCTCGAATGGTTCGCGCGGTTTCGCAAGTATCTGGACGGGAAATTCAAGCCGAAACGGGACGCCGTGCTCTGGCTGGGCGATTTGAACGTCGCGCCCACGCCGGCGGACGTGCATGACTCCAAAAAGATCTGGCCGCACGTCTGCCACTGTCAGGAGACGATCGACGCCTTCACGGCCGTGACCGACTGGGGCCTGACCGACCTGTTCCGCAAGCACCTGCCCGAGCCGGGGAATTTCACCTTCTGGGATTACCGGGTGCGCGGAGCGCTGGACCGGGGCCTGGGCTGGCGCATCGACCACTTCCTGGCCACGCCGAAGCTGGCCGAAAGATCGCTCGCCGTGACGGTGGACGTGGCGGCGCGCCGGGTGGAGAAGCCGTCGGACCATACCTTCGTGACGCTCGACCTGGCCGACTGACCGCCGCGCGGGAACATTCAGCAATCAAAAATCAGCATTCATAAATCATAAATCCGACGACCGCGCGGCCGTCGGATTTATGATTTATACGCGTGGGTTTGATTTGAATGCGGAATCGGTTCGGATTCCGACCTCGGATTATTCCGTTCGCCGCACGAAAAAGCGAAGCTGAATGAGAGTTTTTTGGAAGGGTCCGGGGAACCTTTTTTGCAAAAAAGGTTCCCCGGAA
>CAYMGG010000167.1:0-1307 GCA_964389915.1 uncultured Planctomycetaceae bacterium
TATCTGGGCCGGGGTGAAGGGTCGCTGGTCCTGAGTTTCGCCGCCGGCCGGGGCGGCCACGCCCTGGCCCGCCTGCGCTGCCTGCAGCGCAAGCTGACGCCGCTGGAAAAGGCCCGCTGGCGGTTGGAGGTCGCGCCGGGCGAGAATTCGCCCGAGGGGCTGCGGACGGTGATCGAAGAGGTGCTCCGCCAGCTCACGGCCACCACCGAGGAATTGCACGGCCGGGCCAAGCGCGCCGGCCGCCGCCGGACTCTACCTGAGGCCGAGCGCTCGGAGCCCGTCCCGGAGCGGACCGCGGCCGAGAAATTAGGGGCTTACGTCACGCCCGACGAACCGGAACCCGGCGGTTGGGAAGAGGTGGTTGGCGAGGCGCCGCCGGTCCCGTCGCCCGGGCGGAGCGGTCGCCGACCGGAGCGTGATGCCAGAGGTCAGGTCGGATCGGGGCGGAGCTACATTACAGATGAGGAGGAGCTTATTCCCGACAAGATGAAGCCGGACCGGAAAAGTCGTGGCGGCTTGCCGCCTAAACCGGATCTGTTGGTCAGTGGCAACAAACGAAGCTTGAATCAGGTCCGCGCCGGCCCGGCCGCAGATCCGAAACGTCCGGCCCGCCCCGGCGGCGAACTGGCCGGCCGGCTTTGGGACCGGGCGGGCGAAGTGCTCAGCGGTCGCAACGCCGCCGATCCGGCTCCGCCCGGTCCGTCGGCCCCGCCCGGCGCCCGGGTGCGGGGTCTGGAGCCCAACGAGAGCTTGGGGTTGCTTAACGCCGTGGTCGGACGCGAAGAGTTCGACACCCGGGCCTTCGGCACGGTGACTCTGTTCATCGGCGCGAAAGAGCGCTTCTTCCTGCGCTTCACCGGCACTTCGCCGGCTCCGGGCGAAGCCGTGGCCCTGACCTTGAAGGCGGACTCGCCCGGCGAGGTGCGGGAGGTGGTCAACCGCTTCCTCGCCGCCGGCGAGGCCCGGTTGCAGGCCGGGCTGATCGAGGATTGAGAATTCGAGGACCTTTAAAAAGCGGCGTCTGGATTTGAAAGAACTTTTTGGCCAAAAAGTTCTCTCAAGCTCTTTCAAAAAACTCTATTCGAACTTTGCAGGTCTCCGCGGCTGCCTCCCGTGGACAAGAGGGCGAATCTCCGCGCCCGCGCCCGAATTCTCCCCCTCCCCCCGGGAGGGGGCTGAGGGAGGGAGGAAGTCAGGAACGGTTTAGCCCGCCGCCCCCCCCCCCCACCCCCCCCCCCCGGGGGGGGGGTCGGGCGGCGGGGGGGGGGTGGTTGTTTTTATATAACAGGGGGTGGGTTTGGGGGGCG
>CAYMGG010000167.1:1317-12859 GCA_964389915.1 uncultured Planctomycetaceae bacterium
CACCCCAACCCTCCCCCAGAGGGGGAGGGAGACTGGCGCGGTTGGCGGTTTCTTTGTTTATAGAACGCAGTACTTGGTTTGGCCGGCCGAGTCATGGCGATGGGCGTTTTTAGGGTGATCCGGGGGGACTTTTTTTGCAAAAAAAGTCCCCCCGGAAAGCAGATTTTCATTCGCCCGGCCGGGAAAGGCGGGTTATGGTTCATAAAAATCAGCCGGCTTGGCCGCAGGTGAAAGGCAGAGAGCGCAGGAGCGAAAGATGAAAGCCTCGTCCGTAATCAAAGAGTTGGAGTATGTGCGTCCGGGCTATTTCCCCCAGGAGGAGCTGGAGGAGGCGCTGGCTGAATACGAGCGCTACCGGCCGGAACTGCTGCGAATGCTGAAGTTCGCCACGGAAAACGGCGACGATCTGCACGATGATTACATTGGCCATCTGCTCGCCCTGCTCATCTTCGGCCAGCTGCGCGACCAGGAGGTGATGTCGGAGATCCTGACCCTCTGCCGCCATCCGCGGGCCGAAGAAAATCTCGGCGATCTGAGCACCGAGACGCTGCACCGGGTGCTGGCCGCCTGCGCGGGCGAGCGGATCGACGAGCTCAAGCGGCTGATCGAGGATGCGGCCGTTGACGTCTGGATGCGGTGCGCGGGGCTGCGGGCCCTGGTCTGCCTGGTGGCCTGGGGCGAGTACGACCGGGGCGAGCTGACGGCCTATCTGAAGGCTCGATTGAATGCGGCGGACGCCGACGAGGATCAGGTTTTCGTCTCGGAAACCGCCCACCTCTGCCTGGATCTGCACCCGGGTGAATGCGAAGCCGAGATCCGCCGGGTTTTTGACGCGGGTTTGGTGGACCAAAGCTACGTTACGCCCAAGGAGCTGGCGCTTCAGCTGCGCAAGACCCCGGCCAAGGTTCTGACCGAGCTGGCGAACAACTCCTATTACGAGCCGATCCTCGACGTGGTTGCCGAGTTGGAAGGCTGGGACTGCTTCAAGGGCGGCGACGAGGATTACGGCCTGGACGACGATTACCTGGCCGAGGACGATCCGGATTACCGCTCCGAACTGGCCGGCGACTCTTTTTCGGAAGGGGAAAAAATCGGCCGGAACGAGACTTGTCCTTGCGGCAGCGGCAAGAAATATAAAAAATGTTGCGGACGGTAAGGGGGCGTTGAGTTTGCGCTAAGGTCCGCCTTTTTGCTAGGCATCGTCCCCATGACAAAAGGGGGTGACGTCAGGCGCGGCCCCTGAGGTTTGCCCACTTATAGCAATTCTAGTTAATGATCGTCGAATAGGTGCGAAATCCATCCGCGCCGAATTTGTCCATCTGAACGTTCGAAACGGCGAAGCTGGGCGAGAGTTTTTTGGAAGGGTCAGGGGAACCTTTTTTGCAAAAAAGGTTCCCCCAAATCAGTCCCTATTTGCTTGAATCAATATTACTTGCGGGAAACTGCATTGCGCAGCAGGCGGGGCGCCTCGAATTTCGACCGCGCCGCTGAATGAAGGCCCGATTCGCAACCATGAAACCCAAATCCCCGCCCCCGTCCGCGCCGGCCGCGGAAAATTCGCTGACCGTCGCCGGCCTGGACTGGCCGCTGGCCGCCGTCGGCCTGATCCTGCCCTTCATGTTCCACCCCGGCCTGTACGAAGCCTCGGATCTGCCCAAAAGCATCTTTATACAGGCGGTCGCGCTGGCGGGATTCGTCTTCTGGTCCGGCCGGGCGGCGCTGCGCCAGCGGCTGGAGTTGGGGCCGGCCGGCTGGCTGGGCGGGTTTCGCCTGCCGGGGCTGATGCTCCTGGCCTGGCTGGCCCTGAGCACGACCTGGGCGCTGGCGCCGTTTCTGGTCGGTCCGCTCCTGGCCCCCTACACCGCCTGCCTGGTGTGGGCCTTTATCCTCCCCCGGTTGCTCTCCGGTCCGGGAGGCGCCCGGCTCCTGCTGGGCGGGTTTTTCCTCTCGGGCGTGCTGGTCTCCGTCTTGGGCCTGCTCCAGGCCGGAACGGGGCTCAACTGGATTCCTCAGGCCGAGCCGCCGGCGGCCACTTTCGTCAACCGCAACGCGGCGACCGAATATGTGGCTGCGGTCATGCCGTCGGGACTGGCCCTGCTGGGTTTCGGACCGTTCAGTATAGCGGCGCTGCCGGCGCGGCTGCTGGTTCAGCTGGGAATGGTTTTCGGCCTGGGCTTTGTGCTGGTCGCGGCCGGCCGGGCGGCCCTGCTGGCCGTGTTGCTCGGCCTGTTGACGGCGGGGTTGGTCTTCTGGCGGGCGCTGCCGGCGGGGACGGAGTCCGCGGAGTCAGACGAAACCACCGCGGCCGATCGCCGGCGACGGACCTGGCTCAAGCTGGCCTTGATCCCGGCGGCGATCGCGCTGTTGCTGGGCGCGGGCGGCGGCAAGATCGGCCAGCGGTTCCTGGCCGAATGGCGCACCTGGCAGGAGTTGACCGCCCCGGTCGACCAGGGGGAGCCGGTGACGCCGGCCGAGGCGCGCTCGGCCCTGGCCGAGGCCTGGCGGTTCGAACGCAAGGAGGTCTATCACGGTTCGGTGGTCGTCAAGGACCGCGGCCGCTGGTATGCCGTGCCGGCGGCCTATGCGCTGTATCTGGAACCCGACGAGGTGGCGCGCCAGATCCCGAACTATTGGCGGCGCATCCTGGCCCACCCCGATCAGAACCGGCTGTACGCCCTGGCCGTGGCGGCCGAAGACCGCTGGCTGCGCTGGGGCGGCGCCAGTCAGCCGCGCCTGCCGGTCTGGTTGAACACGCTGGCCCTGATCGGCGATCATGACTGGCAGGGCGTGGGGCTGGACAATTTCCAGGTGGTCTATCCGCTTTACAAGAACGCCTGGGCTCTGGACCTGGTCAGCCGGGACAAGGTGTTCCGCCGGACGCACAACGATTATCTGCAACTCGCGGCCGAGGCGGGGGCGATCGGCGGAGTCCTGCTGCTCTGGTTAATTGTCGCGGTCGCGCGCAGCGCCCGGGCCGCGGCCCGGCGGGCCACCGACCCGCAGGCGGCGGCGAGCATCGCGGCCGTGGCCGGCGGCCTCGTGGCCCTGGCCGTGGCGGCGATGTTCGGCTTTCCCTTCCGGCTGACGGCGGCGCCTTTTCTGGCCGCCAGCTTCGCCGCGCTGTTCGAAATTTTGCGCGAAGGCCCCCAGCCGCCGGCCGGCCGGGCCATGCCGTCGGCGGCCCTCGCCGCGGGCGGACTCGTCCTGGCCGGAGTCTTGGCCGGCGCGGCGCTGATCCCCGGCTGGGAAGGCGACTTGACCGCCGACTGGCATTACCGCCGGGCCGCAGCCGCCGAGCAGGCGGGCGATTTCGCCACCGTACGGACCCAGGCCCGCAAGTTCTTGCAGCTGCATCCGGGCGATGCCCGCGGACGGGTGCTGCTGGGGCATGCGCTCATCCAAAACAACGACTTTGCCGATGCGGCGGCCGAACTGGAGAAAGCGTCCGCCTGTTTTCCCTATTACGCCCACGTCTGGCACAATCTGGGTTTTGCCTACTTCCGCTGCGGCCGAACGAAAGAAGCCTGTGCCGCCTTCTCCCGCGAGGTGTTGCTGTTGCCTACCGCCGGCCGGGTCCATCACGACCTGGGCGTGCTGCTGGGCCTGGAAGGCCGGACCGATCGGGCCGAAGCCGCCTTGCGCCTGGCCACCCGCTACGAAGCGAAGGTTCCGCTCTACCACCGCAGCCTGGCCCGCCTGCTGGCCAAATTGCCGGGCGGCGCGGCCGAAGCCCAGCAGGAGCTGGCCCGCGCCGCGGAACTGGAAGCCGCCGCCGGTCAAAAATAATCCGCACGACATAAACCGCGGTTTCTGGAGGGACTTTTTTGCAAAAAAGTCCCTCCAGACCTCTTCAAAAAACTCCCGTCAAATTTGCGCCAATAACGCATTTGGGTCTTGGATGCAAATTTATGGATGCTCGGGCAGAGGCCAGGCGGTTCGCGGCGGAAAGAACGAATTTAGTTTCGTCCTCAATCTCTCTCCCCCCGGCAGCGGCGAAGGGTGGGCTACTTGTCCGAACGAACGGAAATGCGAAGCTGCCGAGAGTTTTTGGGAGGGGGCCGGGGAACCTTTTAATGCAAAAAAGGCTCCCCGGAAAAGGCGTCACGCGCGGGCGCGGTCCTCGCGGGCGCATTTGACGTAGTAGCCCAATTCGGCCAGGCCGATCGAGAGGCATTCGTTGCGCACGCGCACCGCCGCCGGCGCCGTCAGGGTCAGCGGGGCGAAATTCCAGAGGGCCGCCACTCCGCCCTCGATCAGCCGGTCGGCCACGTCCTGGGCGGCGATGGCCGGCACGGCGATGATGCCCAGCTCGACCGGGAAGCGGCGCAAAAACTCCTCAAGTTCGGCCAGCGGCTTGACCATCAGTCCGCCCACGGCCAGGCCGACCTTGCGCTCGTCGACATCGAAGACTCCGCTCAGGGTCAGGCCCAGCTCCTGAAAGCCGGGGTAGGCCGCCAGAGCTCCGCCCAGCCGGCCGGCGCCGACCAGGACGGCCGCATAGCGCTGTTCGAAGCCCAGGACCCGGCGCAGGCAGGTGGCCACCTCCCGGGCCGAGAAGCCCACCCGCGGGCAACCCTTCAGCCCGATGGCGGCCAGGTCCTTGCGGATCTGGGTGTCGTCCACGCCCGTGCCGGCGGCGATCTCGTGGCTGGAGACGGCCGCCGCGCCGCCGCGCCGCTCGCGCTCCTGCAAGAAATTGTAATACTTGGGCAGGCGTTCGAGAATGATCCCGTTCAGACGGCGGGGCATGGGTAATCCTTTGCCTTAGGTTCGGCCTGAAAACGGGGCGTTCAGGGAGCTGGTCAGAAAAGCCAGTCGCTGGTGGCCGTTTCGTTATCAGACGAACGCCGAAATCGGTCTTTTCGGACCCGCCTAATTGCCGGCCGTAACCGGCGCCGCGGGGGTAAAGGGAATTTTGGGCGCATCGCCCCACAGTTCTTCCAGGCGATAGAAGTCGCGGGCTTCGCGGTCGAAGATATGGACCACCACGCTGCCGCAGTCGATCAAAGCCCAGCGGTCGGACTCTTCGCCAGCCCGGGAGCGCGCCGCCGCGCTGCGCAGTTCCTTGCGCACGGCCGCGGCGATGCCCTTCAGCCGCATCGGGCTGGAGGCGGTGGCGATCACGAAAAAATCGGCGTAATTGCAGACCCGGCGCAGGTCGAGGATCTGGATGTCCTCGCCGCGTTTCTCGTCGCAGAGCCGGGCCGCCTGTTGGGCCAGCTCCAGGTCGGGATCGGGCACCGAGGGGGCTTGGCGGCGTTTTTTCAAGCTTGGTCCTTTGGCGTCAAGTCGAGTCATTGGCGGCGGCCGACCGGGTTTCCGGCCGAACCTTTCCCTAAATACTCAATTCGTGGCCGGGAAAATCAATAAAAAACGCGCGCAATTTCCGCAGCGCGAAGCGCTTGCCGCTGCGGACAGTGGCGGCCGAGAGCCCCAAGCGCTCGGCCACCTCCCCCGCTTCCAGCCCCTGGCGGAAAATCAGTTCGATGATTTGCCGTTCCCGCGCGCCCAATGTGGCCAACCCCGCCGCCAGACGCCAGTCTTCGTCTTCGGCCGGTGAACCAGCTGGTTCGGTCGGCGCGACCGGTTCGCCGACGCCTTCCGGCCATGGGCGCAGCCGGTCGACCGTACGCAGCCGGTTGAGGGCCTGTGAACGGGCGATCAGGGCGATGTAGAAAGCCAGGGAGGAACGGGCCGAATCGAAACGGCGCAGCAGGGCCCGGTCATTGGCCAGCAGGCGGGCGAAGACGTCCTGGCAGACGTCATCGACCTCGTCACGGCGGCCGGCGGCTGCCAGGACTCGCCCAGCCGCGGCCGCGGCGGCCGGCAGGGCCAACCCGACCAATGCCTCCCACGCGCCCGGCGTTCCGGCCAGGCAGTCGCGGACTAAGGCGTTGTCGGTATCGGCGTTGTCGGACATCGTGGACCAGATCAAAGTTGACCAGACAGGGCGGCCGGCGCGGGAGCGAAAACGGTTTTCGGTCCGATCGCCGCCAAGCGCATATCGTAGCGGGATTCTGGCCGGGAAGAAATCCTTAGCACCGCTCCCCGCAAATAAGGGGGCAAGTCTCTGCGGTCGCGGCTTACGTCTCCCCCTCACTCCGGGAGGGGATTGGGGGAGGGAGAGGACCAGTTACGCTTCAGGCCACCTCCCCCACCCCGACCCCCCCCCGGCGGGGGAGGGAGAACCAGCGCAACCATCGCCCTTTACTATGAAGCACTATCCTTAGGCGAAAGCCGGAGGCAAAAAGCAATCGGGGCGGCCAGCCGGCCGCCCCGATCGGCGAAAAGGTTGGAGGTTCAGAACGCCTTGATGCTGTACTGGGTGCAGAGGGCCGCGAATTCGGCCGCACCGATGAAGCCCTCAAGCACTTCCGCCCGGGTGGCGCCCGCCGCCAGCTGGGCCTGCCAGTAAGCCTTGCCCCCCGCATCGGCGCTGCGGTCGAAGAAGGCCGAGTAGAGCACGTCCAGGAAGGCCGAGTCGGAGAGGTTGCGGTTGGTGAACTCCTGGGCCAGGGCGAAGCCCCGGGCCACGTCGGCGCCGGTCTTGGTGCCGCCCGAGAGGCTGCCGGACCAGAAGTCCATGCCCGTGCCGTCCGGTTCGCGGACCAGGCACTGGATGTAGAAGCGGCGGACGAAGCCGCGGATCTGGCGGCGGCGTTCGTCGGAGCTGGTCGAATGGACTATGCCCAGCGTGGTGCAGCGCGAACGGAACTCGTCGGTGAAGAGCAGGGCCGTCATCTGGTCCTCACGCAGCGCGCCGGAGTTAAGATTGGTCAGGACTTGATTGTAGCCGCCCGAGTCCGGCGCCCGGGCCAGCAGCCCCCGGTAGAGCGCGTCGGCATAGACCGCGTTGGTGGTTGCGCGGGAGGTATGCTCGCGGCTGAGGACGAAGTTCCGCGCGGTATAGACCGCCGAGTAGGTGCCCGCGATCAGGGCGTCGGACCAGCCGGCCAGGCCCGCCTCGTCCGGCTGCCGAGCCAGGAAGCGCTGGTAGATGCCGCCCATGTAAGATTCGGCCTTCATGGTGGCGGCGGTGGCCGCGGCGACGACCGTGACCGAAACCGTACCCGAGACGCTCGCCTGGCCGTCGCTGACCGTGACCCGCAGGGTATACGCGCCCGGCGCGCTAAAGCTGACCAGGCCCTCGGGCAGGTCGCCCGGGGTAAAGATGACCGAGCCCGCGCCCGAGACCAGAGTCCAGCTGTAGGTCAGGACGTCGCCCAGGTCCGTGTCGCTGGCGGCCATCTTCAGCGTGGCCGAACGGCTGACCAGGGTGGCGGTGGGGGCCAGGGTGATAACCGGGGTGTGGTTGCCCGAGGTCGCCTCGAGCGTGACCGTGCCCGATACGCTCACCCCGTCGCTGGTGGCCGTCAGGCGCAGAACGTAGGTGCCGGCCGCCGAGCAGATGACGGTCGTATTGGCCGCCGAGGCATTGGCGAAGGTGGCCGTGCCGGGGCCCGAAACCAGTTCCCACAGGTAGCTGATGCCGGTGGTCGTGTCGGAATCGGTGGCCACCACCTCCAGGTTGGCCGGCTGGCCGGTCGCGACCGGATTGGGCGAAGCGGTCGGCCCGGAGAGCAGAACCAGCGGGTCGTCGACCGGCGTCACGATGATCGAAACCGTCGCCAGGGAGCTCTCTTCGAAGCCGTCGGTGGCCTTGAAGGTGAAGCGGTCGTCGCCCGAAAAGTCGGCGGCCGGGGTGTAGACCCAGTTGGGGGCCGTGCCGGTCAGGGTGCCGTGCTTGGGGGCCGTAACCAGCAGGTAGCCCAGGGCGTCGCCGTCGGCGTCGGAGGCCGTCAGGGTGATGGCCAGCGGGGTGTCCTCGGGCGTGGTCAGACTCTGGTCGAAGACCACGGGCGTGTTGTTGACGCCCCGGCCATGGATGGCGAAGACGAAGGGATTCTCGTCGGCGTCGTCGGTGGCGATCGAGACCGTGGCCTGGCGCAGCCCCAGGCCGCCGGGAGTGAAAGAGATGACCAGGGCCGCGCTGCCGCCCAGGGCGCTCAGGGTGGCCGGCGGGGTGGCCAGAATCGTGAATTCGGAAGCCTGGGGACCGGTGATCTCCACCCGCGGCGAGCCGGTCAGGTTCAGGTCGACCCGGCCGACGTTGCTGATGGTGTAGGAGCGCTGCATCGTGCCGCCGCTCAGGCTGACGTCGCCGAAGCTGGTGTGGTCGGCCAGGCTGGGCAGGGTGTCGCCGGTCAGGATGCGCTGGTCGTTGCCGGTGACCTCGATCTCGGGCGCATCGGAGAGGCTGACGTAGACGTAGCCCAGCACGCCCTGGCTGAGATTGTAGTAGCTGACGGTGTTGCCGGTGAAGAGAGAGAGAGCCTTGACCATGTAGTAGTGGGGCCCGTTGGCGGGCAGGTCGATGTAGTAGCGATGGGTGATGGGCGAGGGGGTCACGCGGGTGAAGGGCCCCTCGGCCGAGGTCGAATGGTAGACGTAATAGCCCATGTCGGCGTCGGGCGAGGCGTCCCAGGTGACCTCGACGGCGCCGTTGCTGGTGGTGATGTTGAGATTGGTGGGCGGGGCGACCTGCCCCATCCGCAGGGTGGGATCGCCGAAGAAGTTGGCGGTGATGGCGAAGGAGTTTTTATAGTACCAGTAAGCCGCCACTTCGCCGTAGCCCATTTTGGTGTAGCTGGGAACCGGCCGGTCACCCCAGGCGCAGGTCAGGGTGTAGTCGTCGCTGGCCAGCGGCGCGCGCAGATAGGCGTTCGACTGGTCCCAGTCGCCGAAGTAGCTGCCGAAGAGCATGGTGAAGACCACGTTGGTGTGCAGTTCGGCCCAGTCCCAGGAGTCGCCACAGGTGGAAGCGCCGGTATAGCCGCCGCCGCCAGTGCCGTAGAGCCAGAGCCAGGTGTCGGACTCCAGCGACTTGTGCATCTGGCCCAGATCCAGGATCGGATGCATGGGGTAATTGCCTTCGACGACGTTGCAGCCGCCGACCAGGGGCACGAGATTGCAGAAACCGCCCTGCCAGGAGGAGGGCACGTAATTGCGAAAGCCGTCCTGGACCAGGCCCTGGGTCTTGACCGTAACCTGCTTGTGCCGCCAGGCGTGGTCCTTACGCAGATAGTTCTTGAGCAGTCGGGTTTCGTAATCCGTGTCGCTGGAGCCGCGCTTGAAGGCGGTCATGGCCGCCATGTCGATCCGCCCGACCATGATCTCGGTGGAGGTCGGGGTGGAGCTCTGGTCGAACTTGCCGTCGCCGGGGATGTTTTTCAGCTTTTCGGTGAGCGGATAATCCGTGCCCGCCATGGTCAGGTCGACGGAGGTGTCGGTCCAGACCCCGTCGAGGTCGGCGTAATAGGTGTCGGTGGACCAGGCGCCGGCGTGCTGGGTGTGACCGTCGAAGGCGCCGGTTCCGGAATAGGGTACCGGGATATGCCCGAAGAGGGCGGCGGCCTTGACGTTGGCCGGGTCGGAATTGTACTGGGCCTTGATCTTGGACCGGACCGGCACGCAGGCGGTAAAGTCGTCGGGATTGTCCGGATCGCGATCCACCTCTTCGGTGAGCACCTGCCAGCCGTCGCAGATCAGATCCTGCTTCCACAGCTGGATGTCGCCGGCCAGGGGGGAACTCATGGTCTTGTCCAAGACCAGGATGATCTTGCCCCGGTCCTCGGTCACCGGCAGCTTGACGCCCCCATAGAACGTGGTGCTGCCCGTGTACGAAGAGCCTTTGGAAACCAGGTAGATCGTGCCGCTGATGGTGTACTGGTACAGGACGCCCGGAGTAAGCGTGGTGTCGGTATAGCTGAAGGTGGTCTTGGCCGCCGGGCCGGAAACCGAGAAGATCGTGCTCGGACCTCCGGAGCCGACGACTTGGCGGGTGATGGTATAGCCGGTGCCGTATTCGGTCTCTTCATGGGTGGTGGGCCAGTAGATGGTTATGCTGGGCGCATCGTTGTCAATGGTGGCCCAAGTGAGGACAACTTTGTCGCGGGGTTGCGGCCGATCGGTGACACTGCTGGGGTATTCCGGATAATCAAATGCTCCGGCGGATCGCACCAATACCCAAGCCAATGCCAGCGCCAGCAACCCGCTCCACCCGATCCGACCACTCTTGCCCATTAAAAAAGCTCCTTTGCCCACGTTCTATTTTCTCTGGGATAGAGAATTTAGGCTTATCCAATAATATGTATACGCCAATTGCCGCAAAGTAATCAAATATTTTACTCAACGCGAAGCGAAAATTTCCCATCTGGACATAAATACACTCTGTTTGTAAAGTATCGGCAGATTCGCGCCAGCTTTTTAACTTTTCAAGTACATAACAGGAAAACTTTTATGATTACGCTCAAAAATCGGCGGAGCCTGCTCGGGCTTGTCAGCATCAGCTTGCTACTCTTGGCTTTCGGTGCGCAATTCGGCCACGCGGCCGAGGTTTTCCAGGTCTCCACGCTCCAGGCCCTGCTGGAAGGCGTTTATGACGGCGTCCTCCCCCTGAGCGAGCTCAAGCAACATGGCAACCTGGGGATCGGCACCTTCGAAGGGTTGGACGGCGAGATGCTGCTCCTGGACGGGGTGGTCTACCAGGTCCGCGCCGACGGCAAGGTCTACCGGCCCGAGGATTCGATCAAGACCCCGTTCGCGGCCGTGGTGCCCTTTCAGGCGGAACATACCGCCACCGTGAAGGCCGAGAGCTTCAAGGAACTCGAAACGCTGATCGACCGGCTGGCCCCCAACCGCAACCTGCCCCTGGTCGTGCGGCTGGAAGGGACCTTCGATTACGTCAAAACCCGCAGCGTCCCGGGCCAGCAGAAACCCTATCCGCGCCTGGCCGAAGTGACCAAGAACCAGCCGACCTTCGAAATGACCGGAGTCAAGGGCGTCATCATCGGCTTTAGGCTGCCGGATTTTATCAAGGGCGTGAACCTGCCGGGTTATCACTTCCACTTCATCGACGAGGCCAAGGAGCGCGGCGGCCACCTGCTGGAGTGCCGGCTGGCCAAGGGCGAACTGGCCACGGCCGTGGCCTCCGACCTGCGGCTGCACCTGCCGACCCACGGGGATTTCGCCGAAGCCAAGCTGGGCGGCGACCGGACCCAGGAGTTCAAAGGCGTGGAGCGCTGAACGCCCGGCGCGCTCCATAAAAACCAGAATCCTGGCGGCGCGGGTTCCCCACCTGCGGCCTGGTGAAACGCTTCAGAAACTTGCCGCGGACTAGAGCGTCCGCGGTCCAGCGCCGTTTCCGCCCCCTTATCATATCAATCCAAGTTAATTGAGACCGATTCAGGGGAACCTTTTTTACAAAAAAGGTTCCCCTGACCCTTCCAAAAAACTCTCGACCGGCTTCGCCGTTTCGAACGTTCAGATGGACAAATTCGGCGCGGATGGATTTCGCACCTATTCGACGATCATTAACTTGAACTGATATCAGTCCGTTGAAAAAGGCCGTCTCGACGCTTGATCCTGCCTCGCACGCCGCTTCTTATATCAGCTCCAGTTATTGATGGCTGAAGAACGTCCCGGACCAGGTGAGTCTGGTGAGAGTTTTTTGGCGGGGTTTGGGGTACCTTTTTTGCAAAAA
>CAYMGG010000168.1:0-12820 GCA_964389915.1 uncultured Planctomycetaceae bacterium
TCCGCTACCCGTTTAATCAATTTTTCTTCGCCGAATTACGCAACGCTACACAATTGGTGTAACGCGATTTCCCCCACTTCATCTTGTGGCCAGACTTCGACAATTGCCGGTAGTATTTCTGCACTCTCGCTATATAATTTTTTTACGCCTTTAAGTAAAACAGATTGACAATAGTGTAGATTCGCATTTGCAATGATTCTATGGTTCAACTGCCCAGAAGCGATCTTTCGGACCTTTGTGGTGAGCACACATGAGCACGACGAATTTCTAAAAGAACTTAGCTTGCCGGCCTTGCCGCTGGCCGGCCAGGAAGAGAGTCTTAACTGACGACCGACACAGCGCTGATGGAAGTTTCGGCTGATGTATTTATGGGGGGGGGGGAAAGCGCAGGAATATCCCTTAATCCAATTCCACTCCCAGAGCCGCCCGGTCGCGGGGAATGAGGTGGGCGTAATGCCGCCGGCAGACCTCCGGCGTGTGTCCGCTGATTGAGGCGATCTGGTCGATCGAGAGCTTGCCTGTCTGTGCCAGCAGACTGCAGAACGTGTGCCGCCAGCAGTTGAACCCTATCTTTCCGGCTGCGGCTAGTTCCGGCAGGGCTGCCCGCAGGCGGTCGAGGTAGTCTAGCGCCGCGTCGTTCCAGCGTTCTGACTCGGCCGGCCAAGCGATCACCCGCCCGGTCCGCCGCTCGGCCGGAATGGCCTCCAGGCGCTCGCGCAGGGCCGCAAAAATGGGAACGGTCCGCGCCCGGCCGGTCTTCGTCTGTGTGGCACGAACCCGACCGACGGAAATCCAGCCCGAACCCAGGTCGACGTCGGCCCAACGCAACCGGGCGATCTCCCCCCGTCGCAGGCCGGAATAAAACGCGATCACAGCCGCCAGGTCTTCTGCCGGGCCCATTCCCCGAGCGGCTTCGATCAAGCGGTCGCGCTCTTCCCGGTCGCACCAGACAATCTCCTCTGGCAATTCCACTTTGCCCCAACCTATCTCTTCGGCCGGGTTATCGGCTCGGATACCCTGCCGTTTAACCCAGCCGTAGAAGGTGCGCAAGTCGGCCAAGAACCGGTTGCGGGTATTGATTGATCGGCCAACGCCAGCGGGCACATCGTTATCGCTTATAACTGGAGCATAGAGTCCTTTTCCGACCCGCTTATATAAATCAGTCCGGGTTCGCATGACCGATGAGGCTCGCTTAGCCGAGACACCGAGCTCCTGACCGGCTGTAGCGCACGATATCTCGCGACAGTCGCGGAACCGGTCGAAGATATTCTGGGCCAATCCAGGTTCCGGAGACTTTGAGCGAGTTACATGAAAGAGGAACGCTTCCAGACGTCCGGCCGAAAGGTGCTCGATCGGTTCTGGCTTAGCCCACGCGGATAATTCGCCGAGTCGACTGCGTATGGTTTGCTGTGCCTTGGGAGACTTGTCGCAGACCGCGAGGTAGTCACTGATGATGTTTTCATAAACAACGCGCGCACTAGACTTCGGGCCAAAGCTGTCGAGAAATCGCTTAACCGCAGGAAGATCGCGCGCCCAAACCGGCCATTCAGACGCACCGGCCAGGGCTAGATTAACCTCGGCTAAACGTAGGCGTGCGTGCGATACGCCCAGCTCCCCCAGGCTCAGCCATAAGCTTTTTCCTGACGGCCGCCAGCGAATGAGCCAGCTTTTCCCCCGTCTCATTAGCTTTGCCTCAAGGATCGTTTTTTTCGGCCTTCCCATTCTAAGCCCCTGCTTAAAGACCATAGTTTATGGTGCAATTAATGGTGAAATTCACTTATTAAGTCAAATAAAAAACCCGCAAGCCATTGGCTTGCGGGCAGATGCTTGGCGCGCCCGGAGAGTCTCGAACTCCCAACCTGCGGATTAGAAATCCGCTGCTCTATCCAGTTGAGCTACGGGCGCGAGATTTACTTGCTAGATTTGTGCCCTCGGCGTCTGGCTGGTTTGTCGCCAGCTCCCGACGGCCAGCCTTCGACCACCGGGGCCGCCCGACTTGGGCGGAACTGGTCATATCTTAACGTTTCGCCCCCCCTAAAGCAACCTGCCCGCGCAAGCGCGGGCAGGTCGGCGGCAAAACCAGGCTGCGAGGGGTAGATTCGCCCCGACAATCGGCGTTTCCGGCCGGCTATTGGCCCGCCCGGCTAAAGACATAGTATTGCGGGGCGGCCCCGCGCAATACGACGTCGCCGTTGATCCATTCCAAAAACAGGTAATCTTTGCCCGCGATCGAGGTTATAACGTATTTGGCCACCTTTTTATCCCCGCGGTGGAACACTTTTCCTTTGGACCAAGTCCACCACGGAGTATCCGCGGCCGTCTGGCCGTTGGCGGAAAAGGTAAACCCCTTCACATACAACTCGCCCTTGAAAAGCCGCTTATCCGGCGCAAACCGGTCGATTGCGGGCACAAAATCCACGGCCTGCCAATTTCCCAAAACCGCCGGATCGTTTTCAAAGGGCTTGGCGAATTCGGCGTCAAAATCAGCGGGTTCCGCTGCCAGACCGCGATCTGCATTTAGCCCGACCAGCATCAAGACCAAAGCCGAAAAGAAACCGACTCCGATTCCGGCCTTTCCCCTGCCCGTGATCGTCCGCCGCATCTGGCTCTCCCCTGGGACGAAGGCCGTCTGCAATCCAACCTCTCCATCCGAGTTAGAAATCGGCCTCGGCCAGGCGGTCGAGCACGTTGTCGACCGTGAAACCGAACTTCTTGGCTAGGGCGTCGGCCGGGCCGGAAGCGCCGAAGTCGTTCATGCCGATGAAGACGCCCGTGTCGCCCAAAAGGCCTTCCCAGCCCTGGCTCACGCCCGCCTCGATCACCACCCGCTTGCGGATCCGCTTGGGGAAGAGCTTCTTACGGTAGCCTTCGCTCTGCAGCTTGAAGAGCTCGAAGCAGGGCATGCTCACCACCCGCACCTTTCGCCCCGCCTCGCGCAGCACCGCGCAGCACTCCAGCGCCAGATGCACCTCGCTGCCCGTGGCCACGATCACGATCTCGGCCGAGGCGTCCTGCTCGCCCTCCAGGATGTAGCCGCCCTTCAGGGTCTCGCGGGCCAGGGCGTAGCGCGTCCGGTCGATGGTCGGCAGGTTCTGGCGGCTCAGGCACAGCACGGTCGGCCCGTCGGTCCGCCCCAGGGCGTACTGCCAGGCGTGGGCGGTTTCGTTGGCGTCGCAGGGACGGAAGACGTGCACCCGCGGCATGCAGCGCATGGCCGCCAGGTGTTCGATCGGCTGATGGGTGGGGCCGTCCTCGCCCACGAAGATGCTGTCGTGGGTGTAGACGAAGATGTGCCGTTGGCGCATGATCGCCGCCAGGCGCAGGGCCGGGCGCATGTAGTCGTGGAAGACCATGAACGTGGAACTGAAGGGAATAAAGCCCCCGTGCAGGGCCAGGCCGTTGCAGATCTGGCCCATGGCGTGTTCGCGCACCCCGAAGTGGATATTGCGGCCGAGATAGTTGCCGGGCTTGATGAACTCGGGGTACTCGCCGGTCTTGATCTCGGTCTTGGTGCTGGGCGCCAGGTCCGCCGCGCCGCCGACCAACTCGGGGATGATCTCGCCGAAGACGTTCATCACCTTGCCGCCCGAGACGCGAGTGGCAATGCTCTCGCCGGCGGGGAACTCGGGCATGGCCTGCTTCCAGGACTTGGGCAGTTCGTTCTTGAGGACCCGGATCAGTTCCTTGGAGATGTTACGGTGAGTCTTGTCGTAGCGGGAGAAGAGCTCGTCCCACTCCTTGCGCCGCGCGATCCATTCCTCGCGCCGCTTGGCGAAGTATTCGGTCACCTCGGCCGGGACGAAGAACTTTTCTTCGGACCACCCCAGGGCCTTTTTGGCGGCCAGCAGCTCTTCTTCGCCGAGGGGCTCGCCGTGGCAGTGGGCCGTACCCTGTTTGTGGGGCGCGCCCTTGCCGATGGTGGTGTGGCAGACGATCAGGCTGGGCCGCTCGCGCTCCTGCTGAGCCTGGGCGATGGCCACGGCGATGGCGTCGTGATCGTGGCCATCGATGTCCTGCACGTGCCAGTTCAGAGCCTCGTAACGAGCGTTGACGTTCTCGGTGAAGGCGAGGCTGGTGTTGCCCTCGATGCTGATCTCGTTGTCGTCGTAGAAGGCGATCAGTTTGCCGAGCTTGAGGTGGCCGGCCAGGCTGGCGGCCTCCTGGGTGATGCCTTCCATATGGCAGCCGTCGCCCATCAGAACATAGGTGTAGTGGTCGATCACGTCATACTTGGGCGTGTTGAAGCGTTCGCCCAGAATCCGTTCGCCCAGGGCCATGCCCACCGCGGCGGAGAAGCCCGCCCCCAGGGGGCCGGCGGTCATGTCCACGCCGCGAGTGTCGCCGAACTCGGGATGGCCGGGAGTATGGGAGCCCAACTGACGGAACAGCTTGAGGTCTTCCAAGGTCAGGAAGCCCATCAGGTAGAGCATGGAGTAGAGCAGCATGCTGCCGTGGCCGGCGGAGAGGACGAAGCGATCGCGGTCCCACCACTTGTCATCGCTGGGGTCGATCTTCATGAAGCGGGTCAGCAACACCGTGGCGATATCGGCGCATCCCATGGGCAGACCGGGATGACCGCTCTTGGCGGCTTGGACCCCGTCGGCGGACAGAAAGCGGATGGTGTTGGCGATTTTCTGGGCCAGGGCCAAATCCAGGGTGGGGGCTGCTTGCGCGGTCATGGACACGATCCTCCTATATGGTTCAATCCGGCCAAGCCGGAACCGATAAAGGCTTTAGGCCACGGACGCCAGTTGCCGGGAAGCGGTCCCAGGACTGAAATCCGCAGCCTAAAGCCCATTGCCACGACATAAAAAAGCCGCGAAACGGCCTAAAAATTTCCAATACATAACTGCGAACGGCTCAGCGCCGCCCAAATATGCACTGGAGAATGGAAAACCATGTTATGCCTAACCCAGACCAAGTCAAGCGAAAATGCGCAGGGGCATATATCTTTTAATTGGCAGCGCCCAAGCCTTCGCTCGGCCAAACCATGACGCCGTTAGGCTAGGCAGGGGCCTGCCCCGCGGCCAAACCGGCCTTGGTACAGCACCCTAATAATAGCGGAAGGCATTGCGGCGCGGGTTGGGAACCCGCGCCGCAATGCCTCGCTGCGGAAATTTTCTGCGGACCAGAGCGTCCGCGCCACCGGGCCGTTTTTGTCCCCGTATTTGGACGAAAGCACACTCAGTCGCGCTTCGGGTCACTCCCCCTGCCCTTGCGAAAAATCAGACGAACGCCTGCTGGCATTTCCCTGGGGTTTCGGCATAATAGCCTTGGGTAGTCTGACCACGGCAACAATCCGCCAATTGGAAGGAGTCCGCCGCCCATGGCCGAAAACGAATTCCTGGATCTGGTTTCCGACCTGCGCGGTCAGCTGGAAGAGCAGATCCGGCTCGACGAGATCAACAAGAAAATCCTCTCCACCCTGGACCTGGACGAGGTCTTGCGCGAAATCGCCACCAGCACCTGCCAGCTCCTGAACGCCGAGCGGGCCACCGTTTATGTAGTCGAACCGGCCCAGGGCGGCAAGGGCCTGGAGCTGGTCAGCCGCAAGATCATCGGCGACGACATCGCCGAAATCCGCCTGCCGGTCACGCACTCGAGCCTGAGCGGTTACGTCGCCGCCACCGGCCAGAGCATCGTCATCCGCGACGTCTACAATACCGCCGAATTGCAAAAGGTCTCTCCCACCCTCAAGTTCGACTCCTCCTGGGACCAGCAGACCGGCTTTCGCTCCAAAAGCATGATCGTCATCGCCGCCACGGTCAACGACAAGGTCGTCGGCGTGATCCAGGCCCTGAACAAGAAGGACGGCGGCCACTTCAACGCCCACGACCAGGAGCTTTTAAGCAAACTGGCCAACTATGTCGGCATCTCGCTGCAAAACTCGCAGTCCCACACGCGGGTGTTGCGCCGCGCGCGGGCCCGCTCGACGGTTCAGGAACTGCTAGTCGAGAAGGGACTGCTCAGCGAGGTCAAGCTCAAAGAGGCCCAGGAGCGCGCCAATAAAGAAAAGAAGAAGCTACTGGAGCTGCTGGTCGAACGCATTCTCAAGACGCTCAAAGACTCTGGAATCACCCAGCTGCTGGTCGAACAGTACGAGATCGGCGAGGTGGACATCACCAAGTGCGTGGCCGAGATCAACGGTCTGGAGTACCAGCCTTTCGCACCTGAACTGATGGTCAATCCGGAGTTGTTCGAAAGCCTGCCCGAGGCCTATTGCAAACGCAACTTCATCTGCCCGATCAAGCAGGTGCTCGACCCGGCCGGCAAGCTGACCCTGACCGTGGTCGTAAACAACCCCAAGAACTTCATCACCCTCGAAGACGTCGAGATCCGCACCGGCTGCAAAATCGGCAAGATCTTCATGTCCACCCGCGGCGAAATTCACAAGATGATCGCCCGGGCGCTTCATCCGGACGCCAAAGACGGAGCCGAAGAGGAAACCGAGGCCATCGGCGATCTCTTCGACGCTCTGGCCGAGGATCTGGGCGTCACCCCCCAAGAGGAGGAGATTGAGGCCGCCAACATCAAGGAAGGCTCCAAGGAAGACGACGCCCCGATCGTCAAGCTCTGCAACCGCATCATCGAGGACGCCTTCCGCCTGGGCGCATCGGATATCCACATCGAACCGGAGGAAACCCGGGTGCTGGTCCGGGTGCGCCGCGACGGCGCGCTGGAAAAGGTGCTCAACATCCCCATCCACGCCAAGAACGCCCTGGTGGCCCGCTACAAGATCATGGGCGACATGAACATCACCGAGCACCGGGTTCCCCAGGATGGCCGCATCCGGTTCAAGGAACACGGCGGGCGCTACGACATCGAGCTGCGCGTCAATATCTGCCCCACCGTGGGCGGCAACGAAGACATCGTCATGCGTATCCTGGCCGATTCCAAACCCCTCCCGCTGGAAAAGATGGGCTTCATGCCCTGGGTGATCGAGCCGTACCAGAAGGAGTTCAACAAGCCCTACGGCATGATCCTCTGCGTGGGTCCGACCGGCTCGGGCAAGACCACCACCCTCCACGCCACCGTGGCCAACATCAACACCCCGGACACCAAGATCCTGACCGCCGAGAACCCGGTGGAAATCACCCAGGTCGGCCTGCGCCAGGTGCAGATCCGGCCCGAGGTGGGGCTGACCTTCAAAGAAGCCCTGCGCGCCTTCCTGCGCCAGGACCCGGACGTGATCATGGTCGGCGAAATGCGCGACTTCGAAACCTGCTCGATCGCGGTGGAGGCGGCGCTGACCGGCCACCTGCTCTTCTCGACCCTGCACACCAACAACGCCCCGGAAACCGTCACCCGTCTGGTGGACATCGGCATCGACCCGGTCACCCTCTCCGACGCCCTGCTCTGTGTGTTGGCGCAACGCTTGACCAAGACCATCTGCAAAAAATGCAAAAAAGCCGGCCAGCTGGCGACGGAGGATTTGGAGGCGATCGGCGCGAAGGTCGACAACGGCCAATATCTCTATCTGGGCAAACATTTCCCCGTCGAGGGCGGCTTCGTCAAGGGCGAGGGTTGCGAAGCCTGCAACGGCACGGGCTACAAGGGCCGCGTGGGCCTGCACGAGCTTCTGGTCTGCTCCGACGAGGTGAAGCGGATGATCACCAGCGGCGCGCGGATTCACGAGATCCGCGAGGCGGCCAAGACCGACCATGGCGACGGCAAGCGGATGTTCGAGCTGTTCGAGGACGGCTACTTCAAAGTCATGCAGGGCAGCACCGACGTACGCAACATCCGCGCGGTCTGCACGGAGTAACCAGTGCGCTGGTCAAAACTGAAATCGCAGACAGAAGCCATGTTCGCCCCGGCCGTACAGGGGCGGGTCGAATTGCACACCACCCGCTATGCCAAAAGCCACGACCGATTCGGACGCAGCTGGATCACGATCGACGGGGTGGAGATTGCCAACATGTCGAATTATCTGGCCGTCGGCTCCGACGTGGCGGACGGCAATCCCGCCCGCTTCGCGGAGGACGTGTTCGCGGGTTACGATCTGCCGGAGGCGATGCGCGAATATTTGGCCCTCTCGCCCGCCCGTGCCTTGGCCTCTCCCAATCCGCTCTCGCGCAGCCTGGCCGTACTCGATCGGCGCACCGGCAAAAAACGCCTCGCCACCATTATTCTCCGGGAAACTTCCGCTTTGGTGATTGCCTTGGCCCGTTTTCGCGCCAAGCAAGAATCGCCTGTCTGCGAACCGGCGGTAGTGGGCGGAATGCATCTCGATTAGCCACTCTCATCCATATATTCAAAATTTGCATTCAGCCGCCGCGAGTGATTATATCTTCAAACCTCGCTTTGGGCTTGACCTTGCGGGCCTGCGGGGGGTATGCTGCGGGCTGGGCGTTTAAGCCGTTCTGCCTTTTTGCTCTGTGGACCAGCCGACCATGGCCCGGGTCTTCGACAACGCTTACACCATCCTCAACCAGCTCGGCAAAGGGGGCATGGCCAGCGTCTTTCTGGCCACGGTCGATCCGAGCAAGTTCGACTACTCCACCCTCTTTGCCTACACCCAGGTCCTGGCCCCCACCCACGGCGAACGCCGTCGCAAAGCCGAGGAACTGGCCGCCACCCTCAAGGGCCAGGCACTCGACCCGACCACAATGCGCACCCTGCTCAGCGCTCAGGGCATTCCCGTGCCCGGACCGCAGGTGGCGCTCAAAATCGCCAATTCCCAACAGAACCGCGCCCGGCTGGAGGCCGAGTGGCAACAGCTCTTGTGCCTCAAGCACCCCAACCTGATCGAAGTCTATGGCGGCGGCGAATGCGAAGGCTGTCACTATTACGCCATGGAACTGTTGCCCGACCTGGTCGAGCCCGGCCGCATCCGCGACAGCTTTCCCATTCGCGATAAGCTTCAGATCCTGGTGGAGGCCGGCCGCGGCCTGCAATACCTGCATGAAAACGGCGTGATCCACCGCGACGTCAAGCCCGGCAACATCCTGACTCGGGAGATCTCCCCCGGCCGCTACCAGACCAAGCTGACCGACCTGGGCCTGGCCAAGAACCTGGCCGAAAACCTGGGCCTGACCCAGGGGCAGGTGCTTTTGGGCTCGCCGGCCTACATGGCCCCCGAGCAGATCGGCGACGCTGGCGACGTCGACGCCCGGGCCGACGTCTACTCGCTGGGCGTCAGCCTGTATGAAATGGTCACCGGGCTGCTGCCCTACCACGACCGCAGCCAGCCCTACCAGATCATCATCGCCGTCAGCACCCGCGTGCCCCCGATCCCGGCCGGCGACCATGTCCCCGACCTGCCCCGTCCGGTCGCCGCCATCATCGAAACCGCCATGGCCTTCGACCGGGACGCCCGCTATCCCACCGTCGCCGCGTTCATCGCCGACGTCGAGCGCTACCTGCGCGACGAGAACAAGCGCTTCACCAGCGCCATCTCCTTCCGCGACGAGGACAAGGGCATCTCCGGGGTCGATCTGGGCCAGGGGGACTACGCCTGCGAGACCATTATCCGCCGCGAGAACCCCAGCTCGCCGCTCCTGGCCCCGACCACCCCGCCGGAGCTGCCGGCCGACATCGAAGCCTACCGGGTGCTGGTGATGAACCGCAAACAGGCCCAGCACGCCCTCTTCGAGCGCCTGGCCAAGGGTCTGCGCCTGGAATACGCCGCCGCCACCAGCCCGCTGGAGGCCACGCTGGTCCTGAGCGAAAAGCGCCTGCCCGACATCGCGGTCGTCGAATACGTCCGCCGCGACGCGCCGACCCTGCGCCTGTGCGAGCAGCTCAAGCAGCAGAACATCCCCTACCTGCTCCACGGCGCGGTCCTGGACCGGACCGACATCCTGCTCGCCTCGCGCCTGGGGGCGGCGGCGGTCATGCTGCATCCGGTCCAGGAGAAACCGCTGCGCGAGAAGCTGCTCAAGCTGCTGGAGACCTCGGGCAAGGCTCCGGCCCCGCCGGCCAAGGAGACGGCCGTCACCTTCCGCGGGGCCAAGACCCCGGCGGAAAAAGCCCGCCTGGTGGCCAGAAACGCCCCGCAGATCATGGTTCTGCAACCGGCGGCCAGCAAAACCATCAGCCTCTGCAACGACCCCAACGCCAGCGCCGACGATCTGGCCAAGCCGGTGCAGAGCGACTCGGCCATCGCCGCCATGGTCCTGCGCCGGGCCAACTCCGCCCTGCTGGGCGGCAACCGGCGCATCGTCTCAATCCGCGACGCCATCGTCCGCATCGGCCGGCGCGAAACCAAGCAGATGGCCATGGCCATGACCGTCTACAAGCTCTTCGACAAGACCGAAAAAACCTTCTGCTTCAACCGCTACATGTACTGGATCCACGCCCTGGGCGTGGGCCTGGCCGCCCAGATGATCGCCGAGCGCTTGACCGGCGCCCAGACCCAGGACGCCTTCCTGGGCGGCCTGCTCCACGACATCGGCAAGATCGTCTTCGACGACCACCTCAACGCCGAATACCAGCAGGTCATCCGCCAGGCCGGGGCCGACGCCAAGCGCATGTGCGAGGTCGAGCAGGCCATCTTCGAACTGAACCACGCCGCCCTGGGCGCCCGGGTGGCCGAGAAGTGGAGCCTCCCCGAGAGCGTGATCGCGGCCATCGCCGGCCACCACCGGCCCTGGAGCGTCCCGGCCGAAGGCCGCCCGACCATCGACGCCGCCGGTCTGGCCGCCCTCGGCAACAGCCTGGTCAAGGCCATGGGCCTGGGCCACGGCGGCGACGTCTTCGTCGATGATCTACCGGCCGACGTCTGGACCACCGCCCTGGGCAGCCTCGACTCGGTCCCCAAGTACTGCCAGCAGTTGACCAGCGAGCTGGGCGAATTCGTGGAGCTGCTGGACATCGGCGCCCAGCAGGCCCAGGTCAACCTCCACCCGCCCAAGCGCGAGCAGGCCATCGGCATCGTACCCGACGGTTTCGGCACCCTGCTGCACTTCTTCTTCTGCGCCCGCGGCTTTCCGGTCCGCACCCTCGACTGGTCCGAACTGGCCAAGACCAAGCTCGACATCGCCGCCGACGCCCGCTCCATGCCCGAAGAGGTCTTCCTCCAACTGCACGGGGAAGAATTCTGGAACCGGCACGTCTACCTGCTGGGCGGCGACGAGCGCGAATTCCGCAACCGGGGCATCCATTGCATCGCCCCGGCCAACGACTTCTTCCGCCTGGAGAAGATCGTCCGCGAGATCAGCCAGGACGCCGCCGCCGGGGGGGCCGCGTGACTCCGGAAACCGCCGTCGCCCTCGATTCGCGCTGGCCGCTGACCTGTTCACGCTCCGGCGCCTGCTGCCACGGCCAGGTCATCCGGGTCAATCCCTGGGAACTCGCCTGCCTGGCGGGGGCGCGCGGGCTTCCGGCCCGGGAGTTTCGTGACCGCTACACTGTCGACGGCGGCACCTGCCTGCGGATGGACGGGCCGCCGGGCTGGCAGGCGCGCCCGGCCTGCCGACAATTCGCGCCGGGCAGCGGGTGTTTGGCGCATCCGGGCCGGCCGCTGGCCTGCCGCCTCTATCCGCTGGGCCGCCGGAGGCGGCCGGACGGGGAGGAGTTCTTCTTTCGCGGCTCGGTCTTCCCCTGCCGCGAGAGCTGCCCGGAGGTCGAACCGCTGCCGCATTTGACCGTAAGCGAATATCTGACTGGTCAGGGGATCGCGCCGGGCGTCGCCGCGCAGGAAGCGTATCTGGAGATCATGGCCGAACTGGCCGAAGGCGCGCTGGTGGTCTTGCTGGAGAGCGGCCTGGCCGCATCGGGCGACCGGACGGTCTTGCGCGGCTGGCGCAAGCTGGCCACGCTCTCGCCGTCACGCCGGGCGCAAAATCTCCCCCCCGGCTGGCTCGACCGGCTGACCATTCCAGAGCTGACGGTCCCGCCGGAATCGCCGGCCGCCTTCGCCCAAGCCCATCACCGGCTGCTGCAAGAAGCGGCCCAAGCCGCTTTCGGTGCCCTGACCGCGGTCCCTGAATTGCGCCGGGCCTGCGCGACCATGATGAGCCTGGCCCTGCATCTGGGCACCTGCCTAAGCCTGGAGCCTGCGCCGCTGGTCGAACGCTGGATCGCCAGCTCGACCCAGCACGGAGCGCGAGAATAGCTTATATCTTTCAAGTTAATAGTATCCGATTTTGGGGTACCTTTTTTACAAAAAAGGTACCCCAAATCCCGCCAAAAAACTCTCACCCGACTCACCTGCTCCAGAACGTTCGTCGGCCATCAATAACTGGAGTTGATATTAAAGCCCCAAACGCTCGCAACCTAATCTCGCCGAATTCAATCAACTGAACGCGCGAAACAGCAAAGCCGGGTGAGAGTTTTTTGCGTGGGGCCGGGGGAACTTTTTTGCAAAAAAGTTCCCCCGGAGGTAGCCCTCCCCGCTCGCGATCGCCTGGATATATGATTTATGAATGATGATTATTGAATTATGCATTCCGCTCTGATTCTTTTAGGAGCCGTGTTATCACCCCAGCGGAATGGTCTTCAAAAAATCCGCATTGGTGGGGTATTTGGCCATCAGGTTCAGAACCGACTTAAGAGCCTCGACCGGCTGGCGTTCCAGCAAGGCGCGGCGCACCTTGTTGAGGCGTTTCAGGTCGTCCTCCGTGTAGAGCTTGTGCTCCTTGCGCGTGCCGCTGGCCGGCAGGTCGATGGCCGGGAAGAGGCGCAGCTCGGCCAGTTCGCGGTTGAGCACGATCTCGGCGTTGCCCGTGCCCTTGAACTCCTCGAAAATGACCTGGTCCATCCGCGAGCCGGTGTCGACCAGGGCCGTGGCCACGATCGTGACCGAGCCGCCGTTCTCGATCTTGCGGGCCAGGCCGAAGAAGCGCCGGGGGATCTCCATCGAGCCGGCCTCCAGGCC
>CAYMGG010000169.1:0-12445 GCA_964389915.1 uncultured Planctomycetaceae bacterium
GGAGCCGGCGCAAGCGCTGGCGGCGGCGTCTGGGGCGTCGGCTCCGGGGCGCGCGCCGCGGCCAGCCCGGATACCGGGGCGGCCGGGGCCTGGGCTTCAACGTCCGCCGTGGAAACCGTGACACTGACCTTCAGCACCTTCTCCAGCCGGGCGGCCTGGGCCTCGGCGTCCTTGACCAGCTTGTTGAGGATGCGAATCTTGGTATCGATCTGGGCGCTGATCTCCCGCCCGGTCTCAAGCAGGTCGACCAGGGCCTTGTCGGCCGCCTGGCGCAAGCGGTCGAAATCAGGCCCGACCCCGCCGCTCGGGCGCGGTTTGGTTTCCGGGGCCGAAGCCCGCCCCCGTCGTACCAGCGCCGGGGCGACGATGGCGATCAGGACCACCACTGCCAGGATGGCCAGTTGCTCGGGCGCCACCCCCGTCCCGGTGGCCGCCGCCAGTTCCAGCATCAGCATCTCACCATTCTCCCGCGGCCGCCGCCGCGGCATAGACTGCGTAAATCGTTCCGGGGACGCGCGCAGCGCAGGCTCGGAAGATCCCCGCCGCCTTCTCGGCCTGGCCCTGGGCGCGCAGAATCAGCCCCAGATTGAGCAGAATGTCGCCGGCCTGCGGCGCCAGGCGCGCGGCCTGGGCCATCGCGGCCAGCGCTTCGGCCGGCCGCTCTTCCTGCCAGAGCAGCACGCTCAAGCGCTGATGCAGGTTGGCGTCGGCGGTGCCGCCGTCGATCTCCTTCTGCAGGCGCTTGATCAGGCTCTGGCGGGTGGCCGGCCCAACCTTGCGCAGATTGGCCGGCGCCAGCGGCGCGGAGCAATCGGGCCCCACCTCCCGCCGGAAGAACTCCAGGTGCTTCGGGTCGAGGGCCTCGCGCTTTCCCTGCCCCACGCCGCAGACCCAGGCCCGGTAGTCGGCCTGGAAGGTCTGCTGGAAATTGGCCCCGGAGAATTCGGCCTCATAGGCCGTGCGCAAAGCCCCGTCGCTCTGAAAGGAGTCGATCAGCATCCGATAGTTGCCGGCGGCGTTGGCGACCGAATCCAGCGCGTTCGCGACCGGCTGGAGGCTGACGACCAGACTGTCGTGGTCCCATTCAAAAATGCCCCGCCCGGTGAAGGGGGCGATCAGCACCACGGGATTGACCGTGAATCCCCGGTCGCAGCACTGGGCCAGGTTCAGCCCGAAATTGGTGTCGGCCTTGGTTACCCGCGGCTCGTCCTTGAGCAGGGCCGCGCAGGTGCGCGTCACCCCTCCGGCCAGGGCGCCCACCGGCAGCTGGTTGCGGATCACCCGCAGTTCGGTCAGCAGATGCCCGACCAGTTTCTCGCGCGTTTCGCGGTCGGCGGCGGTCATGGCCGGCCGGACCGGACCGCCGGCCCGGGCGGCCTGCTTGGCCTCCTTGAAGACCTTGACCCGTTCGCGCCAGTCGCGTTGGTAGAGCTCGTCGACCACGTCGAACAGCTTGAGGGCCGTCTGGTCCGTGGCCCGGGCCCGGGCCTTTTCAAAGACCTGCGCCCGCAACAGCCACAGCCGCCGCCGGTGCCGGTAAGCCTTGGGCGTGCTCTGGGCCAGCAGCGACACGCTCAGGGCGAGCAGTTTGTCGTCGAAAGCGCCGCTCACCAGCTGGGAGGCGACCTCCGCAGGCACGCCCGGCAACCCCTGGAAGCAGGGGCGCAGCCGCTCAAGCACCTTGAGCCGCGCCTGGGAGAACTGGTCGTCGGCCGAACGGTCTGACTCCTGGCGGGTCACCTCGCGGGTCAGTTGGTGGCGGTGGTAGCGGTCTTCCAGCCATTCGGACAGGTAGTAGTGATTGGTGCCGCCGGGCAGGTCCAATTCCGCGGCCAAACGCTGCGGCAGGTCGGCGCCGGCCCCCTCGACCAGGCTCAGATCCAGCAGCCCGAAATCGATCAGCAGCCGCTCCTCGCGGCTGAATTCGAGGCGTTCGTGGTTCGGGTCGACCCGGTCGGAGACCAGCTCCTCCACCCGCCGCCAGTAGAACTCGTCGAGCTTGCGCTCCAGGCGGGAGAGCTCCCGTCGGCCCTTGGGGTCGGCGGAAGCAGCCGCGCGCGCCGCCAGGTAGAGTTCGACCAGCGCCGTCTGCTGTTCAACCAGAGTCAGCTCTTCGGCCGCCACGGCTTTCACTCCGTCGTCCGCTCCGCCACTCCGTAAATTCTCACCAGGCTCCGGCCGTAGGCCCGCTCCCACTGCAGTGAGAATCCCGCCCACTCCGCCGGCGGCGCGGTGTCGCCCTCGACCCGGAAGACCACCTGCCCCGCTTCGGCCAACCGCTCCCGCAACCGGCCGCCGAAAGCCCGGTCCCAACCCGCCGCCGACCAGACCTCGGCCAGAGCGAACGGCGGATCGAGAAAGATCAGTTCAAACTGCCCCGCGAGCCGCTCCCAGGCGGCCTGAACCGCGCAGGTCTCCACCCGGGCCCGCTCGCGCAGCCGGCATTTGTCCAAATTTTCCGCGATCACCCGAGCGCTGCGCGGATCCTGCTCGACGAAGACGCACTCACGGGCCCCGCGGCTGAGGGCTTCGATGCCCAAGGCTCCGCTGCCGGCGAAGAGATCCAGCACCCGCGCCTCGACCACCCGCTGAGCCAGCGAGTTGAAGACCGCCCCGCGGACCAGCTCCAGCATGGGCCGGGCCGCGCTGCCCGGCGCGACCGCCAACCCGATCCGTCTGGCCGACCCCGCAATCACCCGCTGCATGAACTACCGGCCCGCCCCAATAAAAGCGGCCGTTCCAGAGGAAACGGCCGCGCAGATCCCTCGGACGCTCCGCCGCGCCGCCCCCTCCGGCTCAGGCTCCTGCCTGGGCCAGATTGGGATTGGCTGCGCGCATCTCTCCCCGGGCCCCTTCCAACCGGTCCAGCACCTTGCTGCGCAAGGTCTGCACGATCTCCTGGGCGGGGATGTTCTCCTTGGCGCTGAGCAGGGAGAGCGAATTCTCCAGGCGGATGCAGAGCCGCTCGCCCTCTTCGTTCATCGCCACGAAGCTGGTCATGATCTCGGCGCTGTGATCGTCGTTGGCCAGCGCCTCGTCGATCTGGCTCATCCGGTGTTGCAGGTCGGTGAGCTTGCGCTCCTCCTCCTTGGCCTTGATCAGGCTGCCTTCCCGCTTCATCTGCTCGATGCGCTTCTGCCCCAGATCGATGGCGTCCTGGGTCTGCTTCTTCTCCCCCTGGAGCTTGGTGCCAGTCTGCTGGAAGGCGGCGATATTCTGGCGATATTTCTCGATCAGCAGCTGCACGGCGCCGATCGTGCAATCGCACAGGCCGTTGTATTTGCGCATCAGCATTTCGGCTTTGGGCGCATCCTCGTCGCTGCACAGTTCGAACTGTTCCAGGGCCTGGTAATAGTCGCGAATATCCCGCCGTTCACTCGCCCATCTCAGATAGCGGTCGCCCATGCTGATCGCTTCCAGATAGGCTCGCGTGGCGTCTTTTTTGCCCAACAGAAAACCGCTGACAAATCGGACGAAATCCTGCACTAATCCCATGGCCATTTTCCTGCGGATCAGAAATCCATTCTTATACCGCACCCGAACATTTGCCCCGGCGGCCACTCCAGCCGCCAAAGCGGCTACCTAGAACCGCTTGGCTTAAAAAGTATAAAGCTATTCCGCCACCTCCTCAAGCAAAAAACGCATCGTCTAACCTACATTTGCATAAGTAGTTATCAGGCACCGTCCCCCCTCGCCGGGGCCATCTTTCCAACCGGGAGGAGCCGATAGTCCGAATCCGACCACCAGATCGGCTAATTGCGCGCACCGTACCCACGCCTCCGGCCGGTCTTCCCGCCCCCCAGAACTGGAGACAGGAAGGCCTCACTGCGCTTCCGGAAGCGGGCGTGACCCTCGCCCCTTACTCTTGCTCCCGGGTCAAGAAAAGCGTATTCTCTGATCTAGTCAAACCGGAGCTAACTAGCTCGCGCCAACGCCGCCAGCGGCCGGCGGCCAATATGAATTCAGCCCCCTGCGAAAGGTGAGCATGTCTGCGCCGTCCGGCCTATACGTCCACATCCCTTTCTGCATCCGCCGCTGCGCTTACTGCGCCTTTGCCAGCGGCCTGTATGATCCTGTCCGGGCCGACCGCTATTTGACCGCCCTGACCAGCGAATTCTCCTCCCGCCTGCCGGGCTTTGCCCCCGAGACCGTTTATATCGGCGGCGGGACGCCCACCAGCCTTTCACCGGGACAACTGACCCGCCTGCTCGACCTGGTCCGGCAGCTAGACCTCAGCCGCCTGCGGGAATTCACGATCGAGGCTAACCCCGGCACCCTGAACATGGAGAAAGCCATTCTGCTCAAGGAGGCCGGAGTCAACCGAGTCTCGTTGGGGGTGCAGACCTTCCGAGCCGAAGGCCTGCAAACCCTCTCCCGGCCGCACCACGCCAAGCAAGCGCGCCTGGCGGTGAGCCTTTGCCATGAAGCCGGGCTCAATGAAATTTCGCTGGACTTCATCTATGCCTGGCCGGGGCAGAAATTGGCTTGGTGGCGGGAGGATCTGGAGAAAGCGCTGCGCCTGAACATCGAACACCTCTCCTGCTACTGCCTGACGAACGAGCCGGGCACGCCGCTCTCCCGGCTGATCGAAACGGGACGGCTCACGACCTTGGCCGAAACCGAGGAACGGGCGCTTTTCGACTTGACGGGCGAATTCCTGCCGGCCCGGGGTATGCGGCGTTACGAGATCGGCAACTTCTGTCTGCCCGGCCACGAATGCCGCCACAACCTCAATTATTGGACCGGCGGCGACTACCATGGCCTGGGGTGCGGGGCGCATTCGCACGTCGATGGAATGCGTTTCGCCAACAGCGACGACACCGAAACCTATATCCGCAAGCTGCGCCAAAGCGGGTCGGCGCGGGTCTTCTGCGAAACCCTGCCCCCCGAGCGGGCGGCCCGCGAATGCGCGGTAATCTGGCTGCGCATGAGCGAGGGCATCGACGGCGCGGCGTTCCACGCCCGCACCGGCTTTGAATTACAGGAGCTGTTCAGCGCGGAGCTGCCCCCCTTGATGGAACAAGGGTGGCTGGAATGGTCGCCGAACCGTTGTTTGCGGCTCAGCGATCAGGCCTTGCCGGTGGCCGACAGCGTGCTCTCCGAGCTGGTCTAGGCGCCAAGGCGAAAAGTCATGATCGGCATTTCAGCCTCTTCGGCCTCAGAGCCGCGGCCGAGACACCGCTAAATATCCCCAGAAAATTCGAGTTTTTTAGGTGTGCGAGCCGGTTAACACCAAAAAGATTCTTCACACACCCTCTAGCCTAAATTTAAACCCGGGCTGGGCAGTTCTGGAGGTCTTTTTTGCCAAAAAGCTCTTCGCCCCCCCCGTATAAACTCCCCGGCTTCCCTTCATAGCGCACTCACAAGGCCGAGTTCAAGATGCAGGAAATTTACGCCACCACTGATTCGACGCTAACCAGCTAAATGGCTATATTCCAATTTCTAATACGCTAAACCCTACATTGCTCCCCTGCCTAGCGGCTCTCGTAGTCAGCCCGATGCCTGGCTGACTATTTTTTATAAAGCGGCGGAAACAAAAAGCGGGGCCAGCTTGCGCTGGCCCCGCTGAGTTGACGTACCACTTAGCGACTGGCGTTGACTTAGAACTGGAAGCCGGTCACGAAGAGGATGGCGTCGGCGTCGGCGTCGACGTCGCTGCCGGTCTTGATGTCACCCTTGTACCACTCGTGCTCGTACTGCAGGCTCATGGTGATGCCGCTGGACAGGGTGTAGGTCAGGGCGGCGGTGATGTCGTAGTAATCTTCGTCGCAGTAGACCAGGTTGGTCGTGCTGTTGTCGACGTTGGCCCATTCGAACATCGCGCCGAGGGTCAGATTCTCGGTCAGGCCGTACTCGGCACCGATGGTCACGAGGTCGTTGTCGGCGTCGTTGTAGTAGCCGGCGTCCCAAGCGTGGATGTACTCAGCCCAGACGCTCAGCGGGATGCACTTCGGGCTGTACTCGATGCTGGTGCTGATGGCGTAGGTGTCGGCCTCGGCCTTACGACCATACAGATCCTTGTCGCCATTGCTGTCGACGTGACGGTTGATGAAGCTGGTCTGCATCTTCAGGCCTTCGACCGGGGTCAGCTCCAACTTCGCGGCGTAGCTCTGGAAGAAGAGGCTGTCTTCGGAACGGTCTTCGTGCATGCCGGTGTTGGCATTCTGGAAGACGGCCAGGTAGACCTTGGCCAGATCCTGGAAGCTGTAGATGGCTTCGGCGGTGAACATGTTGTCATATTCGGCGCTGATGAAGTTGTTGGTGCCGACGGTGCCGATGGTGTTGGCCGGCGACCACGGGGTGCTGCCGCCGTCGTTCCAGTTCAGGACCGGAGCGAAGCCGTGGCTCATGCCTTCATTATAACCGACGGTGCGGTCCAGACCCCAAGCTTCGACTTCCTTCTTACCGAAGTTGATGGTCAGGGGCATGCACATGACGTTCTTGAACTGGAAGTAAACTTCTTCCAACAGGTCGGTATTCTGGACGGCACCATCGAAGAAGTCCTCGAGGTCGAGGCGGATCTTCAGGGCGGCGTCGGCGGAAGCGGCCACTTCGAGGTCGAGGGTGGCTTCGCCATTGAACTCGGTGATGTCGATCTTGTCGTTCTCGCCGTTCAGGGCCAGCGGGTTCTCATCGCGCCGGACGACCTGGACATAGACGATGCCTTCGCCACCGATCTTGATCGCGCCCTTCTTCTTCATGCTGGTGAGGCTCTCACAGTCGCCACTAGCGGCCGGGGCCATCTGGGTCGACTCCATCGAGGCCACCTTGGCCTTGAGGTCGGCCAACTCGGCCTTGAGACTCGCCACATCATCCGCCCGAACGCCCGCGGCAGTAACCAACAGGGCCGCCGCCACGCCCAACCCCCAACGCAAATTGAGCATTACCATTTCTCCTTCCAAAAAGAAAAACCACTTCACTCCCTGATTTTGCTTCCCACTTTCCCCCTAACGCCGGCCTCCAGGGGCCGCGCGAGACAAATCACTAACGAACTTCCGATAATTGTGCAGAACTTTCGCGCCAAGTCAACATTTTATCCCCGTCCACCGCCCGCGCATTCGCCAAAAACAACGCAACTACTTACAAACAAACGCCTTTACATCCTCACAAAATCCTTACTTTTATGGCCAAAAGTACCTGAATTTTCCACTTCTACCGGGCCGTGAAAAAAAAACCGGCCGCGGGGAGAATCGCCCCGCGGCCTGGAGACACGTGTTTTATGAGGGTTTCTGGTCGCTTTATATTCGGCGCTAGAAAGAAAGCTCCGTAACCAGGCCGATGTAATCCGCGTCCGCGTTCACGTCGTTGGGGCTGCCCGCAGGCTGATTCGAACGGTTGCCCTCGAACCAGTTGTGCTGGTATTCCACGCCCAGGCGCATGCCGCAGGACATGTTGTAATAGGCGGTCAGATAGAGGTTGTAATAGTCCTCGTTCTCGTAATAGTTCACGACCGCATCGGGGCTGTCGGTGTCGATGCCGGCCCACTCGAACTGCACGCCCAGGTCGATGTTTTCGGTCAGGCCGTAGATCACGCCGACCGAAGCGGTGTCGGTGGAGCGGCCGTTGCGATAGCCCCAGTCCCAACCGTGCAGGTATTCGGCGAAGATTTCCAGCGGCAGGCCGCAGAAGGAGTACTCCAGGCCCAGGCTGATGGCGTTCTTGGAGTCCTCGGCGCGGTTGCCGTAGATCGATACCTCTTGGTCGCCGGCGGCGTCGTTATACAGATTGATGTAGCTGGCTTGCAGCTTGAGGCCTTCCACCGGGGTCAGCTCGAACTTGGCGGCGTAGCTCTGGAAGAAGAGCGAGTCGGTGGAGCGGTCTTCGTGCATCTGCTTGAACTGGCTGTCCGGGTTCTGGAAGACCGAGAGGATCAGCTTGGCGCAGTTCTGGAACTCGTAGGCGCCTTCAAGCATGAAGGTGTTGTCCACCTCGCCCGGCAGGGATCCGGTGCCCAGCAGCCCGTGGGTGCCGACGTTGGTGTGCCAGTTGCTGCCGCCGCCGAAGCCTTCGCTCCAGTTGAAGAGTTCGGAATAACCGTGGGTGAAGGGGTGCAGATAACCGACCGACCGGTCCAGGCCGAAGGCCTCCACTTCCTTCTTACCGATGTTGACCGTCAGGGGCGCGCAGAAGACGTTCTTGAACTGGAAATAGACCTCTTCCAGCAGGTCCTGGTTCTGGACCGCGCCGTCGAAGAAGTCCTCCAGGTCCAGCTTGAGGCGCAGCTTGGCGTTCTCGGCGGCCTGGACGTCGACGTACAGGTTGGCTTCACCGGTGAAGGTGGTGCTGTCAATGATGTCGTTCTCGCCGCGATACTGGGTGGCGGAGATCATGTCGGTCGGATCGTCGTCGCGCCGGACCACCTGGAGCATGGTCGCCGCGTAGCCGCCGATGGTGATCACGCCGCGCTTGCGCATGCTGGTCAGGCCTTCGCAGTCGCCGCTGACCTTGGCCGCGGGTGTCGCTAGAGCCGCTTCCATGCTGGCCATCTTGGTCTGCATGTCGGCCATTTCCGCCCGCAGGCTGGCCACGTCATCGGCCCGAACCGCGCTCATCGTCAGGGCCAACGCCCCTACCATTCCCAACCCCCAGCCCAACTTCCTCCTCATGGCACTCTCCTTTTGCTCAAAATGGCGACTTATCCCGAGAATAAGCCAAAATATCCGCACCACAAACGCGTCGGACGCTTCCCCCCGTTGCCTGGTCGCGTCCGACCCAAGGAACCATTATCCTTTTATCGGACCGCCGACCGGCCCGACTTTAGCCCTTCGGGCCGACCAGTAAAAAAAAAGCCGGCCGACCCCGCGGCCGAAATTCGGCGCCGCCCTCCGGAAAATCCTGGACTTGCCCGCCCCGAAATTTCTACACTTGGGCGGCGCGGGCGAAAAACCGCCCCCGAAGTCGACCTATTTTCCGCGCTCGACGCGGCAAGGATCCGCTTTTGGCTGAAGAACCTATCAGACTGGTCTGCCCGACCTGCGACACGGTCCACCGCGTCAAGAACGTGACGCTGGGCAAGCTCTACCGCTGCAAGAAATGCAAAGCCCCGCTGGTGACCATGACCCCCGCGACCCTCACCTGCCCGACCTGCGGCAAGGCAACCCCCCCGGCCCAGGTTGAGGTTTCGCGCCTGATCACCTGCACGGTCTGCCCGGGCGAACCGCTGCTTCAGATCTCATTCCCGCCGCCGCTGCGGCCCCAGTCGCAGGTTGACGGCTCGGCCCAGACCGTCACCGTCGGCGAGAGCCTGGCCGAGCCGGAAGGCCAGGATTGGGTGGCGCCCGAGCCGCCGGCGGCCCCGGCGGCCGACGAGGCGCCGGCCCCGGAAACACCCCAGCTGCCGGCCCTGCCCCAGGACAATGAGCGCGCCGTCAGCGCCTTGAAAAGCGTCTTCGACCAGTTGCAGGATCCGCTCATCCAGGAGATCGAACGTTCCCGGCGCAGCGTGCCGACCTGGCTGGCGCTGCTGATCACCCTGCCGACCCTGGCGATTCTGGGCTACCTCTACTCGGCCCTGCTCGACCAGACCCGCGAGGCCGACCGCCTACGGGCCGACCTGCGGGAGCAGACCCGGCTGGTCGGCCAGTTGCGGCAGGACGGAGCCCAGCGGGAGCAGGAATTGCAAAACCAGCGCGACAGCCTGGCCCTGCGACTACGCCAGGCCGACCGGGAGATGAGCGAGGTTTTGGCCAACACCGGCATCATCGCCAAGCGGGCCAAGGAACTGGAATTGCGCCTACGGGCCCTGGGACACGATCCGGACCTGGCCGGCCCGGGCGGGCCGGCGGCGCCGGCGGCCCCCTAGCCGCAGGCCGAAAAAATCGGGGCGACGCTTCAAGCAAAGAGCAAGGCCGGAGGTTGGCGGCAAAAACCGGGCAGTTTCGAACATTTTTAACGGTTTGGGCCGCCGCTCCGAGCCGACACGGCACCGCGGCGGCTCTTCCCGGCGGCCGGCCGCCCGTCCCGGGGCCGGTGCCCCGCGGATTTGCCACAAAGTCGGCCGGCCGGTTCGGCCGATACAACCAGAGAACAAACGCGCGTCCGCCGCCCCGCGGCCACGGGTATATAATATGGAAGAGAACCAGGAGCTTTGGGAGAAGTACCGCACCGGAGACCGCCAGGCCTTCGAGGATCTGGTCGTCTCCTACCTGCCCCTGGTCAAGGTTACCGTCGGCCGGCTGGCGACCACCATTCCCGCCTTCGTCTCCCGCGAGGATCTGTATTCGGCCGGCACGGTCGGCCTGCTGGCGGCGATCGAACGCTACGATCCATCCCGCGAGGCCAAATTCACCACCTACGCCATCACCCGCATCCGCGGGGCGATCATCGACGAACTGCGCTCCCACGACCTGCTCGGCCGGGTCACGCGCGAGCGAGTCACCCGCATCCAGCAGGCTGAGACCGAACTCCACAACCGCGGCGAAGAACTCGACCCGGAAACCATCGCCCGGGAGGCCGGCCTGAGCCTGGAGGAGTACTGGGACGCGGAGATCGGCATGCTCGCCACCCACCAGGTCAGCCTCTCGGAGCTGACCAACGACGGCGAGCACGACCTGGAAAGCCTGCTGGCCAGCCGCAGCAGCGACCAGCCCGGCCGGCAGATTGAGCTGGACGAGATCATCTCCGTGATCAGCGAACTGCTGACGGACAAGGAAAAAGAATTGGTCGTCCTTTACTATCATGAAGAACTTACTTTGAAAGAAATCGGCGAATTGCTGAAAGTATCGGAGAGCCGGGTCTGCCAGATGCATGCGGCGATGGCCAAGCGTATCCGAAAAAAATTGGAAAAAATGGGAATTTTACTTTAGAATAGGTTTCAGCCGGTCGATAGAACGAATAGGCTGCATGCCGGTTTGCCGGCGGACCGGCCTAAAAAAGTCCGTGTACGGGGGTGCCCGGGCTTTTTGGGGAATTGTGGGAACAACCAAACAGGGAGTTTTTCATGGTCGATAATATCGGCGGCATTGGCGGCATGGGCCCGGCCCAGGCCCGCAAGCTCAAGCTTCAGACTCCAACTTCGCCTGCCTCCCAGTCAACCGACGGCGTCGAACTCTCCTCCGACGTGATGCGCCTGCGCGGCATGGAAGGCATCCGGCTGGACAAGGTCATGGAAGTCCGCCGCGCGGTCCAGGCCGGCACCTATTTGACGCCGGAAAAACTCGACAAAGCCTTGAATCTGGCGATCGACGACGCGGTGGGCCGGAAGAAATAGCCCTTCACCCCCGTAAAATTTATTCTGCCCCCAGGCAGCCCTGGCCTTATCCCCAGGGCTGCATTTTTTTCATATACATAATTAAAGCTGCGGAAAAATCTGCCGCCGGCCGGACCGCCTCAGGCAGGTTCTTCCCCTCCCTGTCCGCCCGGCCGCCTCCGCCCCGTCCGCCAGAATCACTACCCGCCGGAACGACTATTCGTGCCGCTGCATGTAGTTGCGCGAATCGCATTCCCTTCTTCTCTACCCCGAAATGCCAGACACAATCTCCGGCACATTAATTGTTCTATGCCGGAGGGAGATAGTGTCTTCGCCTGCCGGAAAGGAATAGGCAACATGCTAAATCGGCCGCAGTTTCGCGGGGGAATCTGGCTCTGCCTCATCGGCTTGGCCGCCGTCCAAGGCCTGGCGGCCAGTCCGGGCGAGCAAAAATGGGAATATCTGACCGGCGGCAGCGTCCAATCCTCGCCGGCCCTTAACTCGGCCGGAACGGTGATCTACTTCGGCACCAGCGACGGCAAGCTCTACGCCCTGGACCTGAACGGGGCCAAGAAATGGGATTTTGCCGCCAATTACACCATTTATTCCACCCCCGCGGTGGCCGCCGACGGCGTCATTTATTTCGGGGCCATGGACGGCAAATTCTATGCTCTAAACAGCAGCGGCGGCAAGAAATGGGAATTCAAGGCCGGCGGGGGCATCGAGTCCTCCCCCGCCCTTAGTCCGGACGAGTTGGTGGTCTATTTCGGGGCCAATGACAGCAAGCTCTACGCGCTCACCGTCGCCGGGGGCAAAAAATGGGAATTCGCCGCCACCGGCATGATCACCGCCTCGCCGGCCGTCGGCGCCGACGGCACGATCTACGTCGGCGCGCGCGACCGCCAGCTCTATGCGCTCAACCCCGACGGCAGCCAGCGCTGGACCTTCACCGCCGGTGGGCAGATCGACTCCTCCCCCGCCCTGGGTCCGGACGGGACGGTCTATTTCGGGGCCGGCGACAAGAAGGTCTACGCGCTCACCGCCGAAGGGGTCAAGAAATGGGAGTACGCCACCGGCGGCAGCGTGCACTACGCCTCGCCCGTGATCGGCGCCGACGGCACGGTCTACGTCGGCTCCTGCGACCGCCAGCTCTACGCCCTGGCCCCCGACGGCACCAGGCGCTGGGCCTTCACCGCCGGCAACCAGATCGAATCCGCCGCCGCGGTCGGAGCCGACGGCACGGTCTACTGCGGGGCC
>CAYMGG010000169.1:12455-12806 GCA_964389915.1 uncultured Planctomycetaceae bacterium
TCTACGCGCTTGACGCCGCCGGCGCCCAGCTCTGGCAGTACGCCGCCGGCAACGCCATCACCCGCTGCGCCCCGCTGTTGGCCGCCGACGGTACGGTCTACATCGGCGCCGGCGACAAGAAGCTCCACGCCCTGACCGGCACGGCCGGCCCCGCCAGCGGGGTCTGGTCCCTGTTTCGCCAGGACGCCCGCCGGCGGGGCCAGGAGCCGGACACCGGCCGCTTCAACCGGGTGACGGCCAGCACCAGCCGGCCGGCCGCCGCCGAGGGGACGACCGAGACCGCCGCCTTCACCCTCACCCGCACCGGCGATCTGAGCCAGCCCCTGACCGTCTACTTCACCCTCGCCGGCT
>CAYMGG010000170.1:0-12728 GCA_964389915.1 uncultured Planctomycetaceae bacterium
TCGGCGCGGATGGATTTCGCACCTATTCGACGATCATTAACTTGAACTGATATAAGGCATTTTAATTTCAGCTGTAGAGCTAGTTATGGTTTTGCCGAGGCTAAATCATTCCCGTCGGGAAGGAACGAACTCCGTTTCTTCCCCCATCTCCCTCTCGCCGCCGTAGCGCCCGAGCGGGAGCGGTCGAGACGGAGCCCGCCCCCCCCAAATCACGCCCCCCGGGAAGCGCTATACTCAAAATCAAAATACGCGAATCGATTGGCGTTCGAATTCCAGCAACCTCGAATTCACCCCCCCTGAACGTTCGAAATGGCGAAGCCGGTGAGAGTTTTTTTGAGGGGTCTGGGGGACTTTTTTTGCAAAAAAAGTCCCCCAGAATCGGCCTTAATGAAATCAATATTAGGGGTTTGCCGGCCGGCCGCCGGCGCGGCGTCCCGCCCGGTTTCCGCCAGCCGCCGTTGGTATTGCGCCGCCGGAACGTTGGCCCCCATCTCCGGGCCGCCCCCCGCCATTGCCTCGTCCAAGGGATCGCCGGCCGGCCCGCCGACCTGCCGCCAGGCCCGGAGATGTTCGCGCCCGGCCGCCGAAAGTCTGGCCGAAACCTGGGGGGAATTTTGGGGCGGGCGGAGCCAAGCGGGGCGGTTCAGCCCCGGGCCAGGCAGGCTTCGAGCTTGCCCAGCAGTTCCTGCATCGTGGCCGCGTCCTGCCGCTCGGCGGCCTTCTCGAGCTCCAACCCGATCTCGGTCAGCTCCGGAAAGCCGTAGTTGCGCGCCGAGCCGGCGATGCGATGGCCGGCAAAGCCCACGGCCTCCAGGTCGCCGGAGGCGAGCAGGCCGCGCATCTGTTCGGCGTCCTGCCGGCGCTTGGCCAGATAGCCGGGTCGCAACTCCTGCAGAAAGGCCGGACAGCTTTCGCCGCCGGGCAGGACGGTCGCTCCGCTGCTTTGCCCGTGGGCGAGATATTCGTTCACCGCCGCCACCAGCTGCGCCTGTAGGACCGGCTTGCCCAGATGCCCGTCGTATCCGGCCTGCCGGCAGCGTTCGACGGTTTCGGGGTCCACGTGGGCCGAAAGGGCCACGACCGGCGTATGCCCCCGCTGGCGGACCTGCTCGCATTCGCGGATGCGCCGCACCGCGGCCCAACCGTCCAGTCCCGGCATGCGCAGGTCGAGCAGGACCAGGTCGAACCGCTGGCGGGAGAATTGCAGCACGGCTTCGGCGCCGTCGCCGACCACGGTCACCTCGTGCCCGCAGCGGGTGAGAAAGGCCTGGACCACAAACGCGCTTTCGGGATCGTCGTCGGCCAGCAGGATCCGCCCCTGGCGCGGCGTGACCTTCGGTACGGGCGCGGCCGCCGGCCGGCCGGGGCTGCGCTGAGCCCCCAGCAGGATCATCGCCAGCCGCGGCAACTCCCCCAGGGTCAGCCGCACCCCCTCCCCCGGGCACGCCAGGGATTCGGCCAGATTGGCAAAGAGTTGGACGACGGGTATGCCCGCGGGCGGCTTCAGGTAGGCGATCGCCGCCGGCGTCTCGCCGGAGCGCCCAGGCTTGACCCGGGAGCTCGGCCGGGGCGAGACCACCGCCGCCGGCTCGGCCGAAGCGGCCGCCGCAGCGAGGGCCTCGGCCGAGGCCCGCCGCCGCACCAGAACCGCGGCGATCTCCCGGGAGGCCCGCGACTCGGGCCAGGGACGGCCCGCCGGGTGCTTGGTAAACCGGCAGACCAGCCCGTGCCGCAGCAGTTCGCGGGCGACGGCCGACAGGTCTTCCGGTTCGCAATCAATGGTCAGCAGGCGCACGCACCCGGACATGCCCCGCCTCCTCTCCCGGCGAAGAAAGCCTTATTCGGCCAGGCAGATCTCGGCCTTGACCCCGGCGAGAAAATTATCCCACGAAGCCGGCCGGCTGCGCCGGGCGAAGACCGCGTAACGCGGCGACCATTCCGGCTGGAACGGCCGGCGCAGCAGCTTCATCCGGGCCTCGCTGGGCGTCAGGCTGCCCTTGCGGTTGTTGCACCGCCGGCAGGCCAGCACGCAATTTTCCCACGAGGTCTCCCCCCCCCGACTGAGCGGCATGACGTGATCGATGGTCAGGCGGGCCGGTTCGGTCCGCTGGCCGCAATACTGGCAGGTGTTTTCGTCGCGTTTGCGCAGATTGCCGCGATTGAAGACCACGCCCAACGACGGAACCTTTTCATAGCCTTTGAGCACTACGACTTCCGGGACTTCGATCTCCAGGGCAATGCCGTGCACGGCCCGGCCGCCGACCACTCCCCGGCGGGTCCACCCGGGAAAATCGTAAGGCCGGAAAGTAACGGGACAGACAAAGCTGGCGCGATCACAGAAGACCAGGGAAATGGCATGACGGACGCTGGTTACGTTAACCGGCGTCCAGGTGCGGTTGAGAACCAAGGTCGGGGATTCCAGAATCCCGCTCACCGGACGGCCTCCTCCCGGACAGAGACGCCTATTCTAATATTTCCCCGGCGTTTGTCCAGCCCGAAAGCAGGAATCCGCGACAAGCAAAACTATGTTACTTTAGGCCAGACAATGCGATAAGAATCGAAAAGGGCATATACGGAGGATGAATCACAACCTTTTAAAATTAGTTTACGGCACATTGATGGCGGGCGGATTTTTCAGCGCCTGAATTAAGCTCTCTGCACGCTCGAAACGGCCAAGCCAGGCAAGAGTGTGTGCCGCACATGCATAAAGCGCTTCGCGTACCCGGCCAGTTTAGCCGGGTGAGTCGCACGAAAAGGCTAGACGCGGAATTTGTCCATCTGAACGCTCGAAACGACTAAGCAGGTGAGCGTTTTTTGGAGGGGACCGGGGAACCTTTTAAGCAAAAAAGGTTCCCCGGAAACGGTCGGAATCAACTCAATTTGATCTCAGGAGTTCCGCGTTCCGGCAGCCGGAAAGTCCTCATGCCGGGCCTGGCGATCCTGCCGGATGGCGCCGGCGGCCAGCAGCACTTCGGCGACCTCCTGGTGGTTGTGTTGCAGCGCCCGATTCAGGGGCGTGTCGCCCCGGCAGGTGACCGAGTTGACGTCGGCGCCCCGGTCCAGCAGGACCTTGGCCACCTCGGTGTGGTTGTCCCAAACCGCCAGGTAAAGCGGGGTGTTGCCCTGGTGGTCGCGGCAGTCGACCTTCGCGCCCTTGGCCAGCAACTGGGCCACCACGTCGGCATGTCCGGCCATGGCCGCCGCGTGCAGCGGGGTCTGACCGGCGTTGTTGGCGGCGTTGGGATTGGCCGACTTGTCCAACAGCTGGCCGACGACAATCACAAAACCGTTGAGCGCGGCGATATGCAGCGGCGTCAGACCGTTCTGGTCGGCGGCCCGGGCCAGCCACGGCACCTCGCGCAGCAGGTACGCCACCTCGCGGTCGTCGCCCAGCTGGCAGGCCATCATGATCTGCTTCTGCCGGCCCGTGCCCCGGGCCATGCCCACGAAGAGCCAGAAGAAGATGAGACCGCCGGTGACGGCGATATACTCGATATAATCGAGAACTATGGTGAACAGCCAATGCACGATGTTTTCGCCTCGATATTCGCGGGGCCGGCCCCCCGGGTTTACTTTTTGGTTTCTTGCATCACCTGGTCAAGCTTCTGGTTGTGCTCGGTTTCGAGCTTCCGGATCTGCTTGGTCAGATCCTGGCCGCGCTCCAGCGCGCCCAGACCGGTCATCTCCTTGGCCGTATCGTGAATCCCGGCCGAGACCTCTTTCAAGACGGACTTTTCGGCCGGTTTGGGCTGGGCCGCGGTCGGAGCCGGCGCGGCCGACTCGGCTCCGCACTGGCAGCCGCCGGTCAAGCCCAGCAAAGCCCCACCCACCAACAACGGCAGCCGGGCGCGCACTGCCTGCCATAAATTATTCGCCTGGCTCATGCTTCACTCCCTTAACAATGGCCCGCAGCCGCCGCTTCCAGACGGCCTCCCTCCTTCATCCATAACCGAAAATGAAGGGATTGCAAGCATTATCGGGGCGGACTTACCCATTGGCGGACCAGACCAGGCAATGGTGGACCGGCGGGCAAGCGCCGGGGTCTATGCTGGCGGCAAATCCGGCCCGGGTGAAACTCTTGTAACTAGGCAAGTTGTCCATCCGCACGCAGGCTCGGACCGTCCGAATCGGCCAAGCCGCCGCCGCCAGCCGGCAACCCTCGCCAATGGCCCGGGTTCCATACCCGCGCCCGGCATGCTCCTCGGCGAGGAAAACCGAAATAACCGCCGTTTCTTCCCGCCGGTCGAACCGGACCACGCCCACGGGAGTCCCGTCGACCTCGATCAGATAGACCCGCCGGTCCGGATCGGCCAAGGCGGCGGCGAACCACCGTTCGTGCTCCGCCGGCTCGACCGGCCGATTGGAGCTGCTGCGCGCGACCACGAACGGGGCGTTGCGCCAAGCCAGCACCCGCTCCTTGTCCGCCGCAGTCGCCGGCCGCAAAATCAGTTCTTTTCGTCCGCCGTCAGTCATCCGTTTTACGCATCCATTCCGCATTCGTTAATCACGCTGAAGCCGCATTCTTGTCAGTAGAAACAAAGAACGACCACACAAATCTCTTTTTTAGTCGTTCTTCACGGTTCGCAGAAACGACACCGCCGGCTTCTGGCCATCGCCGATTGTAGCGCTAAACCCAACCGGCGCGCCACTGTATATCCGCCGACCATAAAGACCCCGCCGGAGCGACGCGGTCGCCCCGGCGGGGTCGGTGCTGATTTTGCCATAGCGCTCAGACCGAACCCAGTCAGTTCGCGGCCAGTTCCACCTGGCTCGGGCCGATCAGGTACAGCACCGATCCGCTCAACTTGACCTTGGCCTGCCCGTTTTCAACCTTCACCTCGACGGCCTGTCCCAGGTTGTCGAAAGCCTCGGCCACCTCGCCCGCCACTTTCAGCGTCACCTCCTGGGCGTCCTGCACGGTCCAGAGAGCCCAGCCCGCCTTGCCGTCCGGCCGGGTCCAGTTCAGATGATAGACCTCGCCGGTGACGTAGACGGCCTCGCTGCGCTTCGAGCCGACCGGCCGGGCCCGGGTCAGGGCCTGCATGGCCGTATAGGCCGGCTTGGGCGAGAGGTCCTTGTGGGTCATGCCGAAATGGGCCTCGTTATAGGTCGGGTCCTGCTCGGTGGCCTGGAACTCGTACCAGAACATCCGTTCCACCCCGGCCTGGCCGGCCAGCAGATAGGCGCGCGGCAGCATCTGGCCCTGCTTGGCTTCGGTCGAGCCCGAGCCCAGGGCCATGAAGGAGAGGACCACCGCCCCGCCCTTCAGATCGCTGCCAAACTTGTAGACTGCGGCGGTCGCGCCGCTGAACTCGCCTTCCTTGACCCCGATGATGGGCATGAACTGATCGCCCTCGGCCAGGGCCGCGCCGGTCAGGAAGCGGGTGCCGCTCATGTGCCCGCCGATCTTGACCAAATCCTTGAACTCCGGGGTCACGGCCAGCTGGCTGGACTTCTCCGGCGCGGTCTTGTCGGTCCACCAGGCCGACCAGGAGATGTGCAGCTTGCGGCAAAATTCGTCGTTGACCTGGTCGCGCTTCCAGACCCCGTCTGCGCCCTTGCGGACCGCGTAGTACATGGGCAGACCTTCGGTCAGGACGAGCGCGCCGCCGGCGCGGACGTACTTTTCGATTTCCGCAAAATAGTCGGCCGGAAAACCCTCGGAGGGCGACAGGAGCAGGGCCGGCTGACGCGCCGGGTCCAGCGCGGCCAACTCGCCCAGCTTGATCCGCTGGATCCGCTTGCCGGCCCCCAGCAGCGTGACCAGCGCGTCGTCTTCCAGCGGCCGGTGGTCGGGGAACTCCGGATCGTCGAGCACGGCCACGGTCGCGTCGGCCGGCACCAGCTTGGCCAGACCGGCCTGGATCAGCTGGCCGACGAATTCATTGGTGCCGTGGGTGGGCCAGCCGATCTCGGTGATCCAGAGCGGCTTGTTCGCGTCGTTGTAGCGCCCCATCAACTCGCGCAGCTTGACCACGTCGCCCACCAGGCTGCGCTGCTCGGGCGTGTTCGGATAGCGGTAGGGGTGGATGTTCAGAACGTCGAAGTACGGCGCGGCGCCGGCCTGATAGGCCGCCTCGATGTATTCGTAGGGAATGCCCGCCGTGCCGCCGAAGAGCACGGTCAGCTTCGGATCGATGGCTTTGATGGTTTCATAGGCCGTCTTGAGCAGGGGCACATAGTTGGCCCCGTCGGGCTTCTCGCGCCACATGTGGTCGAGATTTTCCTCGTTCCAGACCTCCCAGACGCGGATGCGATCCTTGTAGCGGGTCACCACCTGCCGCACGTACTCGCCCCATTTATCGAGATGTTTGTAAGCCGGGCTGGCCCATTTGACGTCATAGTCGAGGATCGGCAGGATCTTGATCCCGGCCGCCTCGGCCCAATCCATGGTCTCATCCAGGTGTGAAAAATTCCACTCGCCCGGCTTGGGTTCCACGCCCGACCAGTCGAAGTCGGTCCGCGCCCATTCGATGCCGGCCTCCCGCATCTTGGCGAATTCCTCCCGGGCGATGGTGTGCTCGCCGCCGCGCGAGACGTGGGCGCAGACCCCGTAGGGCGAGGAGTCGGCCAGCGCCTGCGGTAGGGGTAGAGGATTCGCCGGCGCGCTTGTCTCTTCCGCCATCGCCGCTCCCATCGTCCAAACCAGCCAGCCGGCCGCCAACCACAGTCTCCGTGCGCGCATCAGGTTCTCCTTCTCGGGTCCAAAGCCCAGGCATTGGGGTCCGGCGGAACTAATTCCGCCGCAAACATTCGGAGATGAAACCAGGCCTAATCAATAGGGAGGCAGGAAATTATCGCTCTTCAGGCCGAAGATCGGCAGATGGCTGAGGTGGCCGTCCACCCAGAGGTGGTTGGCTCCGCCCTGATGGCGGTCGGTATGGATGCGGGCCGCCTTGGTCAGATCGGTGTACTCCCCGACGCTGATGATGCCCCAATAACCGATGCCGGCCACATCGGCCCGCAGCCGATCCCACATGAGCGTGGTCGAGGCGGGTTTGGTCATCAGATTGATACTGGTCCAGAGTCGGGGCGTGTCCCAAGTGCCGAAGATATGCTTGGAGGCGTGATAATCGGCGTGATCCCCAAAGCCACCGGTGGCGGTCCACTTGGAGGAGGGGCAATTGAACACGGTGGCGGCGTCCCACTTGTAGAAGTTGGCGTCCGGCCAGGCGTCGTAACCGAAATACTTGCCGATCGGCGCGGTCTTGGTCACCCAATAGGGCCCGCCACTGTATGCGCCCTTGGGGAAGAGGCCGCCGTTGCTGTCGACATAATCGAACGAAGCCAGACCGAGTTGGCGCAGATTGTTGGCGCAAGTAATGCCGCGGGCGCTCTCCCGGGCCTGCTCCAAGGCCGGCAGCAACATGGCCGCCAGCACGCTGATGATGGCGATCACCACCAGCAGCTCGACCAGAGTAAACCTCGATCGCCAATTCCTTGATTTTGCTAGAGCAATCCGCTTTGCGTTCATGGCCAGCACCTTGCGTGGGGGATGCGAAAACTGCAACTGTATCGCATTATATATTAATTACAGATTACTCCATTATTCAGCCTCTGTCAAATCATCAGGCAAAGAAAACCAACCGGTTGTTTTATATTTGCAGTACTGTGCCCGCCCGCCGCCGGCGGGAATTTGCCGGCGGCGAATCGGGCCGATGAAAAACCCCGGCCAGATTCAGCCGGCCGGGGCGGGGCAGGTTTAAAACTCGATCAGCCACGGAGTGAGCGGTTCCAGCCGCAAGCTCTCGAAGCTCAAATCCTTCTCCGTGATCCGCTCGCGAAACTGAGTCACCGGCTGGCCGGCGCAGAGCAATTTCACGTTCACCGCCTGGCTGGTGTAATTGACCAGATTGACCAGCCGATGGCCTTCCCGCTCGGTCGAGCGCCATTCCACGCCCCAGGCCGGCTGGCCGGTGTCGGCGGTAATCAGTTCGACCTGGTTCAAGCCCGCCTCGCGCAGCACGGGCGCCAGCAGACCGCGCAGTTCCTCGGGATCGGTCGACATCTTGACCGCAATCGCCTTGGCCAGCAGAGCCGCGCGCCGGTCGGCCGCCAGGGGGCGGTTCTCCGAATCGCGCAACAGGCAGTCCTCGCCGATCAGCACCACCTTCCCGCCGGCGGCGGCGAAGTCCGCCAACTTTTCCAGCGTGGCCGGGGCCGCGTTCGACGAAGCCGGCACGACCACCACCTGCTCCGGCTTGAGGTCGGCGGCGGCCACCTGCGTTTCCGAGACGAACCCGACTTTGCAGCCGGAGAAGCTGAGGGCCGCGTAGACGCCCTTGACCGCGGCGTCGTTGACCGAGGAGAGGACCAGGGAGGGCAGGGAGTACAGGATCCGCGCCGTAAACGGCGCGTCCTGCAGGGCCTTGACCTCGAAGGCCAGCCGATTAAGGTCCAGGTTGGTCCGGCCAACCATGGCCGCGCAGTCGGGGCGGTAGATCACGCTGTCGTTCAGGTCGCTCTTGGGGTCCTTGGTCCGCTCCCAGACCCAGATGGTGCTGGCCGAACGGCCATGGATCGCCCCCTGCCAGAGATCGGTGCGCAGGTGGACGGCCTGCTCGGGAATATAGCGTTTGTCGCAGTCGGGGATGATGTGATCCTCGCTGTTGTAGATCGGAGCGCGCTTGAAGGACGCCATGAGATCGTAAAAATCCAGCTTGTTCAGGTAGGGCGAGTAGTGGCCGTTGTAGTAGCACCAGTTGTCGCAGCCGTTGATCTGGCTCAAACCGCAGATCAGTTCGGGGTCCACGCCGTTGCCGACCAGGGCGCGGCTGAAAGCCTCGTTCATGATCTTGGCGTGCACCGGAATCTCCGGGGCCATCTCGTGGATGATGTCGGCCATCCATTTGTGCCAGGCGGCGAACCGGTCCATGTTGAAGCGGGCATAATCGCAGAAATACGGCGTGGCCTGGACCTCGGCGTTATTGGGGATGGGCACGGCGGCGAAATCGGCGTACTGGCTGGCGTAGACTGCGTTCAGCTTGGCGATCTCGACGTATTTCTTCTCCAAATATTCCTTCCAGAGCTGCTGCGAATAACGGTCCTTCCGGCAGTCCTTGTAGACCGGCTCGTTGGAGAGGCAGAGGCTGTGCAGGGACTTGTAGTCCTTGATGAGCGGAATGATGGTCCGCAAAAAGGCCTCGACGACCATCCGGGCCTGGGGCGCGTCGATGGTGTACTTGAGGAACCCGCCCGAATAGTCGTTCAGTTCCGGCCATTTCTTGAGCGCCCAGGCCGGGAAGTAGTGCGGCGAGAGCAGCACGTTGACCGCGATGTTATTCTCCTCGGCCTGCTTCAGGAACGGAATGATCTTGGTCTCGATGCCCTTGGTGTCGATCCGGTAATCCTGGCCTTCCTTCTCGGGGGCCAGGACCGTGCCCGAGGGGCCGATCTCGAACTGGATCATGTTCACGCCGTAGGCCTGGAACTGGGGGATGTCCTTGCGCACCTGGCCGAAGTGACCGTAGCCGAGGAAATTGACCGGCCGGCGGGAGGTCTGGCCGGTGAGCGGATCGCGCACGTCGGCCACGAAACCGTAATCCTGGATCTCGATCTTGCCGGTGACGTAGCGGCTAACCGCCAGGGCCTGACGCTGGCCGTTCAGATAGAGCGTCAGGTTCTCGCGCGTGCGCTTGGCCAGAGACGTCAACTCGTCGGCCGTGTATTGCGCCCGGCGCAGCTGCCCGGCGGCCAGATCGTCGCGGCCGAAACCGATGAAGTTGCGGATCACGGTGGCATCGGCGGTCTCGTATTCGACCGGGATCTTTTTCTCGCGGCACTGGGCCAGCAGGCCGTCAAGTTCGGCCAGTTCCTTATCCAGCCCGGCCAGGCGCGCCTCCACGTCGGCGGCGCTGTAGTCCAGCACCTTGACCGCGCACTCGACGGCCTGCTCCAGATCGCCGGTGAGTCGGGCGGCGATAACCTGCTCGCCGGGCTGGGCGGCCAGCCAGGGGAAGTTGAGGGTCAGCACCGATCCGGCCGGAGCCTTGAAGCTCTTCTGGCCGATGGGCAGTGCGGCCTTGCCGGCCAGGTCGGCCGCGCCCCAGTTGGCCACGGCCAGGCCGCAGACCACCTTCTGATCCTTGAGCGGCTCGGCATTGTCCACGGCCAGATCAACCGCGTTCTGGGCGCCCTCGGCGCAGAGTCGGGCGCGGACGAAACGGCTGGCGTCCTTGCCGTTACCGATGCCCGGGGTCCAGCCGATCCAGCCCCGGCGGCCCTGGCCGTCGCTGTCATTGACGATCAGGTCGAAGCGGAACTCTCGCTCCGGCCGGGCGGCGAAGGCGCAGGTCCACGGCAGGGCGATCTCGTAGCGCACCACGCCCGGCGCTTCGCTCGTGGCCAGCACCACCTTGTCCGCCCCGGTCGTGTTGGCCCCGTCCTGCCACTTATGAACGTCCGCCTTGCCTTCGGCCAGCGAAAAGCCGTATTCGGGGCCGTACTTGCTGCCCGCGCCGAAGGCCAGCTGAATGCTGTCCTTGGTCCACATCCCGCCGCCGAAGGTGGCGTCGTGCACGTCGTCGGTCACCTCCACGGCCAGATAGAGGTTGGCCTCGTCCCAGGCGGCCTTGACCGTGTAGGAGAGATCGGTCGGGCCGGCCCACTTGGCCAGGTCCACCTGCTCGGCCGAAGCCGGCAGCTTGGCGCCGGCAAAGCCGCCCCACTCGCCCAGGTCGCCGTCGACCTTGATCGCCGCGCCCGCCGGCAGCACCGGCAGGAAGGAGAGACCGCCCAGGTCGTCCAGGGTCAGGACCGAGGTCAGGGCCTCAGGCTCGACCTCGACCATGGCCACGTCGTCGATCCAGGCCTTTTGGGCCAGGCCGTCGAAATTAATCCGGAAGGTGAACTCATTCTCGTCCGACTCGGTCCGGTAGACCAGCGTCACCCGCTTCCAATCGTAGCTGCCGGCCGGGCAGGATTTGCGCACCCGCCAATCCTTGCCGCCGCCGAACCAGACGTTGTAGGCGTTCTCGGTCTTGAGCCAGAGGCTAAGCTCGTAGGTCGCCCCCGGCTTGATCTTGACCGTCTGCCAGATCGTACCGTAGACGTGCGGCGCTTGGGGGGTGGCGTTGGTGACTTGCAGTGCTTGGCCGCCGGCATGCGCCGGGCTGGCGACAAATTCCCACGCCACCTTCGCGTCATGCGAAATATCCTTGTGCCAGGCGTCCCCGCCGGCCTCGAAGCCGGGGTCGGCCAAAAGATTGGGGTTCTCCTCCGCCCAGCCCGCCGCCGCCAGCACCACCGCCACGCCGAACACCGCCGCCATCCGCCTGCCCATGAGTCAGCCCTTTCGGTTTCGAGAAGCGCTTGCGCGCACCAGATGAGCTATTGCAGCATTACCAGGTTGTAACTCTTGTTCACGTAGCGCTTGCAGCCCAGTTCCACCAGCTTGGCCACTCCGGCCGCCTCGCCGTGCAGATCGCCAAAGGCGAAATTGACCCGCTCCAGGTGTCGGGCATGAATGCCCACCTCGCTGGAATCGTGCAGCAGGGTGAAGCATTGGCTGTGGGTCGGGTACCAGGTCCAGGAGCTGCTGCTCGGCAGCACGGTATCGCCCAGCAGCATGACGCGCGAAGCGTCCTTCAGCCGCGCCAGGTTGAGGTAGATGACCTTCCAGTCCGCCCCCGCCTGGACCCCGGCCAAATTGGAATAACGGATCATGCCGTAGGTGGCGCTGTAATTGCCGCCCCACCGCTTGGGCCCTTCGCCCGGACAGAGGAAGACGTTGCGGTCATCGATGTACCGATCCCGCCCGCCCCAGACCGAGCCGTATAGAAAATTCGCCCAGCGGTATTGCTTGGTCATGTCGGCCGACTCGTAAACATCGGCCACCCAATCGCCATAATCACCGGCGTAAACCGCCTGGGCCTCACCGCATTGCTTGAGTTGATTCAGGCAGCGCATGCCTTCGGCGCTGGCAATAGCCCGGTCCAGAGCCGGCAGCAGCATGCCCGCCAGCAGGCTGATGATGGCGATCACCACCAATAACTCGACTAATGTAAATGAGTTACGCACTAACCAAGCCTTGTTCGACATGCCTTGTCCCCCAGCCCATCAATTACCTAATATGTTTATATATTAACCTCGAAACCGATACAGTCAAGCCACAGCCGCAAGTTTTCGCCAAAATGAAGTGATTTTAAACAAAAAACCCTCGCCCGAATTCCGGACGAGGGTTTTTGGCAATCAGGTTGCTCGCAGGTTAACTAGGCGTTCAGATCCGGTTTCGGGACCGACGTAGCTCGGCCCAGTCCAGGCTCGGCCGACTGACGCCCTCAGCCATAGCCCGGTCGGCAGCCGGAGTCAAGCTCGCGAATTGCTTTTCGTAGCTATCCCACTTATCCCGCGCCCAGAATTCCAGCCGGTTGTCCAGATGGAAGACCAGCAGCTCCCAGCCGGGCGAGAAGAGCTTTTCAAAGCTGGTCGGGATAAGCGCCTGGCCGGCGGCGATCTCGCCCCGGCGGGCGTCGGCCCGGCCGGCCAGCACCTCGGCGCCGGGCGTGCCGGGGCGGTCGTCCAAAAAGGCCACCAGGCGGTTGCCCGCCGGGTGCGGAGCGAAGACCATTCGGCCGGCCGTGGCGAATTCGGTCACGTCCACCTTCAGGCCCTCGGGACTGGGGCGGCCGATCTTGGCCAGCCGCGGCGCGGCCCGCAGAACCAGATAATCGTAATATTCGGCCGAACCGGCGGCCGTCGTCGGCACCGGGTCGTTCTCCACCACCACC
>CAYMGG010000171.1:0-12704 GCA_964389915.1 uncultured Planctomycetaceae bacterium
CGGCGAGTTCGGCTTGCCAATTAAAACCTTCGCGGACCTGAGTGGGATTGGCCTGGCACCATTTATCCAGCGCGGCTTGGGCCTGGTTCCATTGCCCCCGGGATTGCAGGAAGGCGAAATACTTGCCAAAAGCCAGGTCGCCGTCCGCCCAGGCCGCCTCGCGCAGCTCATCAGCCGCTTTCAGACGGCCGTATTCGACCAGCACCTCGGCCAGTTCGTCGCGATAGACGGGGGAGAGCTTGGCCAGAGCCTGATATTGCTCCAACGCCGGCTGGTCGAAGCCGCGCTGGCGGAAAAGGCGGCCCAGTTCCAGCCGGGACTCGGGAAAATCTGGGCAGGCGGCGACCGCCCGGCGAAGGAAGTCTTCGGCGGCCTGCGGCTGCTTGTGGCGCAGCAGGTGCTGGCCGGTTTCCAGCAGCGCGAATGGCTGGGCGGGCGCGGCTTCCAGCAGCTTGGCATACAGTTCGAAGGCTTCTTTCTGCAAGCGCTCGGCCGAGTCGACGCCGAAGCGGCTTTCGCGCTGGCGCTGGGAGGCGGCGATGAGCAGGGCCAACTGGCTCTGCGGCCATTCGGCCAGGAAACGGTCGGCGATCTCCCGGGCCGCTTCGACCTGGCCGCGCGCCTCCAGCGTGAAAAGCCGCCACACGGCGATCGCCGGCGAGTACGGCCGGGCGTCGGTATTATCCAAGAGCGGGTGGCTAGAGACTTCGGCGAAATACACTCCGCGATAGGGCCGGGCGGGAAACTGGGCCAGCAGTTCGCGAGTCTGCTCCGCCGGGGGCGTCAGAACGGTCAGGCCCGTGGCCGGGCCACCGGAAGGATCGAACAAGGTCAGGTTGAACATCGCCCGGCGGGGGGTCTTGACCAGGAAGACATTTACGCCCTCGCGGAGTTGGACGCGAACGTTGCGAACGGCGATGGGATAGGCGAAGCGGCGGGCGCTGTCGGCATAGATCTGAAGGCCGTTGAGCCAAATGTTGACTTTGCCCGAAAAGACCAGATCCAGCGTCCGCGCGGCGGGAGCCCGAACGAGCGCAGCGGCCACCACCGTGCCTTCCGGTCCGCCTTGAGACAGATGATCTTGGACGAAGAAACCGCTCTCCATCCGGCAGGCGAGATTATAGGCCACCCCGACCGGCTGACCGGCCGAATCCAGATACTTCTCCTGGCCGGGGTTGGTTTCGGCGGAGGTGAGTTCGTCGAGCTGAAGTTCGCCGGCGGCGGGGAAAGGGCCGTACAAGGCGGCGAAATTGAGGATCCGACCGCAGGCCGTGCCGACGGCGTGCGCTTCGGCCGCGCGGCCGTGGCGCACCAGGTCGTCAAAATAAACGCCCCGGGCCAGGTTGGCCACGCGAGGCGAAGCGGACGTCCCCGCGGCGCTCAAGGTCCGGCAGAATTCGGCCAGTTCCGCGGTCCGGCCCAGACGCCGGTAGTCAAGCACCATGCGGAAAAGAAATTCTTCTCCGACGCCCGTTTCGTCGGCGGCCAGCTGTTCGACGGCCATGCGGGCTGCGGCGGCTCCGGCCGCGGGATCGCCTTTGATTTCGGCCAGATCCAGCAAGCCCTCGTAGGCCTCCCCCCGGGCGTAGACGTCCGGGGCGGCCGCCAAATCTTCACGCAGTTTCGTTTCGGCGGCCGGGAAGTCGTTGGCCAACAGCGCCGCCCAGCCGGGCGAGACGCGCGGCGCTTCGGCCGCGCGCCCGGTCCGGGGCAGGGCAGAGAGGCCGACCACGGCGATGGCCAGAACGCAGCCAGGAACCAAACGCACTAATAGGCGGGACTTGATCATCAGCTGGGCGTCTCCGGCGGCTGGGCCGCAGGGGGCGGGGGGGGCGTCGCACCGGCCCGCCGCCAGAGGTATACGGCAAATCCCAAAGCGGTTAAGGCCATGGCCAGGGCCAAGAGCTGCCCCAGGCGCAGACCGGAGAAACCGCCCCAGGCGAAATAGGCCGGGGTGTCGTCGCGCAAAAACTCGATGCCGAAGCGGAAGCCGGAATAGAGAAAGACGAACGCCAGCATTAACTGGCCGTCGAACCGCCGGGGCAGAAGGTCGAGTAGAAACAAAAGAATGCCGATCATGGCCAGCAAGGCGGCGCTGTAGAGCTGGGCCGGATAGACCGGCAGGGGAAGCTTGGTCGGATCGAGGGCGGCGATGAATTCTGGAGTATACCCTAAAGACTTGAGCAGGGGCGCAAACGCTCCTTCCTGCCAGAGATTGTACTGATGGAAGAAGACGCCGCTGGTGTGAGTGAGGTCGCGCAGGAGCACATCGCCGGTGCCGGGCGGAGGGCCGGGGAAGACCACTCCGCCGGCAAAATCTGCCGGACATAGCTTGCCCCAGCAGCAGCCGTTCAGATAACACCCCACCCGGCCCAGGGCCACACCGAAGGCCAGCCCGGGGGCGAACAGGTCGGCAATGCGGGCGGCCGGCATTTTGCGCGAATGCAGGTACCAGATGCAGACGAACAGCGCCAGGGCCAGGCCGCCCTGGAAGGTGAGCCCGCCCTTCCACAGCGCCACCAGGTCCAGGAGCGGATGCTCGCTGGCCGGATCGGGCACGTAGTCGACCAGAAGATAGGCCAGGCGCGCGCCGATGATGCCGCTGACCAGGGCGTAGAGGCTCAGGTCCAGGATTAGGTCGGCGGGCACCCCGATGCGCTTGGCGCGCCAGACGGTCAGGCCCACGGTCACGGCAAAGGCCAGCACCATCATCAGACCGTAGCTGTAGACGGTCAGGGGCGGCAGGCCCAGCGGCAACGGGATTTCGATCATGATCCGATGCATATTATTTGTTGATCCCCAGCAGGGCGTTGCGGTCGTCAACGCGAACCACGATCGGCCGCCAGGCGCGGGCGGCGGCGTCTTCCAGCAGGCAGAAGCTCATGACGATCACCTTGTCGCCGGCGGCGCCCAGTCGGGCGGCGGCGCCGTTTAGGCAGACCTCGCCGGGTTTGCCTTCCATCACGTAGGTCTCCAGGCGGGAGCCGGTGTTGATGTTGACCACCAGCACCTTCTCGCCCAGCAGGAGATCGGCCGATTCGCGCAAGGCCGGATCGAGGGAGATGCTGCCCTCATAAGCCAGGTTGGCGTCGGTCACGGTGGCGCGATGGATCTTGGATTTGAGCATTTCGCGAAGCATGGTTGCCTTTCAGGATTCCCACGGGCCGTCGGGCCCGACCAGGAGATTGTCGATCAGTCGCACCTCCCCCACCTTGACCGCGCCGGCGATCAGGGCCATCTCGCCGATGTCGTCGACGTCGGCCAGGGTCTGGGGCGAGCAGATGTTGAGATAATCGACCTCCACCTCCGGCGTGGCGGCCAGAATTTTAAACATCTCCTCCAGCAGCTTGAGGCTGGAGGTTTCGCCGCGACGGACGAGTTCTCCGCCGAAGGAGAGCGCCCGGCGCAGGGCCAGGGCCGCCGGGCGGTAGCCGGGCGGCAGCCGGCGGTTGCGGCTGCTCATGGCCAGGCCGTCGGCCTCGCGCACGATCGGGCAGACGATCACCTCCAGCGGAAAGTTCAGGTCAATGACCATCCGCTGCACGATCAGGGCCTGCTGGGCGTCCTTCTGACCGAAATAGACCCGGTCGGGGCGCACCAGATTGAAGAGCTTGGCCACCACCGTACAGACGCCGGCAAAGTGGCCCCGGCCGCGGCTCAGGCCGCAGAGGTGGTCGGCCAGCGGTCCGGGCTGGACGCTGGTCTGGTAGTTGGGGGGATACATCTCGCTGGCCGGCGGGGTGAAGACCAGTTGCACGCCTTCCTCCTCGCACATGGCCAGGTCGGCCTCCATCGTGCGGGGGTAGGTCGAAAAGTCCTCGCCCGGCATGAACTGGGTGGGATTGACGAAGATGCTGACTGCGGCCAGCTCGTTCTCGTCCACTGCCCGGCGGATGAGCGAGGCGTGCCCCTCGTGCAGCGCCCCCATGGTGGGAACGAATCCGACCTCGATGCCTCGTTGCAGGTTCTGGCGCGCTTCGCGGGCCATATCTTCGCAGGTATTGATGACGCGCATGCCTGGTTCCTTAAAACGTTCCGAACTGGGAATTCTTCACATTCCGCCGGCGGAATCAAGTTTCTTCGCCGGCGGCGGCTGGTCCAGCGCGGCCAGCAGTTGGGCCGCCGTCCGCTTCAGCCCCGGATGGAAGGCTTCCGGCGCGACCTGCGCTAGCGGTTCGAGCACGAACCGGCGCAGGTGCATCTGCGGATGCGGAACCGTCAGGTCCGGCTCGTTAACGAGCGCTGCGCCGTGCAGCAGCAGGTCGATATCGATTCGCCGCGGCCCCCAGCGGACGGTTTCGGCCGCCCGGTCGCGGCCCAGGCGGGCTTCGATCCGGTGGGCCAATTCCAGCAATTCGCGCGGCGGGAGGGAAGTTTCCACGACGCAAGCCGTGTTCAGGTACGGTCCCTGGCCAGGGGGGCCTACCGGGGCGGTTTCAATGACCGGTCCGGCCCGCAGCGAAGCGACGCCCGGGGCGGCCGCTAGTTCGGCCAGGGCCGCAGCGATCAGGGCGGCGCGGTCGCCGAGGTTGGAGCCCAAGGCCAGGTAGGCAAGCGTCATCAACGCCCCAAAATTTCCGGGGGAACTTTTGGGCAAAAAAGTTCCCCCGGCCTTCTTCAAAAAACTCTCGTCCGGCTTCGCCGCGGCGCGCAGCGAACCATGGCGCAGGGGCGACGCGCGCGCCGCCCCTGCGGAGGTATAGGCCGCTAAGCCGAGCGGTCGGGTCAGCCGCCGATCTCGCGGATCCGGTCCAGGGCCTCGCGCAGCACGGCGTCGGGGTAGGTGAGCGAGATGCGGTAGAAACCCTCGCCCCATTGGCCGAAGCCCAGGCCGGGGGTGATGACCACGCCGGCCTTGTCCAGCAACTCGGTGGCGAAGGCGGCGCTGGAACCCTTGTACTTCTCCGGCACCGGAGCCCAGATGTAGATCGTGGCCTTGGGCGCCTCGACCGGCCAGCCGTTTTTGGCCAGGGTCTCCACCACCATGTCGCGCCGGCGGCGATAGATCTCGTTGACGGCCGGGAAGATGTTCTCGGCCAGGCTGAGGGCCTTGGCGGCGGCGAACTGCACGGCCCGCAGCGTGCCGTTGTCGGCGTTGTTCTTGACCAGCTTGAGTCCGTTGACCGCCGCGGCGTTGCCCACCAGGCAGCCCACCCGCCAACCGGTCATGTTGAAGGCCTTCGAGAGCGAGAAGAATTCGACGGCCACCTCCTCGGCGCCGGGGACTTCGAGGATGCTGGGCGCTTTGTAGCCTTCGTAAGTGTTCTCGCTGTAGGCGCTGTCGTGGGCGATGAGGATGTTGTGCTTGCGGCCGAATTCCACCGCCCGCTTGAAGAAGTCGAGGTCGGCCACGGCCGTGGTCGGGTTGTTGGGGTAGTTGAGCCAGAGCAGCTTGGCCTGGCGCTTGATCTCGGCCGGAATCGCCTCCAGGTCGGGCAGGAAGCGGTTCTGCCGCAGCAGCGGCATCTGATAGGTCACGGCCGAAGCGAAGACGTGGCCGATGTTATAGGTCGGATAGCCCGGGCTGGGGGCGATGGCGATGTCGCCCGGGTTGAGCAGGCTCAGGCAGAATTGGACGATGGCGTCCTTGCTGCCGGTGGTGGCGCTGACCTGGTCGTCGCTCAGCTTGACCCCGTAGCGGCGCTGGTAGAAGTTGCGGACCTCGTCGGTCAGGCTCTGGACCGGCACGTCGCAGCCGTAGCGGTGGCGGTTCAGGTCCTGCGGATCGGCGACCGCCCGGCAGAGCTCGGCCACGATCGGATCGGGCGTCGGCTGATCCGGATCGCCGATGCCCAAGCTGATGACCTTCACGCCCTGCTCGCGCTTGGCGGCCATCTTCTTGCGCAGGTCGGCGAAGAGATAGGGCGGCAGCTTTTGCAGTCTTTCGGCTAACTTGACTTCCATGTGCGGAATCTCCCTTGCAGTTTTTGGACTGGCGCAAGCGCCAAAGTCGCGATTCGGCGGTCGGTCCGGCTCAGCCGAAGAGCACGTCGCGCATCGTGTACCGTCCGGGCTTGCGGTTTTCGACGGCCAGCCACTTGGCCGCGCGCAGCGCGCCGGCGGCGAAGACGTCGCGGTTCTGGGCCTTGTGGGTCAGTTCGATCCGCTCGAAGTCGCTGCCGAAATGCACGGTATGGTCGCCCACCACCGCGCCCAGGCGCAGGGCGTGCATCCCGATTTCGCGCCGGGGCCGGGCGCCGGGTTTGCCCGAGCGGCCGTGCACCAGGTCGGTGCAGGGGTCGCGACCGGTGGCGGCGCAGACCGCCTCGGCCAGGCTGAGGGCCGTGCCGCTGGGGGCGTCGACCTTGCGGTTGTGGTGGGCTTCGACGATCTCGATGTCGAAATCCTCGCCCAGGGCTTTGGCCACCTGGCCGGCGATCTGGAAGAGGAGGTTCACGCCCAGGCTGAAATTGGTGGTCTGGATGAGCGGCACCCGCTTGGCGGTCTGGTCGAGGACGTGCAGCTCGGGCATCGTCAAGCCGGTCGTGCCGACCACCAGGGCCAGGCCCGCCTCGGCGGCCAGACCGGCCAGGGCGGCGGTGGCGGCCGGAGAGGAGAAGTCGACCAGCACCTGGGGGTCGCCGCCGATCCGTTCGGTCAGGACCGCGCGCCCCTTGGCCTCGGGCTCGACCTCGACGATCGGCCGGCCGAGCCACTCGTGGCCGGCGCGTTCCAGGGCGCAGACCACTTCGAGCTCAGGATCGGCTCCGGCCAGGGCCAGAAGCCGGCGGCCCATGCGGCCGGCCGCGCCGTTGATGGCGATACGGGTGCGCTGCAAGTTTGATCTCCTTAGTTAGGCCGAATGCCGCCGGATGGCGTCGATGATGTCGCCCAGCGAGTTGGCCACGGCCACCGGCCGGTTGCGGAAGGGGGCGTCCTTGACCCCGTAGCTGCCGTAATCGGCGGCCAGTTCCTCGGCCGAAGCGCTGTGATAGGCCACGGTCGCGTGGGGGTCCTTGAGCTGGTGGCCGGTCAGGACGCAGGCCACGCGCGCCTCGGGGTCGATGATGCCCTCGGCCACCAGCGCCCGCAGGCCGGCGACGCTCGCCGCGCTGGCCGGCTCGCAGCCCAGGCCCTCGCGGGCCACCCAGGCCTTGGCGTCGAGGATTTCCTGATCAGAGACGGCCCGGACCACGCCGTCGGTGGCCTCCAGGGCGCGCAGGCACTTCTTAAGGTTCACCGGCCGGTTGATCTCGATGGCGCTGGCCAGGGTGTGGGCGCGCTCGCTCTTTTCGTCGAGTTCGCGGTAGTAGGCCGAGATGATGCCATTGTCCACCCGGCCGCGGTTCCAGCGCAGACCGCGCTGGTTGACCAGCCGATTGAGGGTCGGCGCGCCGGCGGAGTTGATGACCGCCAGGCGGGGCAGCTTGCGCAGCAGGCCCAGGCGCTTCAATTCATAGAACGCCTTGCCGAAGGCCGAGGAGTTGCCCAGATTGCCGCCGGGGACCACGATCCAGTCCGGGGCCTCCCAGTCGAGTCCTTCGAGCACGCGGTACATGATCGTCTTCTGCCCTTCAAGCCGGAAGGGATTGACGCTGTTGACCAGGTAGATGCCCTCGTCGCGGCAGACCTCCTGGACGCGGGCCATAGCGTCGTCGAAGTCGCCCTTCACCAGCAGGGTCAGCGCGCCGTAATCGAGAGCCTGGCTGAGCTTGCCGTAGGCCACCTTGCCGTCGCCGATGAAGATGATCGCCCGCATCAGTCCGCTGGCCGCGGCGAAGGCCGCCAGACTGGCCGAGGTGTTGCCGGTCGAGGCGCAGGCCGCGACCTTGGCCCCCACCAGCTTGGCGTGGGTGAAGGCGCCGGCCATGCCATTGTCCTTGAAGCTGCCGGAAGGATTGAGCCCTTCGTATTGCAGCCAGAGATGGCCGGGCTTGAGGCCAGCCCAATCGGCGACCTTGGGGGCCGGCCTCAGGAGGGTTTGGCCTTCACCGATGGTCAGGCGCGACGCGGGGGCGGCAAAGGGTAGAAGCGCGCCAAAACGCCAGACGCCGCTAGCGCGGGACGGATCGCCTCCGCCCAATTGCGCCACATTCCAAACCCCGCTGGCCCGGCGTATCCCGCCCTTGCGTCCGCTGACCAGTTCGGCCAGGGTGGAGGGGATCTCCGCCTCACTTGGGGCATTGCGGCAACACCTGCAAGATATCATAGGTGGCCGCGCAATCCGGATCGATGCACTGTTGAAAAGCACTGGGCTGCGACATGATTTTCCCGTCAAAAAGAAACTGGCCAAGTCAAATGCCTTGCCACAATGGACTTTGGCGCATTTTAACCAGCCCTTGGGGCCTGTCAAGCAAAACTGCGATCGACTAAGGACAAGGCCGAAAGGTCAAAAAAAAACAACGTTACAGCCCGCGAACCGGGCAATTAGCTTTCTGGTTCGGGCAAATTATAAAGTGCAATTATTGCAGCAATACACTTTTATAGCACTTGAAGTATATTTGACAGGAAAAAGCGAGTATGCAAGCGCTTAACGTACTGCTAGCGAGTGGATAACGGTTCGATATGCATAGGCGGCATATTAAACAATTCAAATATTTGACAAAAATGCCTAAACGAGTTATTATAGTTAGTGTAATATAAAATCTCAATTGTCGGAGAGCAGGATATGGCCAGCATTCTCATCGTTGAGGATGAAGACAGTCTCCGCAATTTGTATCTTATGATTTTCAGTTCGCGCGGGCATTGGTGTGTTGCCTGTGAAAAAGCTGAAGACGTGGACTCCGCTTTAGCGGATTTCATTCCGGACGCGGCCATCATTGACATCATGTTGACCGGAGAGGAAAACGGCGTCAGTCTGGCCTGGAAACTGCGCCAGCGCTTCAAGCATACCATGATTGTGGTGGTTTCGGGCTTTCTGGAGAAATGGGACAAGGCCGACATTGTTGACTGTGGGGCTAACCTTATAATGCGAAAGCCATTTAGAATGATAGAACTCGCCAAGACCGTCGAGGCCTATCTGGCCGGGGGGGCGGCGCAGCCGATCGATAGCGATTCGAAACTCACGCAGAGCTAGGCTATGCAGCTTCAACTCCATTCGGAAAAGTCTTGCCGCCCGTTTAAAAATCGTTAATATATGCGTTGTTGGAGCGGGGCTGTGCGTGGCACGGCCCCGTCTATTTGATTTTGCCGAATCGAGCGGTTCGAGCGCGGCGCTCTGCCGGCCAGCAGCGATTCGGCGGTTTGTTCTGCCGGGAGAGTACAGGGTATGGTCACCACCATTGACAAAAACGTGCTGCGCAGCCGCGAGATTCTGTTGGCGGAATCCCTGGATATCGAAGCGTTGCTGACCCTGCCTCATCTGACCCGGCAATACCGCAAGGAACGCGAGCAGGTCCGCGAGTCGCTGCGCGAGTTGCAGTCGGGCGGCAAGGTCGACGACGCCCCCGGCCGCCTGGCCGTGGCCTACGTCTGCCTGGGCGAGATGGAACGGGCGCGCGAGACAGCGACCAAGGCGACCAGCAGCGCGCTGGCGGCCCTGGTGCTGGGCATGATCGACGAGGCCCGCAGCGATTACGCCGCCGCCCTCAAGCATTATCAGAAGTCGGCCGAACTGGCCCCCTCCTCGCCGCCGTGCGTGCTGCGGCAGCTCTCGGCCTTCCGGCGCTCCGGCCGGGCCGAAGACGCGCTGGAGCTGATCGAGAAGCTCCGCCGCGAGTTCTCCGACAAGGCCGATCTGCACTGCCACGAAGGCCGCTGCCGCCAGGAGCTGGGCCAGTACCAGGAAGCCCTCGAATGCTTCCGCAAGGCGCTGGAAGTCAACCCGAACCACGCCGAAACCCGCTTCTATGCCGCCTACCTGAGCGATCTGCGCGGCTTGGACCAGGAGGCCATCGAGCACTATCGCCACGTCGGCCCCGGCTGCGCCGACACCTACATCAACGCCTGCCTCAACCTGGCGCTGCTGTACGAGGATCATGAAGAATACCAGCTGGCCATCGACTGCTGCCGCAAGGTGCTGCGGGTCGATCCGAACAACCGCCGGGCCAAGCTCTTCCTCAAGGCGGCCGAAGCCTCGGCCACCATGTACTACTCGCCGGAGGAAACCAAGCAGTCGGAGAAGCTCGAGGCGGTGCTGCGCGTGCCGGTGTCGGACTTCGAGCTGTCCGTGCGCAGCCGCAACTGCCTGGCCAAGATGAACATTCAGACCCTGGGCGACCTGGTCAAGAAGACCGAGAGCGAGATGCTCTCCTACAAGAACTTCGGCGAAACCAGCCTGCGCGAAATCAAGGAGATGCTCACCTCGCGCGGCCTGCGTCTGGGCCTGATGCGCGAGGACGCGGCCACCCGCGCGGCGCACGAGCGCGCCAAGAGCGGCCCCAGCCCCGAACTGCTGGCCAAGTCGATCGGCGAGATCGAGCTGGGCGTGCGGGCCCGCAAATGCATGGAGATGATGGGCATCCGGACCGTGGGGGATCTGGTCAGTCGTTCGGAGCTAGATCTCTGCCAGGCCAAGAATTTCGGCCGCGTCTCGCTCAACGAAATCAAAAAGCGCATGGCCGAACTCGGCCTGTCCTTGAAGGATGCCAAATAGCCGGCTGCGGACCGATCGCCGCGCTTTCAGGGGCCATGCTGCCGACGGCAGTTGGCCCCTTTTTTAGCTTTTGTGAGCTATTGCCGAGCTAGGCTCTTGGTATTAAAAGGGGAGCTGGTGTATAATCATCTGCGAGGTATTTTAACGGATTCACGGCTTGGCCGAGCCATCGTCGAAACCGGCGGCGTGGGCTGGGAACTGATGGTCCCCCTCTCCACCGGGCGCGACCTGCCGGCGGTGGGGAAAGAGGTCCGGCTGCTGACTCATCTGGTGGTGCGGGAAGACGCGCTGGAGTTGTGCGGTTTCCTGACCGAAGAAGAACGCACGCTGTTTCGCACCTTGATCGAACTGAGCGGCATCGGCCCGGCCCTGGCGTTGCAGATTCTGTCTTCCGTAACGCCCGGCGATTTCGCCGCCGCGGTCGAGCGGCAGGACGTGGCCTTTATCCGGCGGATCAAGGGGATTGGCGAAAAGAAGGCCAAACGCCTGATTCTGGAACTGAAAGGGGCGAAGACCCGCCTGCCGGACGTGGCCGGCGGGGCGGCGGCCGCGCCCGGCGCGGCCGGTGAAGCCATGGCCGCCCTGGAAGCCCTGGGCCTCTCGCGCCGGGAGGCCGAGGAGCGGGTCGGCAAAGTGCTGGAGGGCGCCGAAGACCTGACGGTCGAAGAGATCGTCAAGCTGGCCCTGCGTTAAGAGCGACTTCCCCCCGCGGCAAATTACGAATCTGGTTCGCATAGTCGGCCGGCCGGCCGTCGGCCCGCACAAGCTAGGATCAGCATGCGCATTCTGGTGGTGGACGACGAAGAGATTCTGCGCGATTTCCTCAACGATCTGCTCGTCTGCCAGGGCCATGAGGTCGTGTGCGCCGCCAACGGCCGTGAGGCCCTTCAGCTGCTGGGCCGTTCCCCCCAGCAGTTGGTGATCACCGATATCCGCATGCCCCACATGGACGGGGTCACCCTGCTGGCCGAGATCCAGCGCTTGCCCGTCAAACCTTACGTCATCATGCTCACCGGGCATGCCGACCTCCAGTCGGCCGTGCGCGCCATCCGGCTGGGCGCCTACGATTACATGCTCAAGCCGATCGAGGCCGACATCCTCGCCAACCGGGTGCAGCGCCTGGCCCGGCAGATCGAGTTGGAGGCCGAACGGGTCGAGGAGCACCGCAAGGCCGTCTATGCCGCGCGCATGTCGGCGGTCGGCCAGCTGGCGGCGGGGGCGGCCCACGAGATCAACAATCCGACGACGTACATCCGCGGCAACGCGCAGATCATGAAGAAGATCGTGGTCCGACTGCTGGCCGCGGTCCGGGCCGAAGATTGGAAGGAAGTGCGGCGGCTCGTGGAACTGATCGACGAGAGCGACGGCGAGCTGTTGCGGGGCATCGAGGACGGCACCGAGCGGATCCGGCGGATCACCGGCGGGTTGACCGCCTTCGCCAGCATTCAGGCCTACGAACGGGCGTTGCCGCTACAGCTCGACGAATGCGCGCGGGAGGCTCTGCTGCTGCTGGGTTCGCGGCGGGAGGCGCTGGTTCTGGAAACCGCCTGGGGCGAGAATCTACCCGCCGTGGCCGGACGGAGGCAGGCCCTGGTGCACGCCGTGGTGGCGATTCTGGTCAATGCTTTTCAGGCCGTCGCCGGCCAGGAGACCGGCCGGATCCGGATCGGCACGCGGGCCGTCGCCAACCAGGTCGAACTCTGGATCGAGGACAACGGCCCCGGCGTGCCGGCGGATCTGCGCGAGAAGATTTTCGAGCCTTTCTTCACCACCCGGGAGGTCAACCAAGGGGCCGGCCTGGGGCTCTCGACCGCTTACGGCATCGTCTGCGACCACGGGGGCTCGATTCAGGTCGGCGATTCCGAACTGGGCGGCGCGCGTTTTACGCTGCGGCTGCCATCAAGCTGAACGCCGACCGATTCCGGGGAACCTTTTTTGCACAAAAAGTTCCCCGGCCTCTTCCCAAAAATTACCAACCAAATTTCTTTTTCAGGCCGCCAGCCGCACCGGTTTGCCTTCCGGCGACGCGGGTCATGGCGCTGTTTTTGGGGGAGGGCAGGGGGAGGGTAGACCCCCCAAAAAAGATGTCCGCGGATTGCGCTAAAAGCGCTTAGTACTGCTCTCCATAATAAAGGGAGCAATTGTCGCGCGGGTTCTCCCTCCCCCTCCG
>CAYMGG010000172.1:0-11838 GCA_964389915.1 uncultured Planctomycetaceae bacterium
CCCAAGGGTTTGGCTGTTCGCCAATTAAAGCGGTACGCGAGCTGGGTTCAGACCGTCGTGAGACAGGTCGGTCCCTATCTGCCATGGGCGTAGGAAGATTGAGGAGAACTGACTTTAGTACGAGAGGACTTAGTCGGACGTACCTCTGGTGTGCCAGTTGTACCGCCAGGTGCAGCGCTGGGTAGCTATGTACGGAACGGATAAGCGCTGAAGGCATCTAAGCGTGAAGCCAGCTCCAAGATGAGTCTTCCCTGAAGGCCCCTCGTAGACTACGAGGTTGATAGGCTGGGTGTGTAAGGACGGTAACGTCTTCAGCTAACCAGTACTAATCGGCCGTTCGGCTTGATCGCAACACTCTTTTTCTCCGTGAGAAATTCTAGGCACCTTTTCAAAGCCAACTTCATCTCGAGTTTATTTTTTCCCGGTGACTGTAGCGAAGGGGAAACGCCTGTTCCCATTCCGAACACAGAAGCTAAGCCCTTCAGCGCCGATGGTACTGGAAACGGGAGAGTAGGTCGTCGCCGGGATTTTGTTCTTAAGCCTTACCGCTTGCGGTAAGGCTTTTTTTGTTTCGCAAATCTCGGCCTTCATCCTCATAATGCCTTTATCGCCTCGGAGATTTGCGCTCGGGAGACGACGACCACACTTTGAGAGCGGAGGCATGTCGGGAAGGGAATCGCGATAATGAACCGCCTGGTGTTAGGGGCTATCATTGCGGCGGTCTCGTCGCTGGTCGCACAATGGGCGGTCACTCATCTGCTGTTTCCCCAGCCGGATGTTGAAGCCCTGGTCTTAAAAACATGCAACGAGATCAATCAGAAACTGCCTCTGACGGTTGACGGACATACGCGATTTGATGCGACCGCCGCCGGGCCGGGGAAACAGATAACCTATTTTTATACCCTGATCAAGGTCCAGGAAAGCGACTTGACGGCGCAGGTGAAGGCCGGAATGGAAAACCTGGTACGTACGCAAGCGGCGGGGCAGAGCGGGCTGAAATTTTTCCACGACAATGGCGTAAACATGAACTATGTATATCGCCTGCCCAATGGGAAAGAAGTGCTTAAATTTACGGTGGCCCCATAAACAGTAGAGGGCAACTGCCGGCGGGTTCCGGAAAAGGAGTGGGTCCCTATGCCTGGCCATGCGGATTTAGCGCAAGTGACCTATTGCGGGCTTTACTGCGGGCTATGTAGTCAGCGGGGACGGGTTCCGCCGCAAGCGCGGGCCTTGCGGGACACCATGCGCCGCGACGGCTGGGAGCATTGGGGGCAGGAAATCGAGAATTTTTCGGCTTTCTGGAAATTTCTAAACGGATTGGGCGAATCAGAGGCGCGTTGCAGTTGCCGCGTTGGCGAGTGCGGGCCGCCGTTCTGCGGCATCCGCAAATGCGCGCGGGAGAAAAAAGTCGAAGTCTGTCCTGATTGCGCCGAATATCCCTGCCAGCGCATTCAAAGTTTGGCCAAAGGCTACGTCAATCTGCTCGCTGACGGGGAGCGGATGAAGGCGATCGGGCTGGCGGCCTGGATCGCCGAGCAGGAGGAACGCCGCAAAACCGGCTTTGTTTACGCCGACATCCGCTGCTATCCTTATGAAGTCCCGGCAGAATAGGCCGGATTAATCAATCTGCTTGAGGTTAGGCAATTTCTCCGAAAGGGATTTGCGCATGGAACTGGACGGAGTGGAATTTTTCAACGTGGGCGAACTGGAGGCGATTCCCGCCTTCGGGGGGCGGGTTTTGGCTCGGATTCCGAAGGCGATCCGCGATCGGCTGAATCCGCGGGCGCGGTTCGTGGGCCGCAACTCCACGGGGTGCGAAGTGCGGTTCGTGACCGAGGCGCCGAACGTAAATCTGTATTTCTCGGCGGTCAAGCATGAGGATATGGCCCTGCAGGGCGATCTGAAGATCATGCGGGGCAATTTCGAATACAAGCGGGTGGTGCTGAAATTGGAGGAGATCACCACCGTCTGCCTGACGCCGCCGAACTGGGAGCAGGTCAGTCCTGAAGTGCTTCGCTCCAAGGGATTTGCGCCCAACGTTTGGCGCGTGGTCTGCGGCAGCCCGGGCATTGCCTTTGCCGGGATCGACACGTTCGGCAGCGCCTGCCGGCCGCCTCTGGCCGAGGAAAAACCGGGTTTTCATTGCCTGTGTTACGGCTCTTCGATCACCAATTCGTCGCTGGACGGCTATCCGTTGGTCATGGGGCAGCGGCTGGGGATCGACGTCAGCAATCTCGGTCTTTCCGGAGCCTGCCAGATCGAGCCGGAAATGGTGGATTACCTCGCCGGCGGGCGAAAATGGGACGGCATCACCCTGGAATTGGGCATAAACATTCTCGGAATGGATCCGGCCGAGTTTGAAAAGCGGGTCGAATATCTGGCCCAAACCCTGTTTACCAAGCATCCGCGCAAACCCGTAGTGCTGATTACCATTTTTCCGTCCAATTGCCGGGCGCAGATGCAGTCGGCCCGGGGCAATGGCGGTCAGGCGGACCGCGTCTTCAACGAAATTCTGCGCAAAATTCACGGCCAATACGCCGCGCGAGGCGAAAACGTACATTTGATCGAAGGGCACGAGTTGTTGGACGACTATACTTGTCTGTCCACGGACATTCTGCACCCGCGTACCTACGGACATGCGGTGATGGGCCTGAATCTGGCGGAGAAACTGCGGCCTATTTTCGGGTTGGGTCCAAAGCTCTAGCGGAAGTTGCCAGAAATTGCCCTGGTCGCGAGCGCATTTTTTCCATAAAAAGCCTCCCGAAAAAGACGGCGGCTTAGCCGGCTGATCCGCCCCGTCCGGCGCAATCAGGATTCGAACGTGAAAGATTCGCTGCCCCGCGATGCCGGCCATACTTTTGTCTGGTTCGGCTTTCGGGCCGGAGTTAACTTCCTGGTCGGCGTCGGCTTGGCCCGCTGGCTGGGCGCCGCTGGCCGAGGGCAGTACGCGCTGTTGGAGAGCACGGCCTGGTTCCTGGCCCTGTTCCTGGGCTTTTCATTGGGCCAGGGGCTGACTTATCGGATCGCCCGGCACCAAGCAAGCGGGAAGGATCTGTTGCGCTGGGCGGTCGCGCTGACTACCGTGCAGATTCTGGTGGTCTGGTTGGGAGCTTGGGCGATTCTGCCCTGGCTGCCGGCCGGCCGAATTCTACCCGCCGGTGTGGTCGGGTTGCCGGAAGCGCTGGCCCTGTACGTCGGAGCGTTCAATCTTTCCGCCTGGAGCGGGGCCATCCTGCGCGGGCAATTACGGATCGTCACGGCCAACGGCTGCGAAGCGCTCGGGCTGACGGTCAATGCGTGGCTGCTACTGTACCTATACTTTGGCTGGCCGGCTCCGGTCTGGCCGCGTGGTCTGGCGGTGATCCTGGGAACGGCGATTTTCGGCCTGGCGGCGGCCGCGGTCGGCGCGGCCTATCGGATCAGCAATTTGCCCCAGCCCGAGGCGCGCCCCCTTACTCCCGCCGATGGGCGGGAGATTCTGGCCTATTCCGGGGTCAGCCATGCGGCCAATCTGCTGCAATGGCTGAATTATCGGGTCGATCTGTACCTGGTGCATTTTTTCCTGGGCGCGGCCAGCCTGGGGGTTTATGCCGTGGCCGTGACCGTGGCGCAGATTCCCTGGCTGCTCTCGCGGTCGCTGGCCAACGCCTATTTTCCCCATGTGGCCGGCCAGGCGGGGGACGAGGCCTCCGCCCGGCGGGGGGCGGGGCTGGCGGCGAGGACCTTCTGGGCCTGCCTGGGCACGGGCGGTCTGTTGAGCGTCCTGGCCGTCTGGTGGGTACCGGCAGTATATGGGGGTGACTATGCCGCCGCCGCCCGATTGTTGGGCTGGCTGCTGCCGGGGGTCGCAATTTTTGGATTGGCCAATCCGCTGGCCAGCCATATCATCGGCCAGGGGCGGCCGGGGGTCAACCTGATCGGTTCGGCCATTGGCGTGGTTTCGGGGGTGGCCCTCGATTTATGGCTGATTCCGCGCTACGGCCTGACCGGCGCGGCGGCGGCGACGACGATTTCCTATCTCCTCAATGCCGCCTGGCTCATGGGCTGGTACTGCCGCCAGTGGCGGCTCTCGCCCGGGAGGCTGTTTTGGCCGAGTCGGTGAACGCCGGCGAGCTGGTGATCTTGAGCCACTCGTTTCCGGCCGGGAACGGCGAGTGGTTTCTGGCCGCCGAACTGCCTTATCTGGCGGAGAGATTTCGGCGAGTCGTGCTGGTGCCGTTTTGCGCCGCCCCGGGCGAATGGCGTCCCGTGCCGGCCGGCGTGGAGGTGCAGGCGCCGCTCCTGGCCGGCGAAACGCGGGCCAATTGGCGCGGCGGATGGGGGAATCCCCGGGTCTGGCCGGAGTTCGCCCGGGATTTCTGGCGCGGGCGGGTGTGGCTTTCGCCCCGGCGGGTACGCAATTGGCTCAGAGCTTGGGGGATGACCGGGCAGGCCCTGGCGGACGGGCGCTGGGACGCGCTGCTGGCCGGCTGCCGGTGGCCGGTCATCTATTCCTATTGGGGCTTGTGGGGGGCGTGGCTGCTGCCGTTTGTCAAGACTTGGCCGGCGGCGCGGGTGGCCAGGTTCCATGGGCTCGATTTATATAGCGAGCGAAACGAAAATCGGGGTTACCTGCCTTTACGGCGGGCCGTGTTTGCCGCGCTGGACCGGGCGGCGGCCGTCTCGGCCTCCGGGGCCAATTACCTGATCGGGCATTACGGCCTGCCGGCCGCGCAGGTGGAGCGCCGGCCGCTGGGGGTGGAGGACGCGGGCGAGGGGCGGCCGAGTCCGGATGGGGTTCTGCGCCTTGCGACCTGCGCCCGGGCCGTGCCCGTCAAACGGCTGGAGCTGATCGTCGCCGCCTTGGCGCAGACCCGGCCGCCGGTGGAATGGACGCTGATCGGCGACGGGCCGCAACTGTCGGAATTGCAGGCCTTGTGCGGACAGTTGCCGGCGGGGATCAAAGCGAATTTTTTGGGCGAGCGGCCCAATCGCCAGGTACGCGCATTTTATCGGGAACAACCGGTCGATCTGTTCGGGTTGGCGAGCGAAAGCGAAGGCCTGCCGGTATCGATCATGGAGGCTTTGGCGGCCGGCATTCCGGTGATGGCCACGGACGTGGGCGGGGTGGGGGAGTTGGTCGACGCCGAGGTCGGGCGATTGCTGCCGGCGGCGAATCCCGTAGCGGCCTTGGCGGAGGGGCTGAACTGGTTTCGCGATTTGCCGGTCGACGCCCGGGCCCGGCTGCGCGCGGCGGCTCGACAGCGCTGGCGCGAACGCGCCGACGCGGCCCGGAATTTTCCCGCTTTCGCCGCTTTTTTGGCCGGGCTGGCTTCGCCGGCGCAGACCTGAACGCCCCGTGGTGAGGACGGTCAAGGTGGCGGACATTCGCAGGAATTGCCACGTCCCAGAGAAGATGAACCTTTGTAGCGCTGATTCTCAATCCGCGGCGTTGCCGCAGCGCTTAAATAAAATGGCGCAGGCTAGAGAGTCCGCGCCGCAAGCGCTGGCACGGCGGTTTTAGGGTTACCTGTTTACGGGGCGCTGTACTAAAGGAGGATCACGCATGTTTGCCGATCTGGTCAAGCAGGCCCGGAGCTATCGGCGGTTCAAGGAGAGCGATCCAGTCAGCCTGGAGACGCTGAAGCAGTTGGTCGACGTCGCGCGGCTGGCTCCGAGCGCGGGCAACAAGCAGCCCTTGCGCTTCCGGCTGGTGGCGGGGCGGGAGGGGCTGGAGAAGGTCTTTCCCTGCCTGATCTGGGCGGCGCTGCTCAAGGAGTGGCGCGGGCCGGTCGAAGGCGAACGCCCCACCGGTTACATCGTGCTGGTGAGCGCCGCGGATCAGGGCTCGCCGGATTGGGATCTGGGCATCATCGGGCAGACCCTGCAACTGGCCGCGGCGGAGCGGGGCTACGGAGCCTGCATGCTCGGATCGATCAGGCGCGAACAACTCCAGGACAATCTGGCCCTGCCGAAGAACTGGGCCATCCGCCTGGTGGTGGCCGTGGGCCGGCCGGGCGAGACCATCGTGCTGGAGGACGTGCCGGCCTACGACGGACCGACCGCCTATTACCGCACGTCGGACGGCGCCCACCATGTGCCCAAGCGGAAGCTGGCGGATCTGCTCGTCTAGCCGGCAGTTGAAAGAGGCTGGATTGGCGTTTACGCCAAGGAGCGACGCGCGAGGCGGCGCCAACAACTTCGGCGGTTTCCAGGTGGGGCCGCCACGCAGGATCAGGCGCCGAGGTGGTCTTTTCCAGTAGCTTGCTCGTTCCCGGCCGGCGCATGCCGGGAGAACATTATATACGTAACCAAGCGCTGGGGCAGGATAATGAAAAAAGCGCTCAAAACCGTCGCCATCAATTTCATGGTGTTTTGTACCTTAATCGTCTCGCTCGAATTGCTCTGCCAAGCAGTTCACTTGATCCGATACGGACAGTCGCTTCTGGTGACCGCCGTGGCTCAAAGCGCGGTTTTTGAAATTCACCCCTATCTGGTCGGCAGGCCCAGATCGGGCGTCAGGGTAACGCAGGACGACAAGACGATCTCAATCACTCCGGACCATACCCGGTGGACTGGGGCTGAGGCTAAAGATCAAACTCTGATAAGGGTCGCCGTTTTAGGCGGCTCGACCACCTTTGGCACCGGCGTGACCGATCAAGACTCCTGGCCGGCACTTCTTCAAGCCGACCTGGGCGCTAAATACGCGGTCACCAATTATGGCGTTCCCGGCTATTCCACTGCCGAAAACATTGTTCAGATGGCGCTCCTGGTTCCGGAAAAACGGCCGCATTACGTGCTTTTTTACACCGGGTGGAATGATATCCGGAATTACCACGAGCCCGACCTGGGTCCCGATTATTACAGCCATGGCCTGAGGCAGTATGAAGGGTTAGGGATCAACGTCCTGGGCCAGTCAGGCGAATACCACGTCCTGAAGAATACATATGCCACCGTCTGGTTGTTGGACGCCTTAAAAAAACGGCTGGTTAAGCCGGCCGAGTCGGACCTTCAGCTGTATGCCGAACCGGATCGCACCGTGGACGAGATATACCTTAGAAACCTCAAGACTCTACGGTTGCTGGCCAACAGCTGCCACGCCTTCGCTATATTTGTCCCGCAGGTTCTCAACTATGCGAATTATGACGGCCAACCCGGCGCTTATCGCTGGACCAGACATATGGAAAACGCCGCCATGTCGAAGCTGATGGGCCGGTTCAACGCCCGCCTCAACGAGATCTGTGACTCCGGAGAACGAAATTGCGCCGTGCTTGGTGAGATTTTGGCCGAGAAATGGATTCCCGAGGATTTTGTGGACAACGGGCATTTCTCAAAAACCGGGGGCTTGAAATTCGCTGCCATAATCGCCCGGTTCATCCGTGGCGGCGCCAAGGTCATACGTGCGGCGGAATAGTCTCCCCGGCTTTCAATTTCCGGCTGGATCGGCCGGGCGGGGCGCGGACTTGCGCCAGGCGTTGAGCCAGGTGGCCGCCGCCGCCAGCGCGGCTGCGGGCAGGATCGCCCAGGTCATGATGTCGCCCAGGGTCGGTTGCAGGGCGGGGGAGTGTTCGCTGGCCACCAGGCAGGCGACATAGCCGGCGTAGAGCGCCAGGAAGAACGCCCCCTCGGCCCGGGAGATGATTCCGCCGGTCACGGCCACCGGAGCGCAGAGCAGGGCCACGGCCACCATGGCCGGCAGGTCGAAACGGAACGCGCTGGCGGTCACGCCCACCGAGCCGGAGACCGCCGCGGCGGCTCCCAGCACGCACAACAGGTTGAAGATATTGCTGCCGACCACGTTGCCGACGGCGATGTCGCGTTCGCCGCGCAGGGCGGCGATGATCGAGGTGGCCGCCTCGGGCAGGGAGGTGCCGGCGGCGACGATGGTCACGCCGATGAAGAATTCCGAAACTCCGAAAGCCCGCGCCAGTTCCACCGCGCCCCAGACCAGCCAGCGCGCCCCCAGGACCAGCAGGCCCAGGCCGGCGACGACGTAAAAGAGGTTTAGCGCCAGGCCGGCGCCCGGGGTGGGGCGCGGCGATTCCGCATCAGTTTGGGCCGCCAAGGCCGCCGATTCGCGCCGGCCGTGCCAGACCAGGAAGGCGGTATAGGCCACGATCCCGCCGAAGAGCAGCAGCCCTTCGAACCGGCCGATGCGTCCGTCGGCCGCCATCAGCCAGCTTAGCGCCGAGACGCCAATCATCAGAGGCACGTCCAGGCGGATAAGCTGGCGCGAGACCAGCAGCGGCTGGACCAGAGCAGAAGCGCCGAGAATGAAAAGCACGTTGAACAGATTGCTGCCCACCACATTGCCCAGGGCGATGTCGGCTTGGCCGCCCAAACCGGCCTTGACGCTGACGGCCAGTTCCGGCGCGCTGGTGCCGAAGGCGACCACGGTCAGGCCGATGATCAGAGGCGAGAGGCCGACCCGTTCGGCCAGCCGGGCCGCCCCGCGGACCAATACGTCGGCCCCGCCGATGAGCAGGACCGTGCCCATGACCAGGAAGATGGCTACATTTAACATAGGGGAATCGCTTTCGACCGATGAGCGGAAGCGCTGAACGCTTCCATGCGCTCCAGCCTATGCGCGCCGGCCGGCCGGAGCAAGCGAAATGCGAGGAGCAGAATCTGGAGAATTGTGGTTGACAAAGGCAAATCACAATATATCATTAATAAGGTCGACTTGGGTGGGAATATGAGCGTATCGCTAAAATGCCAATACGGTCTGCGGGCCTTGTTCGAGCTGGCCAAGCACGAAGGCGAAGGCTTGCTGCGCCTGACCGAGATTGCCGAGAAGCAGGCCATCCCGGCCCGGTTTTTGGAAAATATCCTCAATCAACTGCGGCAGGGAGGTTTTGTCGAGAGCCGGCGGGGAAAGGATGGGGGATTTGTGCTTCTTCGCCCGGCGCAACAGATTACGGTTGGCGAGATTATCCGGTTTTTTGAAGGGCCAATCCATCCGGTCGATTGCGCGGGAGATAATCCTACCCACAAGTGTCCGATGAAAGGGCACTGCGTATTCATGTCTTTGTGGGAGGATGCCAAGAATGCCCTGGAAGCGGTTTACGATCAGAAAACCTTGCTTGATCTGATGGAAGATGAAAGGCGGTTGCTGAAAGAGCCGGTGGATAACTACAGCATCTAGAGCAATTGAGTTAATTGATTGGCAGGAAAGTAGCTTACATACTAAATTGCGATAGCTGTTCGGCAAGCGGGCTTTCCGGGAAAAAAGAGCAACATTTTTTTTGCCCTAAATTATCACAAAAACGGTCGACATAATATACTAAGTCGCCGGAAATGCGGGAGGTAGGGATGAAGCCGGAAACGCTTTTAGCTCAGGCCGGGTCGCGATGGGATTCGCGCACAGGTGCGGTTTCGCTGCCGATATATCAGACAGCCACTTTTCGCCATCCGGCCCTGGGGCAGAGCACTGGCTACGACTACTCCCGCACTGCCAATCCCACCCGATCCGGTTTGGAGGAAACCCTGGCCCGCTTGGAAGGCGGCGCCCGGGCCTGCGCTTTCAGTTCGGGATTGGCCGCATTGGATGCGGTGTTGCGCCTCTTCGCTCCGGGGGATCGTCTGGTGGTGACGGAGGATTTATACGGCGGAACTTTTCGCCTGCTGGAAAAGCTTCATCGCCCGTACGGGATTGAGGCGGTCTACGTCGATACGACCGATCTGGCGGCGGTCGAGGCGGCGCTGGCCGAGCGGCCGGCCAAAGGCCTGTTGATCGAGGTGCCGACCAATCCGCTGCTCAAAGTGGCGGATGTGCGAAAGCTGAGCGAATTGGCGCGGCGCTGGCAGACTCGGCTGATCGTGGACAACACCTTCATGACGCCGCTACTGCTCAAGCCGCTCGAATTAGGCGCGGATGTGGTTGTTTATAGCGCCACCAAATATCTGGCCGGGCATAACGACGTGGTCGCCGGTCTGGCCGTGGCCGGCACGCCCGAGTTGGGCGAGCGATTGGCCTTTCTTCAGAACGCGGCCGGGGCGGTATTGGGGCCGATGGACTCCTGGCTATTGCTGCGGAGCTTGAAGACTCTGGCCCTGCGCCTGGAGCGGCAACAGGTCAACGCCCGGCGGGTGGCGGAATTTTTGGCCGCCCATCCCCGGGTCGTCCGGGTCCGTTATCCCGGTCTGGCCGGCGATCCCGGGCGGGCGGTTCTGGTCGGCCAGGCGTCCGGCCCGGGAGCGATGATCGCCTTTGAGGTCGAAGATCCGGCGCGGGTACCGGCCATTCTCGCCGGAGTGAAGGTATTCCTTTTTGCCGAGAGTTTGGGCGGCGTCGAATCGCTCATCACCTTTCCCGCCGCGCAGACGCACGCGGATCTGGAGCCGGCGCTGCGGCAGCGGCTGGGAATCAACGACCGGCTGCTGAGGCTATCGGTGGGCATCGAAGCCGCCGACGAACTGGTGGCCGACCTGGCGGCGGTCTTGTAGGCAGCTTTTGAGGAGACGAGCATGAGTGCGAATCCTGGCGTAAGCGGCCCTGCGGCGGACGAGTCGACCCGCCGATTGGGTCGGGCGTTGCGACGTCGGCCGGTGGCCGCGGTGGCTCCCGAACCGGAGCGGTTATTAAAGTGCCTGGCCTGCGATTACGGCACGCAGGCTCTGGTCGTGGAAACACTCATCGAGATGTTGGTGCGCAAAAACATCATGACCGAGGACGAATTCGCCGAGTTGCTTGACCTGATCGACGCCCGCGACGGCCGCCTGGACGGGACGCTGGGAGCGGCGGATTTTCTGGGGGAGGGGATCTGAAATGGATCTACAGACCCGCATCGTCCACGCCGGCCGCGACCGCGATCCGGCCACCGGGGCGTCGAGTCCGCCGATTTATCTGGCCACCACCTTTCATCAGCGCGACCCGGAGCGGCTGGGCGAATACGACTATACCCGCAGCGGCAACCCGACCCGTGCGGACCTGGAGTCGGCCCTGGCCGAACTTGAGGGCGGTGTGGCGGGGTTCGCCTTCGCTTCGGGGCTGGCGGCCATCTCCTCGGTCCTGCTCCTCTTTGCGCCGGGCGACCACTTGGTGGTGAGCGAGGACGCCTACGGCGGCACCTTCCGGGTGTTGACCGAGGTGTTCGCCCGTTGGGGGCTTAAGGCAGACTTCGTTGATACCTGCGATCCGCAGCGGGTGGCGGCGGCGATCACCCCCAAGACCCGGGCCTTGCTGATCGAGACGCCCTCCAATCCGTTGCTCAAGATCACCGACCTGCGGGCCATGGCCGCGCTGGCTCGCGAGCACGGATTGTTGGCCATGGCCGACGACACCTTCACCACGCCTTATCTGCAACGGCCGCTGGAATTGGGGTTCGACCTGGTCGTGCACAGCGCGACCAAGTTTCTGAACGGGCATAGCGACGTCCTGGCCGGGGTCGTGGTGTGCCGGGACATGGCGCTTGCCCAGCGACTGCGCTTCGTGCAGAATGCCTGCGGGGCGGTGCTGGGCGCGCACGATGCCTGGCTGTTGTTGCGGGGGCTGAAGACGCTGGCCGTGCGCCTCGAGGCTGAACAGCGGACGGCCCTGGCCGTGGCGGAAGGATTGCAGAAACTGCCCGGAGTGAAGCGGGTCCACTATCCGCTGCTGGCGGAGCATCCCGGCCGGGAGGTCCATCTGCGCCAGGCGGCCGGCGGCGGGGCGGTGGTTTCCTTCGAGCTGGCCGACGAGGTTCTGGCCAAGGCTTTTCTGCGTCGGGTTCAGCTGCCCCTCTTGGCGGTGAGCCTGGGCGGAGTGGAGAGCATTCTGACCTATCCGGCCACCATGTCGCACGCCGCCCTGCCGCCGGCCGAACGGGAGCGGCGGGGAATCACGGGGGCGCTGGTGCGCCTTTCGGTCGGTTTGGAATC
>CAYMGG010000172.1:11848-12701 GCA_964389915.1 uncultured Planctomycetaceae bacterium
GCCGCCGCCCCGTCCGGCCGGAGTTGAAGAGAGGAGATACGATCATGGCGCGCGTATATGAGGACAATTCCCAGTCGATCGGGCACACGCCGCTGGTACGACTCAACCGGATCGTGAACCGCCGGGCCACGGTGCTGGCCAAGATCGAAGGGCGCAATCCCTCGTACTCGGTCAAGTGCCGGCTGGGCGCGGCCCTGATCTGGGACGCGGAGAAGAAGGGACTGATCCGGCCCGGGGTAGAGATCATCGAACCGACCAGCGGCAACACGGGCATCGCCCTGGCCTACGTGGCGGCCGCGCGGGGTTACTCGCTGACCCTGACCATGCCGGAGACCATGAGCCTGGAGCGGCGGCGGGTGCTGGCCATGCTGGGGGCCAAGCTGATCCTCACCCCCGGCGCCGAAGGCATGTCCGGGGCGGTGCGCCGCGCCGAGCAGCTCGCGGCCGGCGACCCGGAACGCTACTACCTGCCCCAGCAGTTCAAGAATCCGGCCAATCCCGCGATTCACGAGGCCACCACCGGGCCGGAAATCTGGGAGGATACCGACGGGGCGGTGGACGTCCTGGTGGCCGGCGTGGGCACGGGCGGCACGATCACCGGCATCAGCCGCTACCTCAAGCGGACGCGGGGCAAGCCGATCCAGGCCGTGGCCGTCGAACCGCTGAGCAGCCCGATCCTGACCCAAAAACTGGCCGGCGCGCCGCTCCAGCCGGGACCGCACAAGATCCAGGGGATTGGCGCGGGCTTTGTGCCCGAGACGCTCGACCTGTCGCTGGTGGACCGGGTGGAATGCGTGGCCGACGCCGAGGCGATCGAATATGCCCGGCGGCTGGCTCGCGAGGAGGGGATTCT
>CAYMGG010000173.1:0-11017 GCA_964389915.1 uncultured Planctomycetaceae bacterium
CCGGGAAAACCTTTTTTGCAAAAAAGGTTTTCCCGGGCCCTTTCCAAAAAACTCTCATCCGGCTTCGCCGTTTCGAGCGTTCGGATGGACACGTTCGGCACATATGGAAATCAAACGTCATCCGCCGCCCTCGATTTCGGCGAAGCTGGATGAGAGTTTTTTGAGGGGGCCCGGGGGAACTTTTTTATAAAAAAGTTCCCCCGGAGGTTTCCCTAAATCGCGGTCAGCTCATACCCCAGGTAACGAGTGAACGCCTCGTGCAACGCCGGCTGCCACTTGCCGGGCGAAACGCTGACGTGGTGGCGGTAACCGGCATAGCCCAGGCGATTCAGCTTGGCCTGCAGCTCGGGAATCTGGGCCACGCCCGCGCAGCCGAAGAACTCGGGCGGGATCGGGTCGGCGGTGAACTCCCCCTCCCCCAGGTAGAAGCGCAGCTTGCCCTCGGTCGTGGCCGAGCTGGCGAAGGTGAAGGGCGTGGGCGCGATCCGACCCACGTGGCAGCCGAAGCCGCAGCCCGCGCCCAAAGCCTTGGCGAACATAGGATGGTCGATCACCTCGCCCGTCGCGCTCATCAGCGAACGGGCCACCGGGCCGCAGTGGAAGAGGATGCACTTGTCCGCGTCTTCGCCGTAGTTGTTGTTCCAGTCCAGGCAGGCGGCCGGCCGCTCGCTGGCCAGGGCCAGGGCGCGCATGGCCACGGCATTGCCCACGTCCAATTCGCAGGCGGCCGGGAAGCCCCGGTCGTTCAGTTCGCCCAACAGCACGCAGGGTGAAACGTGCAGGACTTTTTCCAATTCCAGCCAGCAGCGCAGGGCCAACGCCTGCAGGTCGTGTTCGACAATCAACTCATCCAGCACCGCGCCCAGCTTGACCAGATTGGCGAAATTCTCCGCCGGCACGCGGGAGAAGTCGGCATATCCCCGCAACCGGGCGGCCTTGGCCTCGCCGGCCGGGGCCGCCAGGTCCAACTCGCCCACCCGGCGGATCACTTCGGCCAGGTCGAAAGTTTCGGTGGTGATGCCGTACTTCTGCAAAGTCAGTTCGTCGAAGCGCACGGTCTTGAACGCGCTGGTCCGCGCCCCGACCGCGCCCACGTTGAAGCGCTTCATGCCCGCCACCACCCGGCAGACGGCGGCGAAATCCCGGACCTGGGCGGCGAAGGCGGCCGAGGTGGGCGCGACCGTGTGCGGCGGGAAGGCGGTGAACGGCAGACCGTACTGGAGAAAGACGTCCATGATGGAGAACTTGCCGCAGAAGGCGTCGCGCCGCGAGGCGAAGTCCATGCGCGCCAATTCATCGGGATAGGCCTGGATCAGGATCGGCACGCCGCAATCGCGCAGCGCGGCCACGGCCCCGGTCTCGTCGCCGAAATTGGGCAGGCAGAGGATCACCCCCTGGTAGCGCCCGCGATTACGGGCCAGAAATTCGGCGTAAACCTGCCCCTCGGCCGGCGTCTCGACCGCACCATAGCGGGTGGCGGCCGGATCGCAGAGCAGCACCTCAAATCCTAATCCGCGCAACCGGGCGGTCATCTCCTCCCGGGCCGCGGCGATCAGACTCTCGGGAAAAAAGCCCCGATTGCCCAGATATAAAGCGAAAGTCATGGTCATAACTTGGTCTCCGTTAATCCCTATTCCGGGCGACGTTTCCCGCCAAAAAGGTTCTCCGGCCCCCGCAAAAAAAAACTCGCGTCTGCATCCATAATTTCGAGCACTCAAAGAAATCCATTCCGCTTCTCACGCGGCACAACTCCCGGACATTTTGCCCACCTAACGGCTGGCAAAAATGCGAAGCTGGATAGAGTTTTTGAGAGAGTTTGAGAGAACTTTTTTGCAAAAAAGTTCTCTCAATTCCCTTTAAGAACCGCTCTACACCGCCACGCCCCGGGTAAGGAGTTGGCGCGAGCCGGCCAGTTGCAGCTCCTCGCGCAGCAGGGCGCAGGCGGCGGCGTAGACCGCCTCCTGGGCGGCCGGAACCCCGCGGGCCAGGTTCGCCTCGTAGGGTTGGCGCAGGGCGGTGGCCACGTTGAGCTTGGCGATCCCTCGTTTGAAGGCGTCGCGGACCTGGGCCGCCGGCAGGCCGCTACCGCCGTGCAGGACCAGGGGCACGCCACAGGCCCGGTCCAGTTCGCCCAACCGCTCCAGATCCAGCCGGGCGCGCGGCTTCTGCTCCTTCCGGGCGGCCTCGCCGATCGCGCCGTGGATGTTGCCCACCGCCACCGAGAGCCAGTCGACCCCGGTCCGGCGGACGAACTCGCCGGCCTCGGCGGGCGAGGTGAAGCCGCGCCGGCTGGCGAAGAGTTCCTCGTAATCGGGCAGCGGGCCGGCCTCGTGACCCAGAACCGCACCAAGCTCGGCCTCCACCGGCAGTTTCGCCTCCGCGGCCAACTCGACGACTTCACGAGTGCAGCGGATGTTGTCGGCCAGCGACAGGCGCGAGCCGTCGACCATCACGCTGTCGTAGCCCAGATCCCGGGCTTCGGCGACGATCCGGGCGTACTCCACCCGCCGGCCGTCCTCGTCGATTACCGGCACGTGATCGAGATGCAGGCGGGTGTGCTCCAGGTTCTTGACCCGCTCGTATTCGGCGCGGATCTCGGCCAGGCCCCGGGCCTGAAACTTGACCCACTCCAGCCGCGCGACCATGATCAGGCCGAAGCTGTCGCAGTCGGCCAGGGCCCGGACCACCGGGGCCATCATCGGCAGATAGGGGATGTTGAACCCGGGCACGGCCACCCCGGCCCGCCAGGCCCGACAGACGATCTCGGCGACGCTCTGCGTTCTCATGACTGACGCTCCTTCGACAAACGGCTGCGGCGGCTGGGGCCGCGGATATCGACTCCAGCCTAGCCCCGTGGCGACGCAGTCGGAATGGATGGGATTTTTTTGGCATGTAATTTCCGGCTTGATTTATTATTATTTACATCATGCTCAAGTACGTGATCCACGCCGGGCGGGTGAACGAGCTGCTCGAACGCCTCTACCGGGTGCTCAACATCCGCATCACCTTCTTCGATCCGCAGGACTGCGAGGTCGCGGGCTTCCACATCAAGCAGATGTCCCCCTTCTGCCGCCGCTGCCGCCGCACCGTCCCCGGCTTCGACGCCCGCTGCCGGGAGTGCGACCGCGAGCACCTGCGCGCGGCCAAGCGCGCCGGCCAGATTCACGTCTACCACTGCCACGCCGGCTTGCTGGAGGGGATCGTCCCCCTCCTGGACCGGCGCGGCACCTATCTGGGGGCGATCGTCTTCGGCCAGCTGCGCGACCGGGACCGGGAGGCCCCGCCGGCCGGGCCGGGCGCCCGGCAGTGGGCCCGGCTGGCCCGCTCCAGCCGGCGGGAGATGCTCGACCGGGGGCATCTGCTCCAATACCTGGGCGAATACCTGGTCGAGAACGAATTGATCCGCTACCAGGCCAAGCCCTGGGCGGAGAAATTGGCCGACCACATCCGCGCCCACCTGGGCGAAAAGCTGACCCTGGCCGGCCTGGCCGCCGAGGTCGGCCGCTCGGCCTCGTACCTTTCGCACCACTTCCCCCGCGAGTTCGGTTTGTCCCTCAAAGCCTACATCCGCCAGGAACGCCTCGACCGGGCCCAGGCCCTGCTGGCCGCCGGGCGCTCGGTCCGCCAGACCGCCGAGGCGCTCGGCTATTACGACGAGTTCCACTTCTCCAAGGACTTCAAGCGCCGCTTCGGCCTCCCCCCCGTGCGCTTCAAGCCCGCCCCCTGAGGGCCCGCCAAAAAGAGACCGTTGGGCGCTGGCGCGTACCCGCCCTCCAATCCCCGCCCGGAGAGCGGGGGAGAGGTTCGGTGCGGCCGAAACTGCTGGCCCCAGATTTACGGGGGAATTGCCCCAAGCCCCCCTTTGGCGGTTTCCCTGAAGGGCGCAGGCCCAAATGCCGATAGTCATGGATAAGTGGCCGCCGATTGCCGGAAGCGGGCGGCAGGAGAGCAAACATGCGCAGATTTTGGCAATTCGCCCTGGCCGGCGGCGCGGGACTGTTGCTGGCCGGTTGCGGCGGAGACATCAAGAATCAGTTCGGTTACCCGGCGGGCAGCAAGATCCCGTTCAATCCCAAGGACGCGCGCGGCGACTCCTACGTCCGGCGCGACGTGCAGTTCGAGGACATCCCGGTGCCGATGGGCTTCACCCTGCGTCGCGATCAGGCCTTCAGCTTCAGCGGCGGCAGCTTCCGGATGGGCACCTTCAAATACGAAGGCGTCTGGACCACCCGCCTGACCGACAATTTCTACCGCGAGCAGATGAAGCAGTGCGGCTGGACCCTGGCCGAGGCTACGGACCTGGAAGTCGACAAGCAACCGATCAAGCAGCAAATCTACGAGAAGGGGCGCGAACGCTGCCGGGTCCAGATCGGCAGCACCGAAAACGGCATCTCGGTGCTCGTGCAGCTCTACGACGACGCGCAGCCGCCGACCGCAATCGCCCTGAAATAAGTTTGCATGCCCGCTTTTTTCGGGTATAAAAAGAAGCGTAGTTGAGGACAGCGAGGGCCGGTGGCTCTCGCTGTTTTCTATCCGTTTTCGCGCCGGAGGCCATTATCTGCTTGCCGGCAGCGGGAGTTTTTGATATAGGATTCAACTCTTTAACGCGCAAAAGCTAAACCAAAGGAGCGTCATTCATGTCTGAGACCGGCAATTTCCTGGGCTACGAGAGCGCCCCGCTCGCGAGCGCGCTCTTCTCCCTGATCCCCGCCCCCTTCCAGGGCACGGCCACCTACGTCGGCGGCCAGGCCGAAGGGCCGAAGGCCATTCTCGAAGCCTCCCGGCAGATCGAGGATTATGACGAGGAAACCGGCCTCAACCTGGTGGACGAGGGCATCCACTGCCTCGACCCGCAGGCCGCGCGCCAGTCGCCCGACCTGGAGAGCTGGGTCAAGGCCCGCACCACCGAAGCGCTCGACGCGGTGGCGGTCCCCTGCCTGCTGGGCGGCGAGGGCACGATCACCCTCTGGGGCGTGCAGTCCTTGCTCGCGCGCAGCGACGAGCTGAGCATCCTGCACATCGACGCCCACGCCGACCTGAGCGACGCCGGCAACCACGGCGAGAACCATCACACCGTGATGCGCCGCATCCTCGACCTCTCCCCCAAGCCGCAGATCTGCCAGGTGGGCGTGCGCTCCCTGAGCCGCGACGCCTTCGGCCGGATCGTGGACGACGAGACCCCGGTCGAGTGCTTCTTCATGTCCGACCTGACCCGGGCCGAGGACGAGAGCTGGCACGACGACGTGATCGAAGAGCTGCGCAGCCCGGTGTACGTCTCGGTCGACCTGAGCTGCTTCGACCCCTCGGTCGTTCCGGCGGTGAGCAATCCCGAACCGGGCGGCCTGACCTGGTGGAACGTACTGCGCCTGCTGAAGAAGGTCGCCTCCCGCCGCCGGATCGCCGGCTTCGACATCGTCGAACTCTGCCCCCGCCAGGGCGACATCAACAGCGATTTCACCGCCGCCCGCCTGGCCTACAAGCTTATGAACTACATTTACGCCGGCGGCAAGATGCTGCCCAAGCCTGAAGCCGGCAAATAAATCGCCGCGCGCCGGCCGTTTGACCACTCAATTCGCCCTATTACCCAACCGGGTAATAGGGTTTTTTCTTGACTTTTTCTCACTCCAGCGGCATAAAATCACGTAAAAATATCCTTGGGGCATAAAATAGCGCCTCCCTTGGCGTTTTGCACGATTGATATTTCTCTCACGATACCTTGCTTTATAAACCGCGCGCAGTATAGTTAAGATACTGTTTTGGTAAAAACTTTTTTACTGGTCAACATGTAGATACGTAATGTAATTACAGAATACCGTTATTTTATTTATTGTTGCCAGCGAGCCTGCCGGCCAATTCAGTCGGCAAGCAGCCCATTTTCTGTTTTAAAACCGGGCGCGCCCCCGGAGCCGCCGATCTATCCGCATTCTGAGTCAATTCCGGAGTGGAAGCGCACATGGACGAATCGGAAAATCTATCGCCTCCCGGAGAAGTCGGCGACCTGCCCATCGACGGCGGGGAGGGGGAGGACGGCGGCCGGGCCGGCGACGACCGCATCTGGCCGTATAAAAACGAACAGCAGGTCCGCAAGGCGGCCGAAGCCTTCGGTCACCGGGCCACCAAGCAATTTCAACGCGCCCAAATCATCGCCCGACTGAAAAAAAGCGGCCCCCTGGCCGCGCAGGCCGTGCCCCAACTCCTGCTCAGCTTCTCCCGCCAGGACATGAATTCCCGCCACGAATTGATCACCGCGCTTGAGGATTTCATCGGTCAGGGCGCGGACCTGACTGAATCGGCCGACGAGCTGGGCAAACACCTCAACGAACCGAATTTCGCCCTGCGCGAACGGATCGGACAGGTCCTGATCAAGATGGGCCCGACGGCGGCCGGCAGCCTGACCCGGGTTATGGGCTGCACCCGGCATGGCGCGCGGGAGGTGCGCCTGCTCTCGGTCAAGGTGCTGGCCGCCATCGGCCCGGCCGCCGGGACGGTCGCCCTGAAACGCCTGGAAGGCATGCGCAAAGGCGCCGAGAGCGACACCGAGATGATGACCGCCATCTCCGCCGCCCTCGACGCCATCGGAACGGGGGAACCCGCCGCCCACGCGGCCCACCAATCCGGACTTCATCCGGCCCCGCCCCTGCCGGCGGACGGCGAAAAACCGGCCGAGCCCGCCGCCGAGGAGAGCCCGACGGTGGTGATGCGGCTGGTCGAAACCCTGGCCGCCCCCAACCTGCCCGGCGAACAGATGAACAAGACCATGGCCGTGCTGACCCGCCTGCCGGAAAAATTGCGCCTGGAAGGACTGGCCCGCGGCCTGGCCAGCCAGAATCAGCAGATCCGCCGCCTGGCCGCCAAATTGATGCAGAACGAATTCGCCCACGCCGTCCCGTTCGCCAAGGAAATCAATCAGGCCTTCCTCAAGGAAACCGACCTCATCACCCGCGGCCACATCGCGGATCTGCTCACCTGTATCCTGCTGCAACTCTCCTTCAAAGGCTGAATCCGCACGCTTCCTCCTCCTTCAGCCTTGAAATTCCCGCCGCCCCACGCTATAACGAACAGCGTCTCGCAAATGGAGTTACGCGATGGGCAACCGCGATTATTGCGACCTGCCGGGCGAAGCCCTGTTGCACGAACGCGACCGGGAGGGGCTGCGTTCCCTCAAAAAACTGCCCGGCGTGCGCTGGGCTTTCGGGCTGCTGGCCAAATATTCCTACGAAAAAATGGTCCGCCTGGCCCTGACCGCCGATTCCGCCCGGATCGACGCCCAGACCTATCCCGACCTCGACGCCCGGCTGGAGGCCATCGCCGACGCGCTGGACGTGCCCCGGCCGGACGGTTTCGTCGTGCTCGATCCGCAGCCCCGCGCCCGCCTGGTGGGGGTCGAGACCCCGGTGCTGATCCTGAACACGGGCCTGCTCGAACTGCTCGACGAGGCCGAACTCGGCTGCCAGCTGGGGCATGAGCTGACCCATCTGAAGTGCCGCCACCAGCCGTACCTGCTGGTGGCCGACTTCCTCTCCCGGTTCGCGGAGTTTCTGCCCATGGGCGGCACGCTGCTGCTGGGGGCGCGCCTGGCCCTGGAGGAGTGGCGGCTGGCCGCGCGCTACACCTGCGACCGGGGGGCCGCCCTGCTGGCCGAAGACGAGGACGCGCCGCGCCGCTGGCTGACCAAGCTGGGCGGCGGCTGGACCGCCGCCCGCGGACTCCAGCCCGAGGCCTTCCTGACCCGGCAGGCCGAAGATTACGCCCGGCGGCAGGCCGAAACCAAACCCGGCCGGCTGCTGGGCCTGACCATGTTCGCCGGCGCCGAAGGCCAGTTCGCGCCGCTGCGCTGGACCGAGTTGCAGGCCTGGCGCGCCACCACCGAATACGCCGCCTGGCGCAGCGGCCGCTTTCCGCCGCCGGCGGGCGAGAACCATTCGGCCTTCGCCTGGCGCGACGCGGAACTGACCAGCGAGGACTGGCGGCAGCACGCCGAGGATCCGCTCGAGGAACCGAGCGCGCTCGAAACCTTCCTCGGCGGGCTCAAGACCGCCGCCCGCGGCGCGGCCGAGGCCGCCCGCGGCGGCGCCGCCAACCTCGGCCAGGTCTTCAGCACCTTCCTCGAAGAGCACGCCGGCCGGCCGGCCGCCACGCCCCCGCCCCCGTCGGGAGCGACCCGGGTCAAGGTCCGCCGGGAGGACGCCCCCGATGGCGGATGAACGGGACCGGCAGATCGTTCCCGAGACCCACGAATTGATCCGCGCGGAAGACATCGCGGAGACGCTCGAGCATCTCTCCGATCCGAACAACCTGGCCCTGCCCCGCTTCGGCCCCGAGCATCTGGAATGGATCCGCCTGGCTTTGGCCGAACGCAAGGCCCTCTGCGCGGCCCAGTATCACCGCGACGGCCGGGTGGACGAGATCGCCACCCGCCGGCTCAAGGAACTCGACGAACAGATCAACGGCGTGGCCCCCGAGATCCTCAAAGTGCTGCATTACCTCTCGCGCATCCGGGCCATCATCCCGGCGCTATTGCAGATGCAGCAGGAGGTGGCCGAGATCGACCCCGACCCCACCAAGCAGATGATCAAACAGATGAAATACGAATGCTCCAAGGCCGAGGTCTCCTCCGCCATCCGCGGCCTGGCCGACCTGCACATCCGCCCCAAGGCCCTCGACGACCTGGCCCGCGGCGAGATGCCGGGCTGAGGATGGACTCCGGCCCGCCCGGTTGAGGAACCGCAAAAATGCACTTTGGGGTTTGAGAAAACTTTCTTGAAAAACAGTTTTCTCAAACTCTTTCAAAAAACTTTATTCGGCTTCGCACTCTTCGGCGTTCGGATGGACAAAGTGCCGAGGCTCCGGTTTTCGTGCCCACCGTAGCCTTGAGCGCTCGAATTTCGCCGGCGGGGAATTCTCCCCTCCGAGCGACCGAAATAGCGAAGCTGGATGAGAGTTTTTGGGAGGGTCCGGGAACCTTTTATGCAAAAAGGGCTCCCGGAATCGGCCGGATTCAAAGCGATTTGCCCTCATTCGTCCCCGCGGGAGGCAAACGATGAGTGAAGAGAAAACGCCGGCATCGATCTGGGCGCGTTACGACCTGAACCTGCTGCTCGGGCTGGCGATCTGGTTCTTCACCATCGCCATCGTCGGGATCGGCATTCAAAACTTGCCCATCTTCATCGATTCGGCCTCACTGTTTTGCGTAGGCGGCATGATGGCCGGGGTCTGGGTGATCGGCCTACGGTGCGACGGTTGCTGGCAGACCCTCGGCCTGCTCTACCGGCTGGCTTACCTGCACAAATATCAGATCCCCCCGGCGCAAGGCCGCTTGGCCGTCCAAGCCTGCGAGTTGGGCGTGTCGGCCGCGTTTTTGAGCGGAACCGCGGGAACCTTGACCGGGTTGATTGCCATGTTGCGCCAAGGCATGAATGACCCTCAAGCCTTGACCTGCGGCTTGGCCGTGGCCCTGATCACTTCCTTGTACTCCGTCTTTGCCGCCGCTTTCCTGATGGCCATCCGAACCCGAATCCAGCTCCACCTGCAAGAAGCCAAAGGCGAGCCCGTGGCCGGCCTGCCGGCGGTCACCTGGAAATCCGTCGGCTTAGCGCTGCTATCCCTGCTGGGAGCCTATGTTGTAATGATGATTCTTCTTTTTACCATATACGGCTAACCCGGAATTTAGCTCCGGCCGTCACTCATACCAACCCTCCGCGAATATCAACGAAAGGAAAAGCAACATGAGTACCCGTCCCGTTCACGGCCAACCCTTCAAACTCTGGGGCGAGGGGGCGATCGAAACCACTCTCACGCCCTATTTCGCCGCCGCCTCGGCTCCGCGCGGCGCGGTGGTGGTCTGCCCCGGCGGCGGCTACTGCCACCTGGCCGATCACGAGGGCCAGCCGATCGCCGAATGGCTCAACCAGGTCGGCATGCATGCCTTCGTGGTCAAATACCGGGTCGCGCCCCACCGCCACCCGGCCCCGCTGCATGACGCCCAGCGGGCCCTGCGTCTGGTCCGGGCCAACGCCGCCGCCTGGGGGGTAATCCCCGGCAAGCTGGGCATCCTGGGCTTCTCGGCCGGCGGCCACCTGACGGCCACGGCCGGCACGCACTTCGACGCCGGTGACCCGGCCGCGGCCGATCCGGTCCAACGCCAGAGCTGCCGCCCGGACTTTCTGGTCCTCTGCTATGCCGTCGTAAGCTTCGGCCAGCTGGGCCACGGCGGGTCGGCCAAAAATCTGCTGGGCGAAAATCCGCCGGCCGACCTGTTGCAGAACCTCTCCAACGAAACCCAGGTCACGCCCCAGACCCCGCCGGCCTTTATCTGGCATACGGGCGACGACCAGGCCGTGCCGGTGGAGAACAGCCTGCTCTTCGCCTCGGCCCTGCGCCAGAACGGCGTGCCCTTCGCCCTGCACGTCTTTCCCCACGGCCGCCACGGCGTGGGCCTGGCGGCCGACAACCCGGTCCTGCGCGCCTGGCCCGAGCTCTGCGCGGCTTGGTTGCAGGAGAGCGGGTTCGTCGGCTAGCACTCCATCAACCTTCATTTGCCGGATACGGTTGCTTCAAAACCGCAGGGGGGGATAAATCCCCCCCTGCGGTTTGATTCGGCTTTTCATGACTGACGGGATACCAGCCACAACTCCCAGACCGGATAAGGGCCAGCCTTTTCCGGCTCCCGGGGAACCTCCACCTCCCCCGGAGGGGGAGGGAGAACCGGCGGAGAAACGGAAAAGCTCGCGTGGCTCTCGCGGACCGGAGAGTCCGCCAAAAATCGGACCCTCCCCCTGGCGCGCGAAATCAAAGCGAATGCCGCCCCTATCATTTTGCCGCTTACCTGGTTAAGTAATTTCGAACGGCCGGGCCGGAAGGCTTTGGCATTGACTCGCGGCGGAGGCGGCTTTAGGATTAGGCGGCTGTCTCGGCGGCCATCCGGCCGGCGGAGCGGCGCGCCATCCCGGATTCCCTGTCGGTCGGGCCAGCGTGAAGCCCGGTCCAGATTTGCCGGCAACCGCCAAGAGGCCCCCAT